>CBFCWF010000341.1:0-1856 GCA_965601425.1 uncultured Chromatiaceae bacterium | reverse complement strand
CTGGACCACCAAGACCGAGACCGCGAGTCGCTTGCGGGGCCGCATAGAGTCCGTCCTCGACTGGGCAGCGGTCCGCGGCTATCGCGGCGGCGACAACCCGGCCCGCTGGCGCGGGCACCTGGACAAGCTCCTGCCACGACCGAGCCTGGTGTCCCGGGTGAAGCATCACGCGGCGCTGCCGTACACCGAGGCCGGCGCCTTCCTGCAGGCACTGCGTAAAGACCCTGGCGTCGCCTCACGGGCACTCGAGTTCACCATCCTGACCGCCGCCCGGACCAATGAAGTGATCCAGGCCGAGTGGTTGGAGTTCGACCTGGACCGCAGGACCTGGGTCATCCCGGCCGAACGCATGAAATCGAAACGCGAGCACCGGGTACCCTTGTCGGATGCCGCCGTATCGCTTCTCAAGGCAGTCGACGGCCGCAGTCAGCGCTACGTGTTCCCCGGCCACAAGCGCGGCAGTCATCTGTCCAACATCGCCATGTTGCAGGTGCTGAAGCGCCTGGGGCGAACCGATATCACCGTGCACGGCTTCCGCTCCACGTTCCGCGATTGGTGCGCCGAGACGACCAACTATCCGGCGGATGTCGCGGAGATGGCGCTGGCCCACACCCTTCGCGACAAGACCGAGGCGGCCTATCGGCGTGGCGACCTGCTCGAAAAGCGTGCCCGGCTGATGGCTGACTGGGCGGACTACTGCAGTAAGCCTGCCGTGCCGGCAAAGGTCATTGACATCCGCGAAGGGGCGATCTGAGGGTATACGCCCTGGCTTGACTGTGATATCAGTAATGATATCATTCCTCAGTGCCTGATATCGCCGATATGGTTACGAAGATGCGGCGCAACCCGAAGGGGGTTCGCTTCGCTGATCTTTGCAAGGTCTGCGACCACTATTTCGGCAAGGCACGAAAATCGGGCTCCAGCCATCGCGTCTACAAGACACCGTGGGCCGGGGATCCGCGAGTAAACATTCAGAACGCCAGGGGCAAGGCGAAGCCGTACCAGGTTCGCCAGGTGCTGTTGGCGATTGAGCGAGTCGAGAGTACAGATGGCTAGATACGTTGATCACTTCACCTACCGCGTCACCTGGTCCGAGGAAGATCAGGAGCACGTTGGCCTGTGCGCCGAGTTCCCGAGCCTGAGCTGGCTTGAGAACACGCCAGAGAAAGCGCTGGCCGGCATCCGCAAGCTGGTCCGGGAAACGGTGGCAGACCTGAAGAAGAACAAGGAGCCGGTTCCGGATCCCATGTCCACGCGTGCCTACAGCGGCAAGTTCATGGTCCGCGTGCCGCCTGAAGTTCATCGTGCGCTGGCTATCAAGGCGGCAGAATCCGGGGTCAGCCTGAATCGCCTGGTCTCATCGAAACTGTCTTGATGACTCCTCAGCCGATGCCGCCTTCATCACGGCATCGGCCTGCCAGGTAGAGATGACCACCGAATGCTCACTTCGAGATATCACGGATGGGGATATCGAATGGCTGTACGAACTCCACGAACAGTCATATCGTGATGTTGTGGTTCGGCAGTTCGGGAGTTGGGACGAATCTTTTCAACGAGATTGGTTCGACCGGAAGTGGCAGAAGGACCGCCCCGCGAGAATCATCACGATAAAAGACGATGCAATCGGCGTAGTTGTTCTAGAACATAAGTATGACCACGACTGGCTGTACGAAATTCTCATCGAGGCCGACCACCGAGCGCAGGGTGTCGGATCGTCGTTGATGAAGCAGTTCATAGCCAATGCTCGTGCTCAGAATCGTCCTCTACGACTTCAGGTATTGCACGAAAACGACAGGGCCAAGCGCTTTTACGAGAACCTCGGATTTGTCGTGCAGAAGAACCTAGAAAACCATTAC
>CBFCWF010000340.1:0-1996 GCA_965601425.1 uncultured Chromatiaceae bacterium | reverse complement strand
CGATGATCGGGATGATCATGTCGAGGCTTGACGACCGCCAGGTCCGGCGCAATCGGATCAAGCTGTTGGTCATCTTCGCGTTGTTCCTGCTGCCACCGGTGTCGGCCTGGATCGTGTGGAAGAATTACCAGGAGACGGGCGCCGTATCGACCACGAACGCCGGCACGCTGGTCGCGCCGGCGCGTCCGCTCGTGCCTGTCGGCCTCACACGACCGGGCGGCCCGGCATTCGGTGAGGCGGACTTGCGCGGTCGCTGGACCTACGTGATCTTTGCGCCGGGCGAATGCGATGCGCGTTGCGTGGAGCAGCTCTACCTGACCCGCCAGATACGGCTGGCGATGAGCAAGGACATACCGCGCGTACAGCGCCTGCTGGTCCTCGAACAGGATCCCGCGCCACAGTTTGTCCAACAGATATCCGACCAGCACACGGACTTGCGTTGGGTGGTCAGCGGGCCAGCGGCCGGCCCGTTGTTCGAGAGTTTTCGCGGCTCGGGTTTCGGTAGCGACGGTGAGCAGTTTTTCCTGGTCGACCCGCTTGGCAACCTGATGATGTATTACGATCTCGATGTGCCGACCAAGGGCATGATCAAAGACCTGCAAAAGCTGCTGAAAACCTCGCAGATCGGTTGAGCTTCGCGCACAGATGTACCATCGCTTCATCGTTTACACTTGTTTGCTCGCTTTCGCGGTGATCCTGCTCGGCGCCTACACGCGCCTCGCCGACGCGGGTCTGGGCTGCCCCGACTGGCCCGGTTGTTATGGTCAATTGACCGTGCCGGCCAGTGAGGATCATGTCCTGGACAAGACCTACCTGGAACAACGGCCCCTCGAGCCGGCGAAGGGCTGGAAGGAAATGGTGCACCGCTATTTCGCCGGGACGCTGGGCCTGGTGATCCTACTGATCGCGATCTGGTCCTGGGTCCGGCGTCGACGCGATCCGGGGCAGCCGGTCTGGCTGCCGACCTTTCTGCTCGCGCTGGTGACCTTCCAGGCCGCACTCGGCATGTGGACGGTGACCCTGCTGCTGAAACCCGTTGTGGTCATGGGACACCTGCTCGGTGGTTTCGCGACGTTCGCGCTGCTGGTGCTGCTCGCGCTGCGTACCAACCCGCGCCAACCGCCGCCGGGCAGTCGCCGTTGGCGCACCGCGGCCGGTGTCGCTCTGCTCGTCCTGACGGCACAGATCGCGCTGGGCGGCTGGACGAGTTCCAACTATGCCGCACTTGCCTGCCTCGATTTCCCGACCTGCCAGGGAAGCTGGGTCCCGGAGATGGACTTCGATGAGGCCTTCGTGATGTGGCGCGGCATCGGCGTGGACTATGAGTACGGGGTCCTTGAGCATCCCGCACGCACCGCGATCCACATGACCCACAGGATCGGTGCGCTCGTGACGTTTCTGTTTCTCGGCTGGCTGGCCGTCGCAATGCTGCGCGCAGGCGAGGGATTGGTCGGCCCGGCACTTGTGCTCGGCGGACTGCTGCTGCAGGTGGCACTGGGCATCGGCAACGTGCTTTTGCATTTGCCACTGGGGGTGGCGACGGCCCACAATGGCGTGGCCGCGCTGCTGCTTGTTTCACTCGTTTACCTGAACTATCGATTATGGCGACCACAGCACTGAAGACCACCCATGCCGGCTGGCGTGACTATCTCGAGTTGTGCAAGCCCAACGTCGTGGCGTTGATCGTATTCACCGCAATTGTCGGTATGCTGCTCGCTGCCCCGGGTATGGTGCCGCTGGATGCGCTCGTGTTCGGCACCCTCGGGATCGGGCTGGCGGCGGGGTCGGCGGCGGCGGTCAATCATGTCGTCGATCAGAAAATCGATGCGATCATGGGACGTACCCGTGGGCGGCCGTTGCCCCAGGGCGCGGTCAGCAGTCGGGATGCGCTGGTGTTTGCGCTCTTGATCGGTGCGCTGGCGATGGGCATGCTGGCGCTGCTCGTGAATCCGCTGACCGCATTGCTGACCTTTCTTTCGCTGATCGGCTACGCGGT
>CBFCWF010000339.1:0-2026 GCA_965601425.1 uncultured Chromatiaceae bacterium | reverse complement strand
ATGCACAATATCGGAGAAATCTATCGTGCAGAAGGGCGCTTCACAGAAGCCGAGGCGGCTTACAAAAAAGCCCTCGACCTATGGCGCGGAATGCCGGAAGTAGGGAACCGAGGCTTGGCGATGACAAATCAAAGCCTCGAGGCTCTGCACGTGGCGATGAAACGAAAGGCAACCGCGGTCAATTGATGAGAAGCAGTATGCGGGCATGTCTAGCACTGGCGTCAGCCAGGCTGCTCAACTCGCGGAAAGGCGAGGATAACCTTCCTCCCGGTTTCTTTTCGCCGCCGCGAAAATCGAAGCGACCCACTCGCTTCTCCCCCGCAAACCTGACCTCCTGATTTGCGCAGCCCTTTGGTTTTGCCCGAAGCTTAACGCATTAATTGCTCTGACTTTTGGAAGGCTAACCCCTTGAGCCACCGTCCCAGGAAAAGGTTCGGCCAGAACTTCCTGCACGATCAGGGCGTCATCGAGCATATCCTCAACCGGGTCAATCCGCTGCCGGGAGAGCGCCTGGTCGAGATCGGCCCGGGCCAGGGGGCGTTGACGAGCGGGCTGCTTGGACGAGTGGGCGCACTGGACGCCATCGAGCTCGACCGCGACCTGATCGAACCACTGAAGGACCGCAGCGCTGGCCTTGGGGAGTTGCGACTACATAACGCCGATGCGCTCGCATTCGATTTTCGCCAACTGCGTGGTGCCGGACCGCGACTGCGACTGGTCGGCAACCTTCCCTACAACATTTCGACCCCGCTGCTGTTCCACCTCCTTGGCCAGGCGGACGCCGTCGAAGACATGCATTTCATGCTGCAGAAGGAGGTTGTTGCCCGCATGGCGGCCGGCCCGGGATCGAAGACCTACGGCCGGCTGTCCGTGATGCTGCAGGTGAGCTGCGAGGTCAGCGCACTGTTCGACATCGGACCGGAATCGTTCGATCCGCGACCGAAGGTGGATTCCAGCTTGGTGCGCCTGGTACCGCTGACGACACCGCTGGTCGCACCGGCCGAGATGGCAGGCTTTTCCACACTGGTCGCCGCCGCGTTCGCCCATCGCCGCAAGACGCTGCGCAACAATCTCAAGGCCTGGCTCGACGACGCACAGATCAATGCATTGGGGATCGATCCGGCGGCCCGCGCGGAGTCGCTCGCGATCCAGGAGTTCAAGCGCCTGCACGACGCGCTGCCTCAGCGCACGGTCGAACGCCTGCCCTGACGGCTGTCGGCTGCTTTTACAGCAGGGAACGGGAGTCTGCCGGCCGGCAAGCCATGCCATTGTTTTTATTGGACATAAAGGGCGTTGGCACCATTTCTGCTGAGCCTAGCGCATAGCGTGCCTGTCGGCCTTCAGCTGACCAAGCCAACGCCGACGGTGAACCGGAGAGCATAAGAAGTGGCATCAGACCCGGCAGGTACGCTAACCACTGTTCGCAGGTGTTGAGAGAGCCGGGTTCGCGCGGGCGTCACGCCGATCCCACGGACTCGTCCTCGATCAACCCCAGCCGCCGCGCCCGCCGCTCCCAGTGCGCGCGCGCCAGGGCCTGCATGTCGGTCGCCTGATCAGACTCATCGACGATCTCCACGCCGAGCAGGGTCTCGATCACGTCTTCAGTGGTGACGATACCGGCCGTACCGCCGAACTCATCGACCACCAGCGCGATGTGCTCGCGGGTCGAGAGAAACTTGCTGAACATCT
The DNA here is from genome assembly GCA_965601425.1 of uncultured Chromatiaceae bacterium. GTDB lineage: Bacteria > Pseudomonadota > Gammaproteobacteria > Chromatiales > Chromatiaceae > Thiosocius. The sequence continues at coordinate 337 of CBFCWF010000339.1, read as the reverse complement.
TGCTGATCGGCTCGTCGGGCGCCACGGTGATGATGTCGCGCCTGAGACTGTGCAGCGGCGCATCGCGCCCACCGTCGATCATCCGCGCCAGCAGCTCGTCCTTGAGCATGTAGCCGATGACCTGGTCGGGCGAGTCGTTTTCGTACAGGGGAATGCGCGAGAAGCGCGGCGCCGGGTCGTTCTCGAGGTATTCGCCGACGCTCTGGCCGGCCGGGGCGGCCTGCAGCACGGTGCGCGGGGTCATCACGTCTTTCGTGCAGACCGAGCGGAAGCGCAGCAGGTTACGGATGATGTCCGACTCGTGCTGCTCGAAGACACCATCCTTGGCCCCGATATC
>CBFCWF010000338.1:0-2130 GCA_965601425.1 uncultured Chromatiaceae bacterium | reverse complement strand
GCCGAGATTGTTGCCGATCTTGTAGACCTTCCCGATGATCTCGTTGCAGTACTTCTGCCCCACCCCGATGCGGTCCATGATCTCGCGCGCGGCCATCGAGATTTCGGCAGTGTCGATGCCATACGGGCAGAACACCGAGCAGCGGCGGCATTGCGAGCACTGGTGGAAGTAGCTGTACCAGTCGTCGAGCACCTCCCGGGTCAGGTCCTCGGCACCGACGAGCTTGGGGAAATACTTGCCGGCAAAGGTGAAGTGCCGCCGGTAGACCTTGCGCAGCAGGTCCTGGCGGCCTACCGGCATGTTCTTGGGATCGCTGGTGCCCAGGTAATAGTGGCACTTGTCCGTGCAGGCGCCGCACTTCACGCAGGAGTCGAGATAAACCTGCAGCGAGCGGTATTTGCCCAGCAGATCCCCCATCGCCTCGATGGCCTTGTCGTGCCAATCGTCAGGCAGTTCGCCGGGAAAGTTCAGCGGCGCCTGAAACTCCGGTTTGGCAACGTATGGCTTGCTGTGCGCCATTGTGCCGGAGACGACCGCCGGGATTTCCGGATACTCTTCCAGCTCGGGAATCTGAAACTCTACTTTTGCCATGCTCGCTGACTCTCTTCCGTTCTACTGTTCCAGCCTACGCGCCCAATCGGCGACGTGGCGTTGCTCACGGGGATTGTCGATCTGATTGCGCGTCGGACTGAAGAAAACGCCCGGCGCATGCAGCAGCTTGCTGATCGGGAAGACGATCATCAGCGCGGCGACGAGCAACAGGTGCACGACAATGAACGGATCGGCAGGCAGGTTCGGCATGTCGCTGAAGTTGAATGTCATCAGGCCGCGGAAGAAGCCCTTCACCGCGACCACGTCAGTGTGCGCGACGAAGGTCGTCATCGTACCGCTCACGCCGATCAACAACAGCAGCATCAGCATCAGGTGGTCGGACGGCGCCGAAATGTAACGCACCCGGTCGACGAACAGGCGCCTGGCCCACAGGCCCAGCAGGCCAATGATCATCGCGAACGCAAGGTACTTGAACAGCGGGCTGACAAAGGCCACCGCCGCCATGATCCATTCCGCTTCTGTGAAGTACCGAAGGTGGCGGAAAAGCACCGCGAACAGCGCCATGTGGAACAGCCAGCCGAACAGCCAGGTCCACTTGGTCGACTTGAAGAGGCTTTCGAAAAACACGACTTCTCGGAACATGCGCAGCACGACACCGCCCTGGGTCACCGGTGCCGGCGTGGTCGGGATCTTCAACGGCGCCGGCGTCTTCCAATACAGCGTGATGCGACGGACCAGACCCACCACCAGCAGCACGGTAGCGGCATAGAACAGTACGGCAAATGCGATCGTCAGAAACGACATGTTTCCGAAAACCTCTCTAGGTATGATGGGCCGGGCGGGTCATCACTGAGCCGCCCGGGGAATCAGCAGCGAATCAAACGCAGCCGGTCGGCTTCGGCAGACCAGCGTATCGACACGCCTGCTTGCCGGGGCCATAGGGGAACAGCCCGTACAGGTATTTGCTGTTGCCCTTGTCTTTGCCCATCTTCTTGCCAACGGCCTTGGTCAACACGCGGACCGCCGGGGCGATCTGGTACTCTTCATAGTACTCACGCAGGAAGTTGATGATGTCCCAGTGCTCGTCGGTGAGATCGAGTTCGTCCTCCTTCGCCATCACCTCGGCTACGCCGGGCTCCCACTCGTTGATGTTGGCCAGATAACCTTCTTCGTCGGTTTCAAAGGTCTTACCATTTACTTCGATAGGCATGTCTATCTCCTCTCAGAAAGCGTTTTGTGTTTCGACCTGGCCTCAGAGCCAGGCCTGTACCTTGTCGTTGGCTTCCACCAGATCGACGAAACCCGCGTAATCGACCACCTCGACGCCATCGATAAGGCGGTCGTCCTTGATGGCGCGAGCCATGAGATCGGACTTCAGAGCGCAAACCTTCTTGTCACCCATTGCGTCTTTCACCATGCCTTCGGCCGCGGTGCCCTTCATGGCGCCGTAGACACCGTCCTCGATCAGCAGGATCGCGGAACCGGCCTGCGAGAACTTGATCGCTGCTTCCAGCGAGTTCTTTTCGAACGGCGATTTGTTAACTGTGTGCAGATCAGCCATTACATCACCTCAGAAAC
>CBFCWF010000337.1:0-2190 GCA_965601425.1 uncultured Chromatiaceae bacterium | reverse complement strand
GCCTCCTCGACGATAGCGTCATAAAGCGGGCGGCCTTCGAATGACTGGTCTTCGTCGATGTAGATCTGAAGGATCTCTAGTTCAGGGTATGTGCCCAAAGCAGCCTCCTGCTATGAATCAGCCTTGTCATTGCCTTTGCCTCTTGAGCCACTGTAGAAGACGGTCCTGCCGGTTGCGCAGTTCGCTCAACGTCAGGTGCTGACGGACCTCGACGGGCTTGGGTACCGCAATCCGCTGCGAGCCGTAGATACCGGTGTGGCCGCTGAAGGCATGGGCCAGGAAGCAGGCGATGGCGAAATACACCAGGTGATCGGCGCCGAACAGCTCGACCCCCATGATGGTGCAGGCCAGCGGTGTATTGGTGGCCGCGGCGAACACGGCCAGGAAACCGAGGGCGGCGAACAGATCGACCGGTGCGCCCAGGACCCAGGCCAGGGTGTTGCCCAGCGTGGCGCCGATGAAAAAGAGCGGCGTGACCTCACCGCCCTTGAAGCCCGCCGCCAGCGTGATCGCCGTCAGCAGCAGCTTCAGCGCCCAGCTATACCACTCTGCGCCGCCGGGCTCGAAGGCGGAGAGGATACTGACACCCCCCTCCCGCGTTGCAGCGACGCCCAGGCCGAGATAATCGGTGTTGCCGATCAGGTGCGTCAGCCCGATGACGATCAGGCCACCCACGAACACGATCAGGTAGGCGTTCTTCAGCACTACCTTGAAGACATCCTTCAACAGGTGCATCAGTTCGCCGAACAGGTAGCCCACCAGGCCGAAGGCGACGGCGGCGAGCATCACCTTGCCCGTCAGCAGCAGGTTGAAGCCCATGTGCTCTTGCCAGAGCACGACCTCTTCGAGGTAGCCGATCTGGTACTGCGTGTGCGGCGCGCCCCAGGCGGTGCAGACCAGGTCTGCGATCGCGGCCGCGAACAGGGCGGGAATCACCGCATCGAACTTGATCCGGCCGACCGCGAGGACCTCCAACGCGAAGATGGTGCCGGCCAGGGGCGTACCGAAGCAGGCGCCGAAGCCGGCGGCGATACCGGCGGTCAGCATCAACCGACGGTCTTCGGCATCCAACTTGAACCAGGAGCAGAACCGCTCGCTGATGGACGCGCCGATCTGCACCGCCGTACCTTCGCGGCCGGCCGAACCGCCGAACAGGTGGGTGACCACGGTGCCCACCAGCACCAGCGGTGCCATGCGTCCGGGCACCCCGGCGCCGGGTTTGTGGATCTCGTCCAGGATCAGGTTGTTGCCGGCCTCGGCGTTCCGGCCGGCCACGCGGTAGCTGAACACAACGGCCAGCCCTGCGAGCGGCAGCAGGTACAGCAGCCAGGGGTGGTCACCACGAGTGACGGTGGCGAGATCCAGCAGCCACAGGAAGAGCGCCACCACCGAGCCCACTGTCACCGAGATAGGCACGATGATCAACAGCCAGCGCAGGATCAGCCGGGCGTTGTCACGGATGCGAAACAGTGGCTCCAAGGCTGAACTCCAAACGCCGCGCTGAGTTGAACAGACCGCTTTACCGCGGCCGGCGCCAAATCTAGTCGACCTTCGGTTGCTACGATTGTTTCGTGCCGACTTTGCCGACCACCATGCCGGGCCGGCCGGCCTTGACGAAATCGACGGCGTTCATGGTTTTGCGATGCGGGTCCGGTGCCGTCTCGAGCGGGCCGTCTTCGCCCTCGTAGATCGCAATCCTGACCGGGTAACAGGTGCAGTTCTCGACGGCAGTCATGTCGTGCTGGTCACCGAGCGGACAGGGCGAGATCGCGACCAACAGGTCCTCGTGCGCCAGCAGCTCGACGAAGTCGCCCGGCTTGATGACGCCGCGGCCCGAGTAATAGGTCAGCGCGGTGGGGATCTTGTCGAAGGCGATGGCCTGAAAGTGCATGAAGGCCGCGGGGTGGATATGCCGCCGTGCGACTTCTTCACCGGCGATTTCCAGCATGCCTTGAGCGAGGCCGACATGGCAGCTGTAGGAGTTGACGGTGCCGAATACGGCCTCCCAGACCCCCGAACTACACGCCCCATTGTGTAGGACGTAGCTGTGCGCCGCGCCCGGCCCGTAGCGTTCCTGCATATGTTTGGCGTCCACGGTATCCCTGATGAGAGTCAGCAACGGTCGGCACCAGGGACTGTTGGAGTAATAGTGGTCCCCCTCCCACTGGGTATGGGAGCCGAACGACGATG
>CBFCWF010000336.1:0-2239 GCA_965601425.1 uncultured Chromatiaceae bacterium | reverse complement strand
GGCCGTGGTCGACATGGGTCTGCATGGTCCTGAATTCGTCCGCGTCCAGGCGACCCGGTTTCAGCAATACGTCATCGCGGATACCGATCTTGCCCACATCGTGCAGGAAGGCGCCTTTGATCAGCGCGCGTATCTGTGCGTCATCCAGGCCGGCGGCCTGCGCGATGCGTATCGAATACAGCGTCACACGGTAGTTGTGTGCATCGGTGTCGCTGTCTTTTTTGGCGATCGCACTGCCCAGCACCTGCAGGGTTTCCAGGTTAGACGACAGCAGGCCCTGCGAGTAACGCGCGAGTCGCCGCAGCAGTGTCGCGATGATCGGGTAAAGGATCAGCGCGGTGAGCAATACGATTGAGACCACGTAAGCGGCGGTGACCAGCGCATTGCGCCGGGCCTCGGCGCGGGCGGCGTCTGACACCTCGAACAGCGCATGTGCGATCACCCGGCGTTCCAGCCGCGTCGCTACCGGAAGGCGCAGTTCGACGAAGCGCTGGTCCCCGACCGTCAGTGGCGCAACCTCGGCCCGATCGATGCCGAGCATTGGCGACGCGACCATCTGCCGTTCGAGATCCGGTCCGAGGCTGGAAGCGTCGTCGATCCACTGCGCAATCGACTCCCCGTCGGCGAAATAAAACCGGGCAAACGCAAATCGCCCGTGCCGACGATCGATCTCCCGGTCGGGTTCTTCACGCATGGCCTGTTCGATCACTTCCCCGATCGGTTGCTCGGTGACGGTCAGCAGCTCGCGCACACGATACCGGAGCCACTCGATCTCGTTCCGAGCCTGCTGCAACACATCGTCGCCGATCCGATCGAACGTCCGATAGTAGCTGACTCCGCCCATTATCGCCGCCAACAACAGACTCGCTCCGAGGAGTCTGAGGATCAGCTCGCGATGGACCGGTCCGGTCGACGAGTAATTCATTGTCATGCTGCACTGCTTCCGGCCAATGTTGGTGGTTGATTCGATGGTGCGGAGCCCACGGCATCCGCACCGATGGCAGACGCGACGATCGAAGGCGATCGTACGTCTGCCAGGGGTATCGCACGGTGCCTATCCGTTCAGCCCGCTCATCCCGGTTTGGGTTCGCGCGTCCGGGCCCTGCAGCCCAGCTGCAGCGCGCCCTTTCCGAACCGCTCCGCGGCGCGATCGATTGTCGCCAGCAGGCGTTCATCGCGTTCGCGCTCGGCGGGACCTTGGAATAGGTCACCCTGCGCCGGGCCGCCGCCTGTCTGCCATTCGCCAATACCGACGCCGATGAGCCGGACCGGTTTTCGAGGCAGCGCGCTGTGCAGGAACAGCGACCAGGCTTCCCGTCGGATCACGCGCTCATCATGCGTCGGCGTCTGAAGCTTCCGTTGGCGCGTGTGGGTCTCGAAGCCGGCGAAACGTACCTTCAACGTCACGACGCTGCCCGACAGCCCCTCGCCGCGCGACGTGGCAGCGACCTCGCCAGCCAGCCCGCGCAGCACATCTCGCAGGGTGCGTTGATCGAGCACGTCGGCTTCGAACGTGGTCTCTTTCGAGACGCTTTTGCGCCTGCGCCCCGGTTTCACCTCGGCGGAGGCGAAGCCGTGTGCCTGGGCCTGGAATTCGGCCGCTGCGCTGCTGCCCAACAGTTCCTCAAGGTATCGCAGCGGGATGCTGCGCAGCTGCGCGACGGTTTCGATCCCGAGGCGCGAAAGGACGTTCCGCGTCCGACGCCCCATGCCGCGCAGGTTGGCCACCGGCATCGGGGACAGAAATTGCATCACCTGATCGGGCGGGACCAGGGTCAAGCCATCCGGCTTTCGGTGTTCGGAACCGAGCTTGGCGATCAGCCGGTTCGGACCGATGCCCACCGAGGCGGTAAGCCCGGTCGCTTCGCGTATGCGCGACTTGATCTCCCGGCCGACATCCAGCGGCGATCCCAGCAGTTTCTCGAGCCCGCTCAGGTCCATATAGGCCTCGTCGATCGAGACCGGTTCGACGACCGGGGTGATCGTCGCGAGGACCCGGAAGATCTCCCGCGAGACGCGCGCATACTTCGTCATGTCGGGCCGCAGAAACACCGCATGCGGGCACCGGCGACAGGCCTCTGCGATCGGCATCGCCGAGTGGATGCCGAAGGTCCGCGCACGGTAGTTGGCCGCCGCGACCACGCCGCGCTGACCGGGCAGGGCGCCGACCACGACGGGCCGGCCCCGGTATTCGGGACGGTCACGCTGCTCGACGCTCGCATAGAAGGCATCGATGTCC
>CBFCWF010000335.1:0-2255 GCA_965601425.1 uncultured Chromatiaceae bacterium | reverse complement strand
CCCCGAAGGTCTGGTCGGCATCGATTGTGTAGAACAGCAGCCGCTGCTGCCCTCGCCCGTCGTCGAGGCGCGCCTGCATCTCGGCAAGCCTCAGATAAGCGATATTGCGGGTCATCGCCTGGCCCTTGCGCGCAAAGCCATCCGGCCGGTGTTCGCCGACGATGGTGCCGAGTTGCGCGTCCGCCAGTCTCTGCAGCAACGCCCACTGCTCTTCGATGCCAAAGTACTCGATGTCGATACCGGCCGCATCGAGGCGCGCAGCGATATCGCGGTTGCGTCGGGTCATTTCCGAATCGGCCGAGTCATCGGCCAGCAACACGGCCACCCGACGATAGCGGCCGCGCTCGATGCCGCCGTAACCGAACGCGCGACACAGCGACAGCAGGCTTTCCAGACAGGCAGTGAGATGTCGCGGGCTGTCGGCAACCGGAATCACGAGCACGAAACGATGCCGCCGCTCCGCACCGCGCGACGCGATCAAATCCTCCAGCTCACGAAACGCCGCCTGGTAGGGCTCGAGTAAGGAGGCATCGAACCCGCCGGCCCATAGCGCCGTTTCGAGTTCCTCGGTGCGCTGCCGCTGCGCCGCGATCCTTGCCGGCAAATCCATATCAGCGGGCCGACAGGTAGTTGGGGAAGGCGTGCTTGTCCAACGGGATCTCAATCAGGTTTATCGAACCCTGGAGATCGGCGTCGGCGAACAGGCGATCGATAGCGTCATTGTCATTGATCCGGTAATGACTGATGCCGAACGCGGCCGCCAACGCGGCAAAATCCGGGTTGACGAAGTCGCAGTCGATATAGCGTTCGCCGTACAGCTGGAACTGGTTCTTTCGGATCAGACCCATCGTGGCGTTGTTGATCACCACGACATTGAGCGCCAGGTCATAGTTGACCGCGGTCATGATCTCCATACAACACATCTGAAAACCGCCGTCGCCCAGAATCGCGAAGAGCGGGCTTTCCTTGGCATGGAACCGCGCACCGATTGCAGCGGGTATCGCATGGCCGAGCGACGAAATTCCGGAGTTGGGGAAATAGTGGTTGCCATCCGAGACATCGAAGTAGCGTTGGGCGAACACAATGTTGTCGTCGAAAACGATCGCATCGCGCGGGAAACGCCGCGCCAGGGCATCGTAGAAATCCCCTATCAGATCGAACGCCCGCGGCGGCTCGGCAACCTCGGGTCGCCCGGGATCGGGGCCGCCATCGCGTTGCCTGTACCGGTGGTTCTTCAGATCAGTCAGTGACTTTGGCTCGACCCGCAGCCGCCGCAGCTCGGCGGTCAGATCGTCCACCACCTCGCGAATATCCCCGAGTATCGCAACGTCGGGACAGAACACCCGGCCAAGCTGTGCCGCATCACGGTCGACCTGAACGACGTGCTTACCGTCGAGTAAGCGTTCGTCCCACAGGTAGCTGGTCCGCTCGTTGAAGCCGGCACCGAGAAAAATCAGCAGGTCGGCGTGCCGTTCGATGTAATCACGCGCATCACCGCGCGACGTGACCCCGAGGCTGCCCAGCGCAAGCTCGGACCCCTCGGCGACCACGCCCTTGCCCTTCAGGCTGGTCGCCACTGGTATTCCGATTTCGGCACTGAGCCGACCGACCGCATCGCGCGCCCCGGCCTTGATACAGCCGTACCCGGCAATGATCACCGGGTTGCGCGCGGCATCCAACCGCCGGGCCGTCTCCGCAACCGGGGCACCAGACACCGGGTCGGGCGACTGCAGCGACGGAAAATGCACCCGGCGCAGCGCGCCCTCCCCGACCGGCTCCTTTTGAACGTTGTAAGGGATGCTGAGCAGCACAGGTCCCGGCCGCGCCGCGAACAACGCCTGGGTCGCCTGATTCAACACCTGGGGCAGATAGTCCGTGCGTTCGATGAGCTTGCGGTATCGGGTGATGCCGCGAAACAACTCGGACTGATCGATCGCCCCACCCTCGCCGGAGCTCTCCTGCAGGCCACCGCGACCGAAGATGTAGGTAGAGGTCTCGCCGGTCACGACAAGGACGGGGAGCTGCTCCGCAAACGCGTTCGCGATACCGGTAACGAGGTTCGTGGCGCCCGGCCCCGCCGTCGCGATACAGGCGGATACTCGATGAGAAATCCGGGCGAAGCCCCCCGCCATGAAGGACGCGCCCTGCTCGTGCTTGGCCAGCACCGTTTGCACCCTGGAACGGTGCAGTTCATCGTAGATCGGCAGCACATGTGCCCCCGGCATACCGAATATGACTTCGATACCCAGCCGCTC
>CBFCWF010000334.1:0-2321 GCA_965601425.1 uncultured Chromatiaceae bacterium | reverse complement strand
CCTGTTGAGGAGCGATCAGGTGTTGGGCAACAAGATAGTGTTTCGGAAAAAGCAAATAAATGGCCTAGAATGGAGTTCAGTATTCGATAAATGAATATAATCTAATGGATACCAAGAGCATTCGGCTGTTTGTGCTTGCGGCCGAAAAACTCAATATCAGTGCAGCCGGTCGCGACCTGAGAATGGCACCGGCGGTGGCCAGCGCCAGACTGGCGAAACTCGAGAAGGCGTTGGGGGCTGATCTCCTACGCCGTTCGACGCGGAAGGTGGCTCTGTCGCTGGAGGGGGCAGAGTTTCTGCCCTATGCCCGAGAGATCCTCGCACAAGAGGATGCGGCCCACGCGGCGCTGGGACGCGGCAATGCGTCGGCAACGGGTACCCTGAGGTTCACGGCGCCAAGCACGTTCGCCCAGCTGTATATCGCGCCGATTCTCCCCGAGTTTCTAGCGTCACATCCTGGCATTAGCCTCGACCTCCGACTCACCGATATGGAGTTCGACCTGATCCAGGGCAGCTTCGACCTGGCGCTGCGCAATTCGGTCCTCCCGGATAGCAGCCTGAAGGGGCGCAGATTGGCCGACGACATGCGAATCCTCTGTGCATCGCCCGAATACCTTAGTCAACATGGCACGCCCAAACATCCCGATAAACTCGCGACACACCAACTGATCGCTTTCAAGGAAAAATCATCGATACCGCTGATTGGGCGGGATGGCACAACAGGGCAGTTCGAACCGCGTCTGGCCGGGTGCCGGCTCATCGTCGATGATGGTTTGAGCCAGAAGATTGCGACCATTGCGGGGGCAGGCATCTCAATGAACTCACTGTGGAGCGTTCACCGCGAACTCGCAGCGGGCTCGCTGGTTCGTGTCCTGCCCGACTACAAGGTCGACGACCAGACAGCCCTATGGCTCGTGTATCCGAAATCGAATGTCCTGACCGCGAAAGTCAGGATCTTCATCGATTATTTGTTGGAGAAGATTGGCAACGCGCCGGTCTGGATGGAGACCTGATCGCAGTTGTTGGGCTGGCTTGTGAACCTGAGATGCATATCTCCAGCCAGCTTCTCTAACCTCGCCCTCGTCAATCAACGATGCCGGATGCTGGACCGAAGACACTTAATCGGCGATCAATGTCCGACGTGCCCCCTACCGATCACCTGCCTTTTTGGCATCAATCTTTCTGCCAAAAAGACGTTCAGCATTTTGAAAGGCAATCTTCTTTGCCGTGCGAGGCGTCAAATACGCCAGCCATTTCCGATTCATTGCGATCAGCTGGTCATACTCTTCCCACTGATCGTTGACCCAGGTATCGGAGCCGACCATGAAGCGATCGGCATGTTTTTCCAATACCCGCTGCCATTCAGGGTCGATCCCTCCGGCACCGATCAGGATGTCGGTTTCCCGATACGAGGTGTCGGCATAGAGGCTGGGGTAACGTGTCATCAGGTCGTCAACCACATCCGGCGGCTCCGTCATTCCGGCATGGGCCCATATGATGGTCAGTTCAGGGTTCAAACTGTAAAGGTACTCAATGGGCTCGTGATCGGAGTGCACATGCAAGGGAATGTTTTTTTTCAAAGCCAGAGAGATAATTCTCTTCATCAGGGGCTCATCCTGCGGATCAATCCTATGCAGGTGAAACTCACCGATACCCTGGTGTGGGTACTCCGAAATGCGCTGCTCGATGTAGTCACCAACCTCGTTCCATTTGGTCCAGTTAGACGAGCCGAAGCTGCCGGTATAAGGACGCATTTCTGGCACAAACCGTCCAGGCGCGTACTTCCATAGCTTGATGGTCCCTTCATCCGGGGTTGAAGAAACCAAGGCCATGGCAACACCATTCGCATCCATCAAGGACAAGACCACATCAGGCGGGAACGGCCCCCAGGCCTCACGCTTGTAGTGCATATGCGCATCGAACAGGGGCAGTGTGTCCGCTTCCTTTCCGATCCAGCCACGATCATCGTCCGCTGCAGCCAGGCCCGACAGCTGCTGCAGGGCGAAGGCGAAAGTCAAATTGATCAGGAAATTCCGTAAACGCATCATCGATGTCCTTCCGGTCAACGACCGACCTCACCCAGGAGCAACCCGGCCATCAGCTGCTCGACCGGCGCCAGCCTCTCGGTGATCCCGATCCGGGTGTGCAGGAACCCCACGACAAAGGGCTCAGTCGACTGAGCCATGACCATCTCGACCGCCATCACCAGGGCGGCATAGCCCCCGGGCCAGAATGACAGAATGTTTTAACGACGGCCCTTAGGGAAGCGGCTGAGGCCTCTGCATTTTGGTACTTGCTCTCCAACGTTGAAACTGAGGGAT
>CBFCWF010000333.1:0-2384 GCA_965601425.1 uncultured Chromatiaceae bacterium | reverse complement strand
ATGGGTGCCGTCACGCCTGAGCTGCGCGATCAGGCCAAACTCCCAGTCCAGGTAGGCCTGCATGGCCTCGCGCGGGGCGTCGGTGCCTTCGTAGGGGCGCTTGTAACGGTCGATCGGCGGCGAGGCCAGGTTGTCTTCGCCATGTTCCATCGCCAGTCCCGCCTGCTCCCAGCTGCGCGTACCCCCACTCAGCACGTAAACCTCCCCCGGGATACAGGCCGCCAGTTCCGGCGCTACCAGCTGCGCCAGCAGACCGTCCTCGCTGGTCAGCACATAGCGCGCAGCCACCGGCAGCTTGGATGCATCCAGCGTCAGCCGTGAGCGCAGCAGGTACCAGGCACCGGGGATGTGGCCCTTCTTGAACACCGCGTGCCTGGCCACGTCGACCACCACCACCTCTCCGGCCTGCCGCCATTGATCCAGCACTTTCGGGTTGAGCCGTTCGACCTCGGGCAGCCCCGGCAGTCTGGGCTGCCAGGGTCCAGTTTCACAGAAGCCGCCGGCTTCCAGACCATCGACCACGTACACCTCCCAGGCCATCTGCGCCAGCCAGGAGGCAGTCATATTGGCACGCGCTCCGTCATCATCGACCAACACGATCCGCGCGCCACGCACCGGGGCATACATCTCGGTCTCCTGCACCAGCTGCCCCCCGGGAATCGGGCAGAAGCCCGGCAGATGCCCCTTCCGGTACGCGGCGAAATCGCGCACATCGAAAAAGTAGGTCGTGCGCCCATCCTGCCTGGCCCAGTCGCCAAGCTTGCCCTGGTCGACGCGCCTGACGCCGGCCTGGTCTGCCACCGCACGTGCGCGCCGGCGCGCCTGCTCAACCGACGCTTCGGGGCTATCACCGAAGGTGCGTGACCGGCCGAAGTGCAGCTGCTGCTGCGCCAGTACCCAGCCGATGGTGCCATTGCGCAGCGCTGCGACCGGATTGGGCAGGCCGGCGTTGATCAGCGACTGGGTGCCTATCATGCTGCGCGTGCGGCCAGCGCAGTTGACGATGATCTGGGTGTTCGGATTCGGCGCCAGATCCGGCACACGCAGCACCACCTCGGCGCCCGGCACATTGATACCGGTCGGGATGCTCATGGTCTGGTACTCATCGAAACGACGCACGTCGACGATCACGATGTCGGCACCCTCATCGATCATCGCCTTGACCTCCTGTGCAGAGAACGACGGCGTGTGACAAACCGACTCCATCAGTTCGCCAAAGGCCTTGCTGGGCACATTGACATCGATGAACAGCTCACCGCCGGCGGCCTTCCATGCGGGCAGACCGCCGTCGAACACGGCGACGTCGCGGAAACCCAAAGCCGCCAGCCGCTGTGCCGCCAGCTCGGCCTGCCCTTCGCCATTGTCCAGCGTGACGACGGGAACGTCGTGCCGCGGCAACTTCGTATAGGCGTCGAGTTCGATACGTGCAAGTGGAAAATTGGCGGCAAACAACGGGTGCCCTTCCGCGTGTAGCGCCTCTTCGCGGACATCGATCAGTGCGATTTCCTGCCGTTGGAGCAAACGTGAACGGACATAGTGGTAGTCCCGCGTCGCCAGCGCACGGGCTTGCGCCTGGGCTTCGCCATTCATCGCAATCGTCTCCCGCTCCGTTCAATCATCAGAGGCGTTGGAATAACCCGAGACAAACTCCTTGGGCGCACCGCCCTCGGCGGGGAACACGTGGCGCAGGATCTTGCCAATGTTGCCTCCATAGGCATGAATGCTGATGGATACCTGGTCGCTGAGCGCATTGCGTACCCTGTGCACATCGCCGATAGCGGGCGAGACCATCGCTACCGCCCCGGGCATCAATCGCATTTCGTCGCCGACGGGATTGGGTGCGCTCTCGGCGAAAAGCTCGTAATTCTGTGTCATTTCCGCGCCACGCAGCATACCGATCACGCCCCAGACCGTGTGGTCGTGGATCGGCGTGTGCTGACCCGGGCCCCAGACAAAACTGACGACCGAGAAGCGATCATCCGGGTCCGCATAGAGCAGGTACTGCTGGTAATGATGCGGGTGCGGCTCGGCAAACGCGGGATCGAGCCAGTCGTCCTCGGCGACCAGCACACGCATCGCATCACGCACCTTCCGATGCAGGCTGCTCTCTTCCTCCCCCGACACCAACAGCGCGTTTACTTCCCCGACAAATCGATGCAACGGCGCGGGCAGGTCACTGTGTTTCATATCGTGTCTCCTTTGGCGGGTCGGCATCGTTACCTGTTACACATGATAGGTAGTGAGAGTGTACCCGGTATGCATTGAGATCCATGGGCTGGACTGTGTGCAGGTCCAAGGGCCGCCGCAGATCGAGGTCGCGGACGATGCCGGCCGGGATCAGGTCGAAGACCTCTCGTACCGCCCGCTCGAGACGCGCCTCGGGC
>CBFCWF010000332.1:0-2416 GCA_965601425.1 uncultured Chromatiaceae bacterium | reverse complement strand
ATTTCGTCAGCCGGCACAACGACGCGACCCAGTCGATCGGCTACAGCAAATCGCTCATGCTGTTCCATATGCTGCGCAGCGCGCTGGGCGACGAGGCCTTCGTGGACGGTCTGCGGCGTCTCTGGCAGACACACCGCCACACGCGGGTCGGTTTCGCCGAGACCGTCCGGACGATCGCGGCGTCTGACCAGGCCGTCAGCGAACGCTTCCTGCCATGGCTCGAGCGCGCCGGCGCACCACGCATCCGCCTCGTCGCCAGTGAGGTGCGCGCACTGGATGACGGCTGGACGCTGGACCTGACCGTCGACCAGGCGCAAGACGCCCCGTTCGCGTTCGATCTGCCGGTGCTGGTCACCTTGCATGGCGAGGAGCGTGCGCGACGCCTGCTCGCGCCAATCAGCGGGCGCCGTTCGCTGCTCGAGTACCGTTTCAACAAGCGGCCGCTGCGGGTCGACCTCGACCCGGAGTACGACGTGTTGCGTTACCTCGACCCAACCGAACAGCCTCCCGCGCTGAACCGCCTGTTCGGCAGCTCGCAGGCCTGGCTGGTGTTACCCGACGCCGCGCCGGAGGCGATGCGTGCGGCCTGGGAGGCGCTGGCGGCGAGCTGGCAGCGTCGCTACCCAACGCTGCAGGTGATCGGCGACGCGTCGGCCGCAGAACTGCCGCCGGACGCCGACCGCCTGCTGCTGGGCTGGGACAATGCCCTGCTGAACCACGCACGTGAGGCATTCAGTCGGGACGAGCAGTCGCTCGGCCAACACGACGTGACGGTGGACGGGACGCGCTACCGGGGCGATGCCACCGGCACGGTACTGGTCGCGACCGATGTGCAGGGCGTGACCACCGGGTTCATCGGCGCGCCTGCCCCGCGCACGATCGCCGCGCTGGCCAGAAAACTCCCCCACTACGGCAGTTACGGGCGCCTGCTGTTCGACGCGCAGGGCAGCAATCTGGTGCGCGATACGCTGGCGTCCGATCATTCGAAGCTGAGCCGCCAGTTCGCGAGTGAAACGGTCGCGCTGCGCCCGCCGGCGCGCAGCGTGCTCGGAGCGGACGACTGACGCCAGGGTCAAACTCAGCGCGGTGGCGAAGCACAGCGCGGTGCAGCAAGCTGGTGCGGGCCCTGCCGATCGCAGGTATACATCTCGATCTCGGGCTCCGTGCAATTTCGGCAGCCGGTCCCGCAGCCAACCGTGCGCACCAGTCCACGGCGTTGCAGGGTACCCAACATGCCGCGCACCGCGTCCGGCGTCGAGCCGATCCCGGCCGCGATCTGCGCAGGACTCGCGACCCTGTGTGCCATGAGGTAGTCCAACACCCGACCGAGGATCACGGCTTTGCCCAGCCCAATTCTGCCGCGTGCCGGGCACCGCGCCTGGCCCAGATGCGCAACCCGAAAACGACACCGCCCAAGAGCACGCTCAGCAGCACGATCCAGACCAGCGAGCTGGCGGGGTGTTCGGCATAGGTCGCGGCCTGGTAGTAGATAGTCGCGGTGAAATACGCCACGCCGGTGGTCCAGGCAACGACGAACGCGGCCCAGGACCAACCTGCCTCGCGACGGATCACGCCAATCGTCGCGACACATGGCGAGTAGAGCAGCACGAACAGCAGATACGCAAACGCGCCCACTTGCCCGTCAAACCGCGCATGCATCGCGCCGAATACCGCATCGTCGATCCCCGGTGCGGCCCCATCTGTCGCACTGACGGCGTCGAACCCGAGCGGATCGAGCAGGGCGCGCGAGACCTCCGCGAGATTGGCCGGCACGGTCGCGACGGCGGCGCGCAGACGCGCCGCGACGTCGACCGGCACTGCGCCAGCCTCGACGTCCGATTGACCGACCCGGCTGTAGAGATTGTCCAGCGTGCCGACCACGACCTCCTTGGCGAGGATGCCGGAAAAGATACCGACCACCGCCGGCCAGTTCTCCTCGCGCAGCCCCATGGGTGCGAAAGCGGGGGTCAGCCACCGGGCGGATTCGCTGAGCACCGAATCCTCACTGTCTTCGTTACCGAGCGAACCGTCGGTGCCGACCGAACTGAGCAGGTTCAGCGCAATCACCATGATCACAATGACCTGCCCCGCCTCCTTCACGAACAAACGAACACGGTCCCAGGCGCGCAACAAGACACCACGCAGGGTCGGCAGATGATAAGCCGGCAATTCCATCATGAAGCCGCTGCTGTTGCCAGGCAGCAGCGATTTCTTCATCGCGAGGCCGGTCAGGATGGCTACCGCAATACCCGTGAGGTATAGCGCGAACACCACATTCTGACCTGAGCTCGGGAAAAAGGCCGCCGCAAACAGCGCATAGACAGGCAGGCGGGCACCACAGGACATGAACGGATTCATCAAGATGGTCAGTTTGCGCTCGCGCTCGTTCTCCAGCGTTCGGGTTGCCATGATCGCC
>CBFCWF010000331.1:0-2421 GCA_965601425.1 uncultured Chromatiaceae bacterium | reverse complement strand
TGCGCTCGTAGCGGCGGTTGACGATCTCAAACAGCAGATCGGCATGGCGGGTGCCGTAGGACAGGTAGCCGATCTCATCGACCACCAGGACGTCGGGCCGGGCATAGTGGGCGAAGCGCCGGCGCAGGGCATTGTCGCCGTCCTGGGCGGCCAGCTCGCCGAGCATCTGGGCGGCGTTGACAAACAGTGCGCTGTGGCCGTTGAGCACGGCTTGGTGGGCGAGGTTCTGGGCGATCAGGGATTTACCGACGCCGTTGGGACCGACCAGGACGACATTGACGGCCTCGGCGATGAAGTCCAGGCGCATCAGGGAGGAGACGGCGGCCTTGTCGCATTGCGCTGGCCAGTCCCAGTCGAAATCGGCGAGCGGCTTGAAGCGGCCGATATGGGCGGCACGCAGGCGGCGCTGGAGGCCACGTTTCTGGCGCTCGCGCGTTTCCCAGTCGATCCATTGCCGGACCCAGGCCAGGGCCTCGTCAGTGAGTTCATCCCAGTGGGCGAGCAAGCCATGCAATTTCAGCGTGCTGACCTGCTGTCGCAGGGTGTCGGCGCCCGGTTCAGGGGTTGTCGTCATCGTCAGTCTCCGAGGGCGGTGTGGCGAGTTGGTCGTAAGGCGCCAAGGCCGCGGGGCGCACGACAATGTGTTTGAGCTTGTCGTTGTCCGGCAGTGTCAGCGTCAGCGGGGGTGGCCGGTCGCGTTGTTCGCGGCGGCGCTCGAGCACCTGGCGCACGGCATTGGGGTGCGGCACGCCGTGTGTGAGGGCCTCGTCGACGGCCTGGGTCAGTTCGGCGGCGCCATAGGCGTCGAGCAGGCTGACCAGTTGCGCGGTGACGCGGGCCAGCGGGGTACCGCGTTCGGCGGCCTGGCGCAGCAGCGTCTGGCTGGCCGGCACGGCCTGGGCCAGGCGGTCGAGGCCGCGGTGCGTGCGGGCGGCCCTTTTGGCTGCGACCAGGTCGGCGATATGGGCTGGGTCTTCGATCTGCCGGCCCTTGTCGAAGGTCCGCGTATGCGTGGCGACGACAGTCTCGCCATCGAGTACCCGGACCACGGTCAAGGAGGCCGAGACCATCAGGGTGCGGCGCACGTGCGTATGCGGTACCGAGTAATCGTTGAGGTCGAAGCGCACATAGGGCGTCTTGCCGACGCTGACCTCGACCCGCTCCTCGGTCGGGTACGGGTTGTCCGGCAAGGCGATCAGGTGCGCGCGTTCTTCCGCGAAGACCGCGGCGACAGTGCGTGTGGTGTCTTCCGGGCAGGGCCGTTGGGCACTCGGGCCGGTGCACCAGGCATCGGCCTGGGCATTGAGGTCGTCGAGATCGGTCCAGGTGCGCCCGGCAAAGAAGGCCTCGCGGACATAGCGGATCGCGCGCTCAACCCGCCCCTTCTCGTTGCCGCGTGCCGGCGCCACGGGGCGCGGCTCGAAACGGTAGTGCGCCGACAGCGCCAGCAGGGTCGGATGGAAGCGGATCGCCTCACCTTGGCGATCGAGCACGGCCGAGCGCAAATTATCGTACAGCACGACACGGGGAACGCCCTGAAAGGCGGAGAAGGCCGCGACATGCCCGCGCAGGAAGTTGTCCATGCGCTGGTTCAGAAAAAAGCGTAGAAAAATCTGGCGACTGAAGCTCAGCACCATCACGAAGGCCATCAACGGGCGCTTCGCGCGGCCGATCTGGACATGATTGAAGTGCGCCCAGTCGACTTGACTTTGTTCACCCGGCAGTGTCTTCAGGCGCAGGTAGGCCTCGGCCGGCCGGTGCGGTCGCAGTTGGGCGACATGGGCGCGAAACTGACTGGCGCCGCCGGTATAGCCCCGTGCCTGGGCCATGCCGAGCAGGCGCGCCGCACTCAAGGTCGGGTATTGCGCCAGCGTCTCGATGATCAACGGGTGGTAAGGATCGACGATCGACGGCCTGCGGGCGCGCTCGGCCTTCGGTAGGCCGACCTGCGACAGCACCCGATCGACGGCCGAGTGGTGGATACCCAGCTGCCGGGCGATCGTATTCACGCCCCACTGCTCGACAAAGTGGTAGCGCAGGATCTTGGCTTCGAGGGCTTTGTCGATCATCGTATAGCCTTTACCTGTCAGGGTGGATAAATCGGGCGTACTCGCGAGCGCAGGAAGTCACGGCGCAGAAACGGACTGCAATCACGGCCACAGCGATGGCAAGACACCACGGCTGCCAGACCCACACCGCCGTGACACGCGACACGGTCCGATAACGGCGTTGTCACCGCGAGTACAGCAGGCCCAGCTACCGCAACGGAACCCTGATGCGTTACTTTTTGTTGGCGGGCGCGAAATCGACGCTGGCGCAAGGCATTGTTCAACCGCCCACGACGGGTCACCCGATAGCGCGCACCGGCGCGCTGTAGAGAATCTCGCCGCGCCTGTTGTGCGCAGCCATTGGCGCAATAGA
>CBFCWF010000330.1:0-2461 GCA_965601425.1 uncultured Chromatiaceae bacterium | reverse complement strand
CTTCGCAAGGATGCGTTATGTTGCCGTCGCCGGCTGGCAGGGAAGCCAGCCCGGGCACCGGTGCGCCGCCGTATGTGCGCCACCGCGCGGAGCGCACCCTGCTTTATCAACTCGTCGAGGAATACTATCCCGCGTTCAAGGCGCACCTGGCGGCGCAGGGCACGGACTTGCCGGGGTATGTGCAGCAGCAGTTCGAGGATTACCTCAAGTGCGGGCGTCTCGAGCACAGTTTTCTGCGGGTGCGCTGCGACAGTTGCCATGCTGAGCACCTGGTGTTGTTGCAGACGTAAAAGCGCGGCTATCTGCCGCGGACTTGCTCGATGCCCTCGACCCTGCCATTCGAGACGCTATGCAGGCCGGACTGGAATCTGCCCGCGCGCAGATGAAGGAGATCGGCAACCATCAGTACGACCCCGCCGACTTCTTCGGTCCACGCGACAGGATAGGCACTGATTACCTTAACCGCGCCATGGGCGTCTACCTGGGGATTTTCGGTAATGATCCGCCCCAGAGCGTCTACCTGCCGGTCGCCGTCGATAGCTGCGAGGGAGAGCTGCTCGACGGCAGCAAGTACAGCTATACCGTCACCTTCGACAAGGACCAGATACCGCCGGTGAGTTACTTCTGGTCGCTCACCATGTACAACGTGCCGGATCGCTACCTGGTGGGCAATCCCGTCGACCGCTATGCGAACGGCGACAGCACGCCCGGCCTGAAGAATAACGACGATGGTTTGCTCACGGTACCTCGGTGTGAGATCTCCGGGCAAGGACAAGGAAAGCAACTGGCTGCCAGCACCGGATGGCCCTTTCTGGACCATGCTGCGCACCTATGGCCCGGGCGAAGCGATACTGGATGGTTCATACAGGGTTCCATCGTTTGTTCGGGCAGATTGAGTGCGGGCGTATTGACGCCA
The DNA here is from genome assembly GCA_965601425.1 of uncultured Chromatiaceae bacterium. Taxonomy (GTDB): domain Bacteria; phylum Pseudomonadota; class Gammaproteobacteria; order Chromatiales; family Chromatiaceae; genus Thiosocius. Next base: position 1,545 of record CBFCWF010000330.1, on the reverse strand, counting down.
ATAGGAGGGGGCCGTGAGACTGAAGATTTCTCAGACCGTCTTCACCGACGCCGCCACGAACTTGCAGCGTTACAGGGCGTCAGCGCGTTTTCGCTAAAGGAGGTTATTATGTGGGTCAGGCCGTTAATCACGCTGCTTTCGGCACTGTGTTTCGTGGGCGCGGCCCAGGCCGGAGAGTGGCCTGACCGCACTACCTTGCCGATCCCGCTCGCTCCCTTCGAGGGCAAGATCGGGCCTACCTACAAAGAGTCCGAAATCGACTGGCAGGAACCGGTCGCGGCACCGGAGAACGCGCCCAACGTTATCGTGATCCTGCTGGACGATGTCGGCTTCGGCCAGACCTCTACCTTCGGCGGGCTGATCCCCACCCCCAATCTGGACCAGTTGGCGGGGGAGGGTCTGCGCTACAATCGTTTTCACACCACCGCGATCTGCGGGCCATCGCGCGCTGCGCTGCTCACCGGCCGCAACCATCACAGCGCCGGCAACGGCTTTCTGATGGAGTGGGCCACCGGCTTCCCGAGTTACTCCACCATGCTGCCCCGCGAGACCGCCACCGTCGGCGAAATCCTCAAGGGCAATGGCTACACCACCTGGTGGTACGGTAAGAACCACAACACGCCGGACTGGGAGACGACCGTCGCCGGCCCTTTCGACCGCTGGCCAACCGGGATGGGCTTTGACTATTTTTACGGCTTCAACGCCGGCGAGACCCACCAGTACTATCCCGTGGTATTCGAGAACACCACACCTGTCGAACCGGACAAGACGCCCGAAGAGGGCTACCACTTCATGACCGACATGACTGACCGGGCCATCGCCCGCATGAAGTTCTCCAAATCCGTCGCCCCGAACAAACCGTTCTTCATGTATTTCGCCCCCGGTGCGATGCACGCGCCGCACCATGTCACCGCCGAGTGGCGCGAGCAGTTCAAGGGCAGGTTTGACATGGGTTGGGACAAGTACCGAGAACAGGTGTTCGCCAAGCAGAAGGCGATGGGTGTTATCCCGCCGGACACCCGGCTTACCGCGCGGCCCGACTGGGTACCCGCCTGGGACAGCCTGAGCGATGAGCAAAAACGTGTGTACAACGCCCTGTTTGAAAATTTCGCGGGCTTCTTTGCCTTCACTGACCACGAGATAGGCCGCCTGCTGGACGCCGTGAAGGAACTGCCCGATGCGGACAACACGCTGGTTATCTATATCGTCGGCGACAACGGCGCTTCTTCCGAGGGCGGTCCTGACGGCACCTTGAACGAGATCATGAATCTGAACGGTATCGCTTCCACAATCGAGGGCATCAGCGAGAACCTCGACAAGCTGGGTGGCCCGGATTCGGAGCCGCACTACCCGGTGGGCTGGGCCTGGGCGGGCAATACCCCCTTTCAGTGGGTCAAGCAGGTCGCCTCGCATCTGGGCGGCACGCGCAATCCCATGGTCATCAGCTGGCCGGCCAAGATCAAGCACGACGCCCAGCCGCGGGATGCCTTCCTGCATCTGGTGGATGTCGTTCCGACCATTCTGGAAGCCGCAAACCTGCCGATG
>CBFCWF010000329.1:0-2471 GCA_965601425.1 uncultured Chromatiaceae bacterium | reverse complement strand
GCCAGGCGCTGCATCGCGACTGGCGGCTGCGATCGACGCCCCGAGTCATACGCTGCAGAGCCCGCGTGCCGATCGCCTGAGTTATTACGCAGATGACCGCGCTGCCGGCCGGCCGCTGGTGTTGCTGCACAGCATCAATGCGGCGCCCAGCGCGTTCGAGATGAAGCCGCTGTTCGACCACTATCGGACACGCCGGCCTGTCTACGCCCTGGACCTGCCCGGCTTCGGTCGGTCCGAGCGCAGCGATCGACCCTACACCCCGAGTCTGTATGCCGACGCGCTGGCGGATTTCCTCGCGCTGGTGGTCAAGCGGCCCGCCGACGTCGTCGCCCTGTCGCTCGCCGCCGAGTTTGCCGCGCGCACGGTGCAACAGGCCGAGCCACGCATCGTTTCGCTCGCGATGATCTCGCCAACCGGCTTCGGCCTCCGGAATCCGCCGGGCGGCAAGACCGCGGACCGACTGCTGCGCGTTTTCCGGCTGCCAGTCTTCGGTGATGGACTCTATCGACTGCTCACCTCGCGGGTCAGCATCCGCTACTTTCTAGGCAAGGGCTTCAACGGCGAGGTGCCGCAAGCGCTGATCGACTATGCGTACCTCACCTCCCACCAGCCGGGGGCCAGCTACGCGCCTTTCTGGTTTCTGTCGATGCAGCTGTTCACGCCGGACGCGGTGGCACGGCTCTACCGACCGCTGCAACTGCCGGTGCTGGTGCTATACGATCGCGACCCGAACGTGTCGTTCGAACGGCTCGAGGCCCTGCTGAGTGAACGGCCGAACTGGCAGGCGGAAAGGATCCAGCCAACCCTGGGACTGCCGCACTGGGAACGTCCGGGCGCGACGGTGGCGGCACTCGACCGATTTTGGCAGGCCCAGGACTAAGCCGACACCCAGCTCGATGGACGCAAGCTTGCGTCAGGGCTCCGGGTCGAACACCCCGCGGACCATGTCCATTTGCGCCGGCGGCAGCGGGCGCATACCCGACGGCGCGGCAGCGGCCGGTTCCGGCGCGGGCGGCAAAGGTGCCGGGATGGCCTGCGTTGCGGTGGCCATGTCGATCGCCAGTTCGTCCACCTTGGCCGGGTCGAGCGGCATCCGGGATGTCGCCTGTGCCCCCGCGCCGGCGGTCGAGGGCGCGCCCTCGGGCGGCGATAGCCCGACCGCCGGGACCGCGTGCTGCCCTGGTGTCGGAGGCATCGCCGCGGAGGTCCCCGGGGGGGGCGAAGCCGGTGGCCATATCTGTACAGCCGCTCCCTGGGGCTGTGGTGCCATCGGCTCATGGGGCGGCCAGATCTGCACACCGGGCTGCCCGCTGCGCGCTGACTGGGATGGCGGTGGCATCGACGCCATCGGAGGCGCCTCTTCGAGAACGCCCCCGGCGGATTCGCGGCCGATCGCGACTTCCCCGATCTCGGCGGGCGCCTGCTTGCTGTCGCCGGTCGGCGGGCCTGCCGGTGACGCGCCGGCGGCCGGGTCATCGCTGCCGGCGGCGCTACCGCCCTCGTCCGGTGGCGGCGGGCTCGAAGGGGCCGGAGAGACGGGCGGCGCGGCGACCGCCATCGGTCTTGCGCTGTCCTGCAGGCTGCCGGCCAGCCGCCTGATCGCCTCGGGCGCGAGCGGTGCCGGCACCGGCGGAGCCGAAACGACGGTTCGCGGTCGCGTGTCGATGACCGCCTCGGCAGGCACTCGCTCCGTGGGCTGTTTTGGTGCAGCCGGCGGCGCGATGAAAAACGCAGCCGCCAGACCCTGTACACGATCCGGGGCGAGCGGCGTCGGCGGCGTAGGCCCCTGCCCGACCGCTGCCATCAACGCGCTGCAGGGCAGCGCCAGTATCAACCCGAGCACCACGGCCGGCGAGGCTGCAGTGAACGAATGACGCGCAGCCGGATTTCCTGCGCCGTGCCGTTGGATGTGCCCCTGCGTATTCGAACCCGTCTGTCCCATCTTACCCGCGCCTCCGAGGTATTGACGAACCGCAAGTATAGAACGAAAAATCGCGTCGCTAGCGAGAGGCAGCGGCCGGGCCGGACCTGCCGTGATCGGTCCCGGGACAGTGCCGGGCGCGGGTCGCATCGAGCGGTCACTTGCGTGCCCGCCCTGACCGGTCGCGAGTCGATGCTGGCTTGCGGTCGTCCGCCTCAGGCGTGGACCATCGTCACCCAGCTGCCGTCGGCCCAGAGCTCCACCCAGCCCTCTCTAAGGTAGTGTTTCCAAGCCGGACTATGCACCGGCACACAGACACTTCTTCTCATAAGGCGCCTCCTGATCGCTGTCCGATACATTGGCGAGACGCGTCGGCCAGGTATCGACAGTGGCAGCAGACGCCAAGCATATTGCAGGCCACGGCTTGACAATCTCATGAAAAAACGACGACTTACAAAGGCGACAGGCGATTGCTTCCCGTTGCCGCCCGCCGGTTTGTAAATTTTCGCGACGGTCGCGGACACATCGCCGGCGGAGAACGTTCGCGGCC
>CBFCWF010000328.1:0-2491 GCA_965601425.1 uncultured Chromatiaceae bacterium | reverse complement strand
TGGGCCAGGGTCTTAGCGGCATTTTTGTCGGTTGACCATAGTCAAGGCGCGTCGCCATGGGATCTCTCAGTCTTGCTGCCCATGGTCAAGAACGCAGGCAATACTGGACATTTGAAGGCCGCATTCCCCATCGGTCTGCTGTGCATATTGCTTGTACTGGCCTTGCCCCTGCATGCTGGAAACCTCGAGGGCTATCAAGACGAACTGCGGGCGATTTTCCCCGGCATGGAAAGGGTCAGCGTCTTCGAGGGTGACCCGCCGTCCGCCGTCATATTCGGCACAGACGAGATACTGGGCCATGCGCTGCTGACGGCGGACATCAAACCCATCCCGGCCTATTCGGGCAAGCCGATTAACACACTGGTCGGATTCGACGCGACAGGCACGGTCAGTGGCGTACGGATCGTCGAGCACCAGGAACCCATTCTGGTCGTCGGGATATCCGACAGCGACCTTGCCGACTTCGTATCTCAATATGTCGGTGTGCCGCTTACCGACGAGGTCCGGATCGGGGGCCCCAAGGCGCCGAACCGTAGAGTCGTGGATGGCATCAGTGGCGCCACGATCACTGCCATGGTGATCAACCGTACGATCGTTGAGAGCCTGCGAAAAGTAGCGTTACAAAGGGGCCTATTGGCCGAATCAGAGGGGAAGTTACTTTTCAGTGAGCCTGAACCCCTGTGGCGCATTCTCTGGCGAGACCGCCTATGGGAGATAGCGATCCTATCCGTGGGGTTGATTGCATTGCTGACGATTCTGCTCTTTCAGGATTGGTTGGCCCGGCATCCGACTTTCTTGCTTAGGATTAGAACTGCGTACCTGCTTTTCACACTCTTCTTCATCGGTGTCTACGGGTTTGCCCAGTTGTCGGTCGTCAACGTGTTGACATTCGTCGATTCGCTGCTCAGTGGTTTTCGGTGGGAGAGTTTTCTGATTGAGCCGATGATGTTTCTGCTGTGGTCGTTTGTCGCTATCACCATAGTACTGTGGGGGCGTGGTGTGTACTGTGGATGGCTGTGCCCGTTCGGCGCCCTGCAGGAACTCCTGTACAGGCTGGGGGAGAAGATCGGAATCAAGGGAAGGGAGCTCCCAGCCGTTCTGCACGAACGACTATTGGCATTGAAGTACCTCATTCTACTGGGACTGTTCGCGCTTTCCCTTCAATCCCTGGTGACTGCACAGCAGTATGCCGAGGTCGAACCCTTCAAGACAGTCTTCGCGTTACGTTTCGTGCGCGACTGGCCATTCGTTCTCTATGCGGTGGTTCTGCTTCTGATTGGGCTTTTTGTCCGCAAGGCCTTCTGTCGTTATCTCTGTCCACTGGGTGCTGCGCTGACCTTTCCCTCACGCTTTCGCGTGTTCGATTGGTTGCGTCGGCGCAAGGAGTGCGGTCGACCCTGCCAGACCTGTGCGCGTGAATGTGAGGTTCAGGCGATTCGGCCGACGGGTGAAATCGTCGAAACCGAGTGCCATTACTGCCTGGATTGCCAGGTGACCTACTGGAACGACCGACGATGCCCGCCGCTGGTGGAGTTGCGTCGCAAGGCGGAGGTGAAGGCACGCATCAAGGGACAGGCTGCGAGCTGACTGGCCGACTCAGTGTTCGCCCTTGGTCCGCAGCAGGCCGGCTAGTCGGTTGCCCTGTTTCTGCGGACCACCGCGCGGGAACAGAGGGTGCAGATAGCGGCTGCCGCCACGCTCGGGGTCCCAGGCACTGCGGAAATGCTTGATCATGTCGCGCACGGATGCCTGTGTGCCATGGCGGGCATAGTGGTCTCGTAGGTAGCGGATCACCTCCCAGTGCTCGGCATTGAGCACCAGGCCCTCAGCGGTGGCCTGTGCACGCGCAAACGCCTCGGTCCACCCTGCCGGGTTGGTCAGGTAACCTTCGCCGTCGGTGAGGATGTCCTTTCCGTCGACCCATAGGCTGTGTGTCGTCATGCCGGGGTAGGCGTTGCTGCCATCCGGAAATTCGCCAAGTGCGCCTTCCGAGCTGTCGGCGGCCTGGGTCATCGACCAAAGGCCGATCGGAATCTCGCCCGCGAGGTGGCCGTGGTAGCGCTCAATGCCGGAGACCAGCACCTTGCCACTGCCCCCGTCGATATCGAATCGTGCGATGCCGTTGCGATCCGTAAGCGTTATATGAGCCGGCGTGTCCTCGGCATCGCGCTGCACAACGACCGGCGTGCGTTTCAGCGGTTCGCCAGTGACGCGCAAAAAGACTCTCAAGGTGACCATGTTGATTTCCTCCTGCGCACTGCACTAAGTGCAGGCCCCGCCACATGGTTCTGTGCTGATTCATAAATAACCGATGAATTCGGTCAGGTACTTGACGGAAGTCAAGCGACGTAAAGGCCATGAGGCCGACCCCGGCGCCGCGAGGGGCCTTTACGCCTCAGCGACGAGTGTGATCCGGTCTGCACAAGGCGCTCTCGCCGCCAGGTCTGTCGAGCAGCGGCTGGCAGCGGCCTTCAGATCTATTGCTTGGCCG
>CBFCWF010000327.1:0-2546 GCA_965601425.1 uncultured Chromatiaceae bacterium | reverse complement strand
TTCGATGCGACGGCGCGCCAGCTTCGCGAGCGTCAGTTGCTTATCGCTGGTGAAACCGGGGCCGTCGGACTTTACAGGCTGCGCCCCGAGGATACGCTCGCGACGGTCGCCGCCCGCTTCCTGGGCGACGGCAACCTTTGGGGTCGCATCTACCAGGCCAACGCGCACATCATCGAGGATCCGGACCGGCTGATCGCCGGTCTGACGCTGGTCCTGCCCTGACGGGCACCGGTCACCGCGCGGGATCCCGTGTCAGGCACCTGCGTGCTGCCAGCAGGGGTGACATCGGTGCGGCGGTTGGCAACGGCAGGCCAAGGACAAAAAAACCGCCGCGCCAACCGGAGTTGGGGCGGCGGCGTGAGCCAAACCTGGCAATATCGACAGAGAGTTAGGAGAAATCACCGCGAAGCGATTTCGCTAATAGACTCTGCACGGGCCGTGCCAAGAATTTTTTTGCATTACAGCATAAGGGGTTGCCGCGATACGGCCCGCCGAGGAGCCCGCACGCGGTCCTACCTCCGCACCAGATGGGTGTTTCCCGGCACGTGCCTGCACCAACCGAGTGCGATTTGGGTCGCGCCTGCGCGGGTGATGTGGCGCCTGCCTGCCGGTTGTCCCGAGGTTTCGATAAAACTTTTTTCCGGCGAGGGGGACTAACCGAGGCATGAGCAGATTGCGTCGCCGTTTAATCCTCGCTTTTCCGCTGATCGCCCTGCTTTTGGGACCGGCGATGGCCGAGCCGGTCGACTTCACACTGAAAGACCTGGATGGCAGGGCGGTGACATTGTCAGATTTTCGCGGCCGCTGGGTGGTCGTGAATTTCTGGGCGTCCTGGTGCAGTCCCTGCGTACGCGAGCTACCTGAACTGGTCGCCTACCAGCGGGACAATCCGTCGGTCCAGGTGATCGGCATCAATTTCGAAGACACCACTGCCGACGAATCCAGGCGTTTCCTGGAGCCTTTCGCGATAAACTTTCCGATGCTCAAGATCGGCGACACCCCGCTGGTGCCGTTCGAACCCCTCGAAGGCCTGCCGACCACGACGATCGTCGACCCGCATGGCGCCCTGGTAGAACGCCATATGGGCCCGGTCACGGCGGCCCACCTGCACGACATCATCGGGCGGCATTACCGCTGATCCGGGCGTCGTCCGGCCTCGCGATCGTCCGCTTGCGGCAGCGGCCCGCACCGTTTAGGAAGAAGTTTCTCGAGATCATCCCGAGGATGTCCGCGCCCCCGTAGCGGAGACCTTCGCCGACTGCGTCCGGGCAATCTCCTTAAGTCGCTGAATGTGTTACGAATCCCACACCCATGGCGCCTTTTCCACAAATCACGCACAGATTCCTCACTGTTTTCCACAGCTTTTATACACAAGATATTGTGGTTGACACTGCTCAATCAGCGTATATATTGTGTTCGAAGCGGACATTACGCCGTATCTCGGCAGTCTTCCTGCCCGATCGCGCAACGCGGTCTGTCCGCACAGCACAACTATCCAGGAGGAGCCTGATGGCAACCGAAGTAACCCAGTCGAATGGCGCTGAGCAGAACATCGCGACCCCCCCGAGCGAAGCCGCCCAGGCCCACGCAACGCCGGACATCAGCGCCAACGCACCCGGCGCGCTCCGGGTCATCCGCCGCAACGGCAAGGTGACCAGCTTCGATGCCAACAAGATCGCCGTGGCGATGACCAAGGCCTTTCTCGCCGTCGAAGGCGGTAGCGCGGCCGCCTCGCGGCGCGTGCATGACCTGGTCCAGAGCCTCACCGAGCAACTCGCTGAGGCGCTGTTCCGACGCAACCCGGCCGGTGGCACGATTCATATCGAGGACATCCAGGACCAGGTTGAACTGGCACTGATGCGTTCCGGTGAGCACAAGGTGGCCCGCGCGTACGTGCTGTATCGCGAGGACCAGGCACGCAAGCGCGCCGAAGAGGCCGCGAAGAAGACGTCTGCGAAGACCGAAGAGCCCCTGGTGAACGTGCTGCTGGCCGATGGATCGAGCCGACCGCTGGACATCGAACGCCTGCGCAGGCTGGTCGCCGAGGCGTGCAGCGGTCTCGAGTCGGTCACGGTCGAATCCATCCTGGATGATACCTGCCGCAACCTGTTCGACGGCGTCAAGGAGCGCGACGTATCACAGGCGCTCGTGATGAGCGCCCGCACCCTGATCGAAAAGGAGCCGAACTACTCCTACGCCGCAGCGCGCCTCCTGATGGACATGCTGCGCCGCGAAGCGCTCGGCTTCCTCGGCATGGATACCGGTGTCGCAACGCAGCAGGAGATGGGCCAGCGCTATCGTGATTACCTGGCCAGCTATATCAAACGCGGCGCAGATCTCGAACTGCTCGACAAACGCCTGACTCAATACGATCTCGATCGCCTGGGCGCCGCACTCAAGCCAGAGCGCGATCTGCAGTTCACCTACCTTGGACTGCAGACCCTTTACGACCGTTACTTCATACATTCCAACGGTACCCGTTTCGAGTTGCCGCAGGCCTTCTTCATGCGCGTCGCGATGGGCCTGGCGATCAACGAGATCGACCG
>CBFCWF010000326.1:0-2571 GCA_965601425.1 uncultured Chromatiaceae bacterium | reverse complement strand
TGGCGCGGTAGTCGGCGAAGGTTTCCGTATCAACCCAGACCAAGCGCTCGTCGTAGCCCAGCCCGGGACCTACGGGCCGGCTGCGCAGTCGAAAGACCGGGCGTCCACGCACCTGACAGTCGGCCGCGGGCAACCCCTCCAGATAGCGCCCTCGCTGACCCTCGGCGGGCCGCACCACGCCCAGGCAGTCATCGAAGATCTCTCGCCCGAGCAGTTCGTGTGTCTCGTCTGCCGGTCGGCGGGTGTAGATGTCACCATAGCTGAGATTCGAGCCACCCCAGCTTTCCGAGGGATCCGGCTCGCTGAAACGTCGCACCTTGCGCAGCGACGGCAGCCAGATCGCGTAAGATCGGTCCCGCTGCCGATCCCTGTAGTCGGTCACCAGGATGCCGGTTCCGCGCAGCTTACCGCTGCGGAACATCACCAGATCGCGCGCCGCCACCGGGTCTTCGGGCGGATAGTCATTGCGGCGCCAGCGTTCGAAGGTATTGACCAGCGTGGGCCCGCCGGGCACGCGGCCGAGCACGACGACGCGACGCGCATGATCGCCGTAGCCGACGTTGCGCACCGCAGCGAAGCGGTTCACGAAATCCACCTGGCGCGCGATGTCCTCGCCGCGCGGCGGCGCCGCATACGACACGGCGCTGACCAGCAGACCGGCCGATACGAGGCAACGGTAGATCGCTTGCATACTCGAACCTTGTCGATGTTCGTCCCATGGCGCAAGTCCGCGGCCAGTTCGCGCGCTGCCAGGCGACGCCCGGTCGCGGCGCCGGGCCCTGGCTCGAGCGAGGGCCGCTTGAGCCCGACCCGGGGTCTGCCTACACTGGCGCAAAGCCCAGGGCAACCCCCGATGACCGAAGACGACTGGCTGATCTCCGCAACCTTTGCGGTCTACGTCCTTTTCATGCTGTACCTCGGCTGGCGGGCGCATCGGCGCTTGCATGACTTCAGGGACTACCTGCTCGCGGGTCGCGGTCTCGGTCGCTGGGTCGCGGCACTCTCGGCGGGCGCCTCGGACATGAGCGGCTGGCTGCTGCTGGGCCTGCCCGGGTATGCCTACCTGTCCGGTCTCGAGGCCGGCTGGCTGGTGCTCGGCCTCGCCGTCGGCAGCTACGCCAACTGGCGCGTGGTCGCGCCGCGACTGCGCCCCGCAACCGAGCAGGCGGGTGACGCGCTGACGATCCCCGCCTATCTCGAGCGGCGCTTCGACGACCGTTCCGGCGTGCTGCGCGTGACCGCGGCGCTGCTGGTACTGGTGTTCTTCCTCTTTTACACATCCTCCGGCTTGGTCGCAGCCGGCAAACTGTTCGAGGAGGTGTTCGGCCTGCCCTACCTGGGCGCGGTGGCCGCGGGTACGCTGGTCATCGTGGTCTACACGCTGCTCGGCGGCTTTCTCGCGGTCTCCTGGACCGATCTGGCCCAGGGCCTGCTGATGGCCGCGGCGCTGCTGCTGGTCCCGCTGCTGGTCGTCGCGTTGCAGGGTGGGCCCGCCGCTTCGATCGCCGATCTGCAGACGAAGAACCCGGCGCTGCTCGACGCCTGGAGCGATGCTAGCGGTGAACCGTTGGGCCTGCTGGCGGTGTTGTCACTGCTGGCCTGGGGACTCGGGTATTTCGGCCAGCCGCACATACTGGCACGTTTCATGGCCGTCCGGTCGACCGCGCTGATACCGGCGGCGCGGCGCATCGCGATCGGCTGGACGCTGCTCGGGATGTTCGGCGCCGTGGCGGTCGGACTGGCCGGTGCCGGCTGGCTCGATCCGGCGCTCGCCGAAGGTGACGCGGAGAAGGTCTTCATCGTGATGACATCCCAGTTGTTCCACCCGCTGCTCGCGGGACTGCTGCTGGCCGCGATCCTGGCCGCGATCATGAGCACGGCGGACTCCCAGCTGCTGGTGGCCGCCTCGGCGCTGTCCGAAGACCTCTACCGCAAGGCCTTCGGCCGCGCCGCGGACGACCGCCGGATGATCACCATCGCGCGAGGCGCCGTGATACTGGTTGCCGGGTGCGCCTTTGCGCTCGCGATGGACCCGGAAAGCACGGTGCTCGATTTGGTGGCCTATGCCTGGGCCGGCTTTGGCGCGACCTTTGGCCCGGTCATCCTGCTCTCGCTCTACTGGCCACGCATGAGCCGCGCCGCGGCGCTGGCCGGGATGCTCGGCGGCGGCCTGAGCGTGTGGGGCTGGAGGACGCTGGAGGGTGGCTGGTTCGATCTGTACGAACTGCTGCCCGCGTTCCTGGTGTCGCTCGGGCTGTGTCTGCTGGTCGGCTGGGTCGCCCCGGCCACCCCGCGGCGCTGAGGCATTGCGCGCGCGGCGCGGCACGATGGGCGCAGGTCAGCTGCCGATCCCGCCGTCATCCCGCTTGCTTGTCACCACCACCGACCGACGAGGCGTGACCCAATTCGCCTGTCGGGGTCGAGCACGGCAAACTATTCCGGCCGCGCGCTGACTAAGCCGGGAGGCGATACGGTGAGACGCGCGGGAGAGACCTTGTTCAGGACAATCAGACGGCTGCTGTTGCTGGCCTGCGCACTAGTGGCTGCCACCGAGGCGGCCTGGGGCGCGGC
>CBFCWF010000325.1:0-2606 GCA_965601425.1 uncultured Chromatiaceae bacterium | reverse complement strand
TGCAGCAGCCCGGCCGCGCCGCCGCGCAGGGCCTGCGGTGCCGGGTGGCGACGCCACAGCTCGCGCAACAGTTCGCCCATGCTGACGTAAAAAGGGCCGACGCTGTCGTCGGCGAGAAACACGAAACCGAACGCGTCGCGGAAGGTTTCGTCCGGCACCGCGTCGGGCAGATGCAGCCCGTCGACCACCGGATTGCCCAGGCGTGCTGCGAGCGCCTGGCCGAGTGCGAGGTAGTGCGCGTTGATCGATCCGGTCGTCGCCATTTGATCAGCCCGTGTAGTCCCAGACCCGCCAGTCCGCGAACAGCGGGAAGTAGAGCGCGAGCCGGACCGGTCGGTCATCGAGTAGGCGCACGATCCGCCCATAGGTCTCGAGCTGTTCACGATAGCGCGACTGCTCGCGGTCGAGAAATGCGCCGCGGTCGCCCGCGAGGTGTTCGCCGGTCTTGTAATCGATGACCCAGCGGACGCCCCGGTCGTCGATGAAGCTGCGGTCGATCACATAATGTCGGGTCGTCTCGTCGTACAGCGTGAGCGCCCATTCACAGCGTGCGTCGCGGTGCGGGCCGAGAATCCAGCGGCCGGTGTCGTCGGCGAGGGTCTGGCGCAGCGCGCGCAGCGCCTTGTCGCTTGCCGCCTCGAGCTCGTCGCCCGGCACGCCGAGCTGCTGCAGGCCGCGCCTGAGGCCGGGCACCAGCGCGTCGGCGCGCGCCGCCGGCCAGTGTTCGATGCCGTCGCCGGCGATCCGTTCCAGGTAGCGGTGGACCAGCGTGCCAACGTGGCGGGCGGTGTCGCCGGCCCACTCAAACTCGATTTCGGCGATGCTGTCGGGTTCGCCGCCCGGTGCCGGGGACTGGATCGACCCGGCCTGCGAGCCGGGTTGCCAGTCGGCAGGCAGGCGCTGTAGCGGATCAAGGCGTGCGCTGACCGCGGCCGCCGTCGCTTCGACCGGCGCATGCAAGCCGGCGAATGCCGGTTCGACCACGGGCCAGAGTTTCTCGAGCAGCGAATCCGCGGACGGCTTCGACGGCTCGCCGCTGGCGTTGAAGCCGAGATGACCAAGCAGGTGCAGCCGGCGCCGTGCCCGGCTCGTGGCGACATACAGCAGGCGCGCGGCCTCCAGCCGCTCCTTGTCGCGGTCGAGCGCACGCAGATAGTCGGATATGGGTTCGGCCGTCTGCGCTGCTGCGCGGATCGGTGCCATCAACAACCGGGGGCGCCCGTCGCTGCCGGTGCGCTCCAGCCAATACAGCAGCTCGCTGATGCCAGCGCGCGGCTTGCGGCCGAGCCCGGGCAGGATCACGGTGTCGAACTCCAGGCCCTTGGATTTGTGCATGGTCATCAGTTGCACACTGCCATCGGCGCGGCTGTCCGGTGCCGCGTACAGCCCGGCCAGCGCCGACTCGAGCTGGCCAAAGTCGCGCAGGCCCGCCGCCTCTTCGTGTGCGTCGAGCAGGGCGAGGTAGGCCTGCGCATCCTCCAGCGCCGCCGGGGTTGCCACTGCGAGCCCGCCGAGACGCAGCCAGACCCCCTCGACCCACTGCCGCAGCGGGCGTTGGCCGCGCGCCGGCAGCGCCGGCTCGACGACCTGCAGCAGCCTTTCGACACGGACCCGGCCGTCTGTGCTCAGCGCCGCGCGCACGGCCGGGTCGCGCAGGCGCCCCAGCACGCAGCGCGGTGACTGTTCGGCGATGGTCAACAGGTCGCGCAGGTCCAGGCCAAGCCACGGGGCGCGCAGCACGACCAGCCAGGCGAGCCGGTCGGCCGGGTGCAGCAACGCGCGGGTGAGATTGTGCAGGTCCTGCACGACGGGTTGTTGGCCGAGCGGATCGACCTCGACCGCCTGGAATCCGATGCCAGCCGATTTCAATGCGATCGCGATCGCGTGCAGATGGCTTCTCGCGCGGGCCAGTACCGCAACCGTGCTGTCGGTGCTCTCGGCCAACGCGTCGCGCACCAGATCCACGATGCGGCGCGCCTCGGCCTGCGGGTCGTTGCCGGCCAGCGCGTGCACCTGGACCGCGTCCGGGTCCGCCTGCCGGTCGAACGCGACGGCCGGGGAATAGGGCACCGCACCGCGCCCCGCGTCGACCGTCGCGGGCAGCAACGCCGGGAAGCTCGCGTTGAGCCAGTCGACGATACCGCGAGTCGAACGGAAGTTTACCGCAAGGGTCAGCGGTGTCAGCCGCAGCTGGCCAATGCCGCGTTCACGAGCCTTCAGGTACAGGCCGACCTCGGCCTCGCGGAATCGGTAGATCGACTGCATCGGATCGCCGACCGCGAACAGTGTGCGGCCGTCGCCGTCCTGCCAGCCCGCGGTCAACACCTCGAGCAGCCGGTACTGACTGCTCGAGGTGTCCTGGAACTCGTCGACCAGCAGGTGCCGCAGGCGATAGTCCAGCATCAGCGCAAGGTCCGTGGGTCGGTCCGGGCTGCCGAGGGCGTGCAGCGCCCGCAGCTGCACCTCGGGGAAATCGACCGCGCCTTGCGCCTGGAACACCAGCCGCAGTTCCGCGGCCGCGTGCAGTAGCACCGCGAACAGGCTGGTCAACAGCGTGCGCTGCTCGTGGTCCAGGCCGCGCTGCGGCAGCAGGCGCAGCCCGGCCC
>CBFCWF010000324.1:0-2645 GCA_965601425.1 uncultured Chromatiaceae bacterium | reverse complement strand
GGTTCGCCTGGCTGAATCCGCCCGACCCGGATGCCGCCGAGTCGAACCGGATCGTCATCGATGAGCGGGATGTTCAGAGACTCGATGCACAGTTTCAACGGACCTGGCAGAGGCCGCCAACCGAGGTGGAACTGAAGAGCCTCATCGAGGCGATCGTGCGGGAGGAGGTCCTGGTACGCGAGGCGCAGGCGCTTGGACTCGATCAGGGCGACGCTGTCATCCGCAACCGGCTGTCGCAGAAGATGGCATTCCTAACGACCTCGGTCGCGCAGTCAATGGAACCAGACGACGCCGAACTGGCGGAGTACCTGGCGCAATACCCCGACAGGTTCGTTCGCTCGGGCAAGATCGCCTTCGAACAGGTGCAACTGACGCCGGATACCGACCCGTCGACAGCACTCGCCGCGATTAAGGACGGCGCCGACCCGGTGAGCCTTGCTGAACGGTCGCTTCTGCCGCCAGTAATGCAGCCGTCCCCCGAGCAGTCGGTGGATGCCACATTTGGCCGCGGTTTCTTTGCCGCGCTGGCCGATTTGCCCGTCGGCGAATGGGCCGGTCCGATACAGTCAGGCTATGGCGCGCATCTCGTTCGGGTGCAGCAGTTCCAGCCCGCAGAACTGCCGCCGCTTGAAGACGTGCGTGAAGAGGTTCTCCTGGAGTGGCGCAGGGAAGCGTCGCAGAAACTTACCGAAGCACAGATCGAGGGGCTAAAGGCGCAATACGAGATCGTGGTGCCGGATGACACGGCGCTTGCGGAGTGGACATCGAAATGAACCCGCTCCGGAAGCTGGTACTGGCCTGGCTGCTCCTGCTGGCCTCGGTGACGGGGGCCATGTCACACGCGCTGGAACCGGGCTACCTCGACCTGCGGCAACTGACGCCGGCAACCTGGCAGGTGTTCTGGCGGCTTCCTGACGTTAACGGCGCGCCGATGAAGATCGATGCGCGGCTGCCTGAAACCTGTAACCCGGCTCAGGGGGGCGTGCCGAATTCCGACGGCTACGCCTGGATCACCGCCTGGGTCGCGAACTGCCCGGGGGGAATCGGTGGCGGTGAGGTCTCGATACCCGGACTCGCGGCCCAGCGAACTGACGTATTGCTGCGAATTCAACCGCTGGAAGAACCAGCCTCGACGGTGCGCCTGACGCCCAAGGAGCCGACCTACCAACTGCCCGAGGTTCTGTCGGTCGGGAACGTATTTCTGAGCTATCTCGGGCTGGGTTTCGATCACATTCTCGAGGGCTGGGATCACCTGCTATTTGTTTTCGCACTGCTGGTACTAATCCGTGACCCCTGGCGTCTCGTGGGTGCGATCACCGCGTTCACCGTGGCCCATTCCATCACGCTCGCACTCGCCACGCTCGGACATGTCTCGGTCCCCGGACCGCCGGTCGAAGCCAGTATCGCGCTCTCCATCGTGTTCCTCGCGGTGGAGATCCTGAAACACGAGGACGGCGCCTATCGCCTGTCGGAGCGATACCCCTGGGTGGTCTCGTTCTGTTTCGGATTGCTGCACGGGCTGGGTTTTGCCGGAGCGCTGACCGAGATCGGCCTGCCGCAAGGCGACATCCCGGTGGCATTGCTGGCATTCAATGTCGGGGTCGAGGTGGGGCAGTTGACCTTCGTCGCCGGGGTGCTGGCGGTGATCTGGTTGCTCAGGCTGATCCTGCCGGGGTTGATCCGTTCGGTGCGACAAGCCCATTCGGCAGGAACCGGGGTCATGGGCTACGCCATTGGCGGCGTAGCGACATTCTGGCTGGTCGAACGGGTCATGGGGTTCTGATCCAGCGCAGCACATAGATCGGCGGATGGGGCCCGGACGCCGCTTCCGCCTGAGATGCCAAAACCGGGATCTATGCCGGACGGGGTGCGTTCAGTCAGGACCCGCCGGCGTGCGAAACGCGGGCCAGTCGCTCACCGGCGTCCTTCGCCAGGTCATCCAGTACTGCCGCCGCTATCGACGGACGGGCTGCCGAGCATCTCTTCTGCATCCGGGATACGCAACGTGGTCGGCATCTTCCCGAACGAAGCTGCTGTCACCCGCCTGGTCGGCGCTCTGATGCTGGAGCAGAACGATGAGTGGGCGATCACACGGCGCTACATGACTTTGGAAACCGTCGCCGCCATTTGCGACATTACCCCCATGGATCCGGCGAAAATCGCCGCCCTGTAACTGCGGCCGAGCCAAGGCCGAAGAACAAAGTTACATCAGATCCAGGTACACTATCACTGGTTCAGAGAAGCGTTGAAAGACAAAGGGATACGCGCCTGTATGCCCGGACGCAAACAGCGCAAAAAACCTGTGAAGTACGACAAGCGCCGCTACAAGCGGCGCAACAGGATCGAAATCATGTTCGGCAGGCTCAAGGATTAGCGACGTGTGGCGACCAGATACGATAGGTGCCCAAAGGTCTTCCTGTCAGCAATCGCCCTCGCAGCATTGGTCATTTACTGGTTATGAGTCCTGACCCTAAGTACACCGTCAGAACCAATATAAGCTTCCGGAAAGCTGCAATACAGTGTCGCGGATAGTCGTGAATGGCTGGTTTGGGCCGTCAGTTTCTTCCAACCACCAACACTTCGGATACCCCTCGCCGGCCTTGCGATCGGCCCAGTTGAACGATCACATCTATAGACTTGCGGAT
>CBFCWF010000323.1:0-2651 GCA_965601425.1 uncultured Chromatiaceae bacterium | reverse complement strand
CGCAGCGCGGGGGTGATCTGTGATGAACCAGAGAGGACAAGACGGAAAAGGTGTCGATCAGGGCAGGCGGCGTTTCCTCAGGGAAACGCTGCGCACGGCCGTGGGCGTCGGTCTGGTTGCGATGGCGCTCGGTGTCTACCAGCGCCAGGCGAGGGCGCTGCCCGCCACCGCGATCCGCCCCCCGGGGGTCGGTGACGAGCGTGCGTTCCAGGCCGCCTGTGTACGCTGTGGGCTGTGCGTGCGCGACTGCCCCTACAAGACGCTGAAACTCGCCGAACTGGGTGACCCGGTGGCGTTGGGCACCCCGTACTTCGAGGCCCGGAACATCCCTTGCGAGATGTGCGACGACATACCCTGTGTCAAGGCCTGCCCGACAGGCGCCCTCGATCCGGCGCTGACCGAGATCAACGCGGCACGGATGGGACTCGCGGTCGTCGTAGACCAGGAGGCCTGCATCGCATTCCAGGGCCTGCGCTGCGAGGTCTGCTTCAATGTCTGTCCGGTGCGCGGCAAGGCCATCACTCTCAACTATCGGCACAACGACCGCAGCGGCAAGCATGCGCTGTTCATCCCGGTGGTGCACTCGCAGGGCTGCACCGGCTGCGGCAAGTGTGAAAAGGCCTGCATCCTCGAGGAGGCGGCGATCAAGGTCTTTCCGCTCGCGCTGGCCAAGGGGCTGCTCGGCAGGCACTACCGGCTTGGTTGGGAACAGAAGACCAAGGCCGGCAAGGCGCTGGTCACGCCCGACCTGCCCCATGAGTACAACCTGCCCGAGGGCATGAGCTACGATCATGCCGGCCGCGGGTTGATCTTCGATGAGAGATCACCGGCACCGGCCAATGGCCCAGAGCCTACCCTGCCGCCATTCTCGAGCAATCCGCTCGACACACTGAACGGCAAGCGAGGCCTGTGATGGAACCCGGCGGACGCCCCGGGGCGGAGGCGATCAGGCTCAAGGGCTGGTTCGGTGCCCACCGCTATCTGGTGCTGAGGCGCATCAGCCAGCTGGCGGTCCTCGGTCTGTTCCTGGCCGGGCCGTTGCTCGGCATCTGGGTCGTCAAGGGCAACATTGCCTCGAGCCTGACGCTCGACCTGCTCCCGCTCAGCGACCCGCTGATCCTTTTGCAGTCCTTCCTCAGCGGCCATGTGCCCGAGGCCGCGGCGCTGATCGGTGGCGCCATCGTGCTGCTGTTCTATCTGCTGGTTGGTGGACGCGTTTATTGCAGTTGGGTCTGCCCTGTCAATTTCGTCACCGATGCGGCCGACTGGTTGCGGCGCAGGCTGGGCATCAAGGGCGGGGCCAACTTCTCGGACAAGACGCGCTACTGGCTGCTCGGCGCAATACTTGTCGTGTCGGCCGTCAGTGGCAGTATCGCCTGGGAGCTGGTAAATCCGGTGTCGATGGTCTATCGCGGTCTGGTGTTCGGCATGGGATTGGCGTGGGGCATCGTCGCCGCGGTCTTTCTGCTGGACCTGCTGGTCGGGCGGCGCGCCTGGTGTGGCCACCTGTGCCCGGTGGGCGCCTTTTACGGTCTGGTCGGCGAAGGCGCAGTATTGCGCGTTGCGGCCGTCAAGCGCGAGCAGTGCGACGATTGCATGGACTGCTTCACGATCTGTCCAGAGCACCAGGTAATCAAGCCCGCGCTGAAGGGCGCGGACAAGGGCATCGGGCCAGTGATCCTGTCGGGTCACTGCACCAACTGCGGACGTTGCATCGATGTCTGTGCGCGCGACGTGTTCGCGTTCACGACGCGTTTTTCCAACCATTCCAGCCAGGTTGTATCCGGCCTAAACGAGAACAGTGAGGTGTCGTCATGAAATGGTCAGTGATTTTGGGTTCCTTCTTGCTCGTGTGCGTTTTCGGGCTCACCGGTCAGGCATTCGCCGACATTACGTCCCTGCGGGGTGTGCCGGAGATCCCGGTAACCGGCGAGGCCCCCGAGCTGCAGAAGTTCATCAACGACAAGGAAAACGTCGAACGCACCTTTAAACAGCAGCCGCCGCTGGTGCCACACGACAACGAAAAGTACGCGCTGACCCTGAAGGAGAACAAGTGCCTGGATTGCCATATGAAGCAGCCGGGCAAGGACGAGGCCAAGTCGGTCGAGATGAGCGAATCACATTTCGTCGACCGCGAGGGCAACAAGCTCGACAAGCCGAGCGCCAGCCGCTATTTCTGCAACCAGTGCCATGTGCCCCAGATCGATACGGAGCCGCTGGTTGGCACGACCTTCAAGTCAGCCTCGACGCAGTAGCCGGCGCGGGGCCACCGGTTCACCGCCGACGCCGCGACCGCTTGCGCACCTGGTACGCGGCCACCTCACGCATGATCGCCGAGAAGGGTGCGCGCTCCAACCCGCCGAAGCGCTGCTCGGCTGCGGCCAGCAGCCCGTCGACGTCACTCGGGGCCCCATCTTGCGACCCCGACGTGCCGAGCGCCGCCGTTAGGCCCCTGATCCCACCGACCTGTAGCCGTATCGCCTTGCCATGCGGCAGGATGCTGCGCTCATGCTCGGTGCGCAACGCGAATCGCGCCTGGTCGCGGAGCAGACCGAGCCAACGCAGGCAGCGCTGCTGACCGGATGTCGACCTGCAATGCACGCCTTCACGCTCGGCGATGCAGAAACGTTCTGCGCAGCGGCAGCCGCATG
>CBFCWF010000322.1:0-2655 GCA_965601425.1 uncultured Chromatiaceae bacterium | reverse complement strand
ACGACCACCGCATCCGCGCGGTCGACGCCGGTGGCGCTGCGTACCCCCTTGCATGCGTTGTCTTCGTGCAGCAGGTCTTCCACCGGGGTGGCGGTCCGGACGTCGACGCCCAGTTGCTCCAGGCGGCGGCGCAGCGCCTTCACCATCCGCGGGTTGCGCACCTGCCCGACCTTCGGCATCCAGACCGCGGTATCCGCCGGATCGGCGGCCCTGGGTTCCAGACGCGCGAACTCCGCCTTGTCGATCGGCAACAGGGTCCGGCGGTGCTGCCCGGCCCAGCGCAGTGCCGGCGCGACCTCGTCTGGCGCGACCAAGATCAGGCCGCACTCGGTGTACTCGGGGTCTATTCCTGTATCCTTTGCCAGCTGGGAACAAAACGCCGGGTAGGCCGCCTGGCTCCAGCTCGCGAGCTCGGTGACGCTATCCAGATAGCGCCAGGGGAACAGCGGGGAAACGATGCCGCCGCCGGCCCACGAGGACTCGCGGCCGGTATCCGCCCGCTCGAACAGTGTCACCGCCTGTCCCGCCTGGACCAGCTCCAGTGCCGTGAGCATGCCGATCGCGCCGCCGCCAACAATGATGATTCGGTTCATGTGGATCGAAAATCTGCCGCTAAGGCTTCAGGCGTCGCCTGTACGGGACCATTCATCGGGTAATTGCCGCAGTTTATCACCCGCGTCGGCGCGTCTTTGAACGGAACTGTTATACAAATGACCATGAGATCGAGAAACAAAGGGTTCACGCTGGTCGAGCTGATGGTGACGCTCGCCGTCGCGATCATCTTGCTCGCGGTGGGGATGCCGTTGTTCAGCGGTATGGCCGCCAACAATCGCGCGACCGCCCAGGCGAACACCTTTCTCGCGGGCTTCAAGCTGGCCAGGAGCGAGGCGGTCAAACGCGCGACGGACGTCTCCGTCTGCGCGGTGGCGGACCCTGCAGCCAATCCCGCGACCTGCGGTGATAGCGGTGACTGGTCGAACGGCTTGCTGGTGTTCACCGACACCGGCACGGCGGGCAGCATCGATGGCACGGACGAGCGTTTGAAGCTGTTTGCGAACCCGGTGGCCGGGGCGACGGTCGCGACGACCGGTGGCTTCGTGCGCTTCGCGCCGCAGGGAGAGGTTGACAACATGACCGCCAACAACGGTGTTTGCCCGGGTAGTGGCACCTGCCTCCAGCTCGGTCAGGACAGCGCCGCGTCTGGCTACACGCACTGCGTTCACGTGATGCAGAGCGGGCAGGTTCGATTGGAGCGTGACGCATGCAGTTGAGACATCGAGTCTTTGGAAAGTCAGCGACGGGTTTCACGCTGCTCGAGGTGCTGGTCGCGCTGGTCGTGCTGTCGATCGGCCTGCTGGGCCTGAGCGGCCTGCAGACGAGCAGTCTGCGCAACAATCACAGCGCATTCCTCCGCTCCCAGGCCACGCTGGCGATCACCGACATCATGGACCGGATACGGGCCAACAGCGATGCGGCGAATGCCGGAGACTACGACATTGCCTATGACGACTCGGCGAGCGAGACGAATTGCACCAGCGGCTGCAGCCCGGAGGCCGTAGCGGACACGGATCTGTTCGAGTGGCGCTCCTACGTCGAACGCCTGCCCGGTGGCGAAGGCGAGATCGACGTCGATGCGAACGGCGTGGCCGAGGTCAAGGTGCGCTGGGCGGACGCGCGCGACAGCGGCAACAAGCTGGAGATCATCACGAGGTCGCAGATATGAGCAAGGGCTTCAAGCGACAGTCGGGGCTGACCCTGGTCGAGCTGATGGTGGCGACCACGCTTAGCCTGGTCCTGCTGGCCGGCGTGCTGGTGGTGTTCGCCGCGAACAAGACGACCTACCGGATGCAGAACGGCCTGGGGACGCTGCAGGAGAACGGCCGTTACGCGATGCGCCAGATCGTGAACGACCTGCAGTTGGCGGGCTTCGGGGGCTGCCTGTCGCCGAACCTCCAGCCGAGGCCGCGCGTGATCAACCTGGTCGACGGTTCACCCGGCTACCTCGATGACTTTACCAATGGTGAATTCTTCAGCGGCGACGACGACGGTGGCAGCAGCTTCGACGGCCGGGCGATGGCTGGCGGGACAGATGCGATAGAGATCCGCGGGCCGCTGCGTTCCGCGGTGGCTTATGTAACCGGTGAGGTCAATGCCGCAGGCAACGTGACGGTCAAGGACGATGCCACCGGTGTTTTCTCGGCCAATGACTATCTGCTGATCTCCGACTGCGCGGGCGCCGATATCTTTCAAGCCACGAACGTGCAACTGACCGGCGGCAACACGGCCATTGCGCATGCGGACACCGGTAACACCCAGGCCAACCTGTCGCGCGCATTCGCCGCGGATGCGGTGGTGACCGGCTTCGCGACCCATACCTATTTCGTCGCCGATACCGGGCGCGACAATGGCTCGGGCCAGGATGTGACCGCGCTGTACCGCTTCGATGGGACCAGCGCGGTCGAACTGGTCGACGGCGTCGAGAACCTGCAGATCGAGTATGCGCTGGACACCGACGGCAACGGCCGAATCGATGCGTTCAACAATGCCGATGGGCTGAGCGCTGCCCAATGGGCCGAGGTCGCAGCGATCCGGATTTCGCTGCTGATGAACAGCGTCGAGGCCGCGAGCGCGGTCGTGGCGCCCTATACCTATTTC
>CBFCWF010000321.1:0-2725 GCA_965601425.1 uncultured Chromatiaceae bacterium | reverse complement strand
GAGGAGATTCAGGCAGAGAAGAACGCCTGGGAGCGGGAGCTGGACGAATGGACCCACGAAAAAGACCCGTTCAGCCTTGATATGATCGCCGAGCAAACGGCGGAGCAGGGCAACTACCTGCATCCGCGCCAGGTGCTGCGTGAGCTGGAAAAGGCCATGCCAGCGGACGTCATGGTCTCGACCGACATCGGCAACATCAATTCGGTCGCGAACAGTTACCTGCGATTCGAGCGTCCGCGGAGTTTCTTCGCCGCGATGAGCTGGGGCAACTGCGGCTACGCCTTTCCGACGATCATCGGCGCCAAGGTCGCGGCGCCGGACCGCCCAGCCGTTTCTTACGCGGGTGACGGCGCCTGGGGCATGAGCATGCAGGAGACACTGACCTGTGTCCGGCACAATATCCCGGTGACCGCGGTCGTGTTCCACAACCGACAGTGGGGTGCGGAGAAGAAGAACCAGGTCGATTTTTATGATCGTCGGTTTGTTGCCGCGGAACTCGAGAACGAGAGCTGGGCCAAGATCGGACAGGCGATGGGCGCCGAGGGTATTCGTGTAGACCGCCTCGAAGACGTTGGTCCCGCGCTGCGAAAGGCGGTCGATATGCAGATGAATGAGGGCAAGACCTGCATTGTCGAGATCATGTGTACCCGTGAGCTGGGCGATCCGTTCCGCCGTGACGCCTTGAGCAAACCGGTCCGCTATCTGGAGAAGTACAAAGACTACGTCTGAGCCGCCTGCCACCGCCTTCGTCCATCGGCCGGAGGAAGGCGGTCTCGGGCACTCCCTCCCCCGGGGGAGCCCGGATGCTTTCTCGTGGATGGCGGGTGGTGGACAGGTTTTCGCCCGGGCTCGATCCGAATAAGGAGGTGTGTCTTGGATGCCGGGGTGCTGATCCTCAATGCTGGTTCATCGAGCCTCAAGTTTGCCGTGTTCAAGGTCGGCGAAGACGCTCCCGCGTTCGAGGTTGCTGCACGGGGTCAAGTCTCCGGGATCGGTTCGCATCCCGCCTTCACAGCGACGGTGGCTGCCGCCGGTCGCGAGGTCGCGTCGGAACACCTTCGCGCGATACACAGCCATCAGCAGGCCATTGCGCACGCGCTGAACTGGGTCGGCGAGCACGTGAAGACGCTGCGCTTGATCGGCATCGGGCATCGCGTCGTACACGGTGGTCCCACTCGCCGCCGGCCGGCCCTGATAACGCCAGGGCTGTTGCAGGAGCTCGAAGGGCTGTGTCCGCTGGCGCCCCACCATCAACCGCATAATCTGGCGGCGATCCGCGCGGTTGCCGCGACTGCGATCGCGATGCATACCACGGCACTGGTCGGGCAAACGGCTGCGCCGGCGGGCGACAGCGGCTGATTGCAGCGGCATCGCAGCAGAAGGGCGAACGCAGCATAGTGGGGATTTCATCGCCGACGGTGTTGCTCAACGCCTTGCGCCCGGCCCAGTCGCGGCTGGGGGGCTGGGTGGGTGGTGACGCTTGACACCGTGCGCTTGCGGCCCTCCGGTTCGTCGAAAATCCTGGTCCTGAGAGGAGAAATCGGGAAAAATGACGTCTGAGCTGTCCAATTTCCGGACAATTTGAGGAAAACCCCCAGCCATGAGCCAAGAAACGTTCACGGATTCAGCACGATGGGGTCTGGCGACGGAAAAATACTTCTATTTCTTTATGGGCCTGCGCAAAGGTGAGATCCGGAAGCAGGTGTCCATGATGCAATCGCGCTATCCGGACGAAAGCCCTCAGCAACTGGCCCGTCGCTTCGTCTCCTCTCAGGCACCGTTGTCGCTTTTCAGCGGCGCCTTGTTCCACGCACCAATGTTCGTCCCAACGATGGGCCCGGTCATCAAACTCTTGGGCATAGCCGTTGGTTCGTCGCTCATGATGCGTCTCAATATGACCCTGGTTCTGCAGATCGCACTGCTGTTTGGCTACGATATCGACGATCGCGCGCGCCTGAAGGAGTTGGCCGTGATCATTGCTGCGACCGGATTGGCGACCTACACATCTCAACTTCCGCAGCTCGCAGACATGCGGCCCATCAACAAGGGCGTCCTAGGTGGTGCAGCGGTGATGACGGCAAGCCAGCTCATTGGAGAGGCCGCTATTCGCTACTACCGCAAGGCAGATGCCAGCGAGGCATACGTAGCACACGCCTGAGACCGCCGCCGTCAGCATAGATGCCCGGGATCGGGTCGAAACCCGGGCTGGCTGGGGGCGAATGATCTTGACCTTCGCGGCTGGATCACAATGTGGCTGCGCGCGGAGCCTGTTTATTCTGAACCCTTGTCCAGGCATGCCAGCACCGTCACGCGGCTTGTGCCAGCTATTCGCCCCAAGCGCCGAGCAGTATCGAAAAACCGGGACGCGGCAATGAATGCTTGGGGTGCTGCCAGTGCTGGGTCGGAGCCCCGCGCTTTCCATTCTGTACAGCTGTGGGCGTTTGGGTCGCCGGTGGTCACATGAGTCCGCGCTCGGCGTGTGTTTTCGTCTACATACGGTGACCCGGTTAAGGAGACGATCAAAGCCATCCTGGCTTTGTCAGCTGACGCTGCGACGCAAATGTGATTTGCGTCTGGCTTCAAAATCAACGACTTGTTGTCGTCGATTCTCCTGGCTTTTCCCTGTGTCACGGGAAACGCACATAAAGACAAGGCGTTTTATACTTCTCCATGCCTTCGGAAACAAGAGGACGCGGTTGTGAATCGAAAAGAAATGCTTACAGAA
>CBFCWF010000320.1:0-2790 GCA_965601425.1 uncultured Chromatiaceae bacterium | reverse complement strand
TTTCTGCGGGTGCATCCGAGGACCCGTTCCAGGCTGATTTTGGATCGACTTTCCGTGGGGTCTATGACCTTTCTGACCCAAACAGTTCAGTATACATAGCATCAACCGGACAGTCGGGCCATTTTCTCAGCCGCTTTTACGATGATCTTGGTCGATTGTGGCGGCGTGGAGAGTATGTCCCTATGTATCTTGAGCGACAGCTCGTGAATGCCGGGTCAGTGGGAACGACAAGTCTGCTGCCACAGCGCAACTGAATGAGATGAGTGCAATCCGGCTTTCCTGCACCGCAGATACTTGGAGCTCTTGTGCCGCACAATGGCAATCTGGCCCATGAAGGCGCGAATGGACCTGTACTTCTTGAGTTACGGCTTGGTGGAGAGCTCAAGAATCTGATGACAATTTCGCATACAGGGGTCAAAGTCCGGCACGCCGCAATCGAAGCGCATTCGCAATGACCGATACTGACGACAGGCTCATGGCTGCGGCAGCGATCATTGGCGAAAGAAGCAACCCGAAAATGGGGTAGAGAATGCCAGCCGCGACAGGAACACCTGCAGTGTTATAGGCAAACGCAAAAAATAGGTTCTGTTTGATATTTCGAACCGTTGCTTTTGCGAGCCTGCGGGCTCTGACAATGCCTACCAGATCGCCTCCCAATAGTGTGATGCCAGCGCTTTCGACGGCAACGTCGGCACCGGTACCCATCGCAATCCCGACATCGGCAGCCGCTAGGGCAGGCGCATCGTTTACGCCATCTCCGGCCATGGCAATCTGGGCGCCTTCATGCCTCAAGTTTTCCACCAGGGCTTTCTTGTCTTCCGGCAAAACCCCTGCATGAACTTCATCTATTCCAAGCTTCAAAGCGACGGCTTCCGCTGTCTTTTGATTGTCACCAGTCGCCATGATGACCCTGAGCCCGAGGCGATGAAGATCGTCAATGGCACCGGCCGTGGTTTCTTTGATCGGGTCAGCGACTGCCACGATCCCGGCGAACCTACCATCGACTGCTATGAACATGGCAGTCTTTCCAGAAGCCCTGAGGTCATTTGCAGCATGTTCAGCAACCGAATGGTCCACATTGATTTCGTCCATCAGTGCTGGATTTCCGAGAGCGACATCATGGCCGTCAACTTGACCTCTGACACCTTTGCCAGTGATAGCCTCGAAGTTTTTTGCTTCAAAAAGCGACAGGCCTTGCTCTCGTGCACCCTCCACGATCGCCTCCGCAAGGGGGTGCTCTGAGCCTCGTTCTAAGGCTGCAACAAGGGTAAGAACATCATTTTCAGAGTGCCCACCCGTGACCACCACATCTGTGAGCTTCGGACGCCCTTGGGTGAGGGTGCCAGTCTTATCAACAATGACCGTATCGACGCGCGCCATCCGCTCCAGTGCCTCTGCATCCTTGATCAAGACACCCGCTTGTGCCCCGCGGCCCGCAGCTGTGGTGATCGAGATCGGTGTTGCGAGACCCAATGCGCAAGGGCAGGCGATAATAAGTACAGAGACCGCAGCTGTTATCGCAAATGCAAGTGCTGGATCTGGCCCGAACATGAGCCAAACGATGAATGATGTGACCGCAATGAGAACGACCGTTGGCACGAATACTGACGACACACGATCTGCTAGTCCCTGAATTGGCGCGCGCGACCGTTTCGCTCCAGCGACCATATCCACGATCTGAGAAAGGACTGTGTCCGCCCCGACTTGCGTAGCCCTCACCATCAACGTGCCGTTTTTGTTGATCGTCCCGCCCGTGACCCGGTCCCCTTGTGTTTTTTCAACGGGAAGCGGCTCTCCAGTAATCATGCTTTCGTCGATTGATGAACGCCCCTCAAGCACGTCAGCGTCCACTGGGATGCTGTCACCGGGTCGCACGCGTAGCGTATCGCCAGCAATGATATGCTCCAGCGGTGCGTCGTATTCGGTCCCGTCCGGCATGATACGGCGGGCTGTTTTCGGTGCGAGATCAAGCAAGGCGCGGATTGCATCACCCGTTCGTTCCCGTGCACGCAATTCAAGCACCTGACCGACAAAGATCAATGTGACGATCACAACTGCGGCTTCGTAATAAGTCCCGACGCCTTCGCCGGTTTGGTACGCCGCAGGAAAAATTCCAGGCAAGAAGGTCGCGGCAAGCGAATAGGTGTAGGCGGCTCCGACCCCGAGCGCGATCAGCGTCCACATGTTTGGGGATAGAGTCCTTATGGAATCCCACCCCCTTTTGAAGAACGGGAGCGCGGCCCAGAGAATGATCGGCGTTGCGAGGAGGAATTCGATGTAGACTGCAGTCTGATGACCGATCCACGCGCGCACGGGCAGACCGACCAGTTCGCCCATAGTCAAGATGACCAGCGGAACTGCGGCTGCCGCGCTGATCCACATGCGCTTCGTGAAATCGGAGAGTTCTTCGGACGGCTCATCCGAAGGGAGCATTGGCTCAAGCGCCATACCACAAATCGGGCACGCGCCGGGCTCGTCCCTGAGGATTTCGGGATGCATCGGGCACGTCCATTGAGTACTTACCTCGCTATGCGTTTGCGCCTTTTGCGCATGTCCCGAGGCGTAGTAATATGGGTCGCTGCGAAACTTCGTTTCACAGTTCTCTGAACAAAAATGGAAGGTCTCCGCTCCAAATTCAGTATTCCGGGGATTTTCGTTGACCTCAACGGTCATGCCACACACCGGATCGATCACTGTCGTGGCGTTCGAAGCGGTCGCGGCCTGCATGGTGTTGTGGTGTTGATCTTGATCCGTGCTCATCGTCTCAATCCTTGATATTCAAGACGATCA
>CBFCWF010000319.1:0-2802 GCA_965601425.1 uncultured Chromatiaceae bacterium | reverse complement strand
GACAAGGCAGGCGCATGGCAGGCATCAGACGCAAAATCATCTGGGTTATCGGACTCTCGCTGCTCGTGCTCATCGGCATGGGTGTCTACAGCTATTTCGTCGGCACCCGCACGCTATTGGAACATGCCGAGGCCTTTGCATTCCGGCGCATGACCGTGTCGCAGCTCGCCGACCAGGGTGACTTCCGTTTTTTCTTTGGGACCAATCGTACGTTCGGCCTGGATGAGGGCCCGGTCGAGGAGCGCTTTTCTGCCGAGCGTAGTTCTCAGCTACATTTTGGGTCTTTCGATACTGGTATCGAGCCGACGCTCGGATTGGGCATGATCATCGATGCCAGCCGTTGGTTTGTGAACGAGGAGATTCGTCTCTCCGGTGTTCGATTGCTGGCGCAAGAACAATTCCTGGCCGATCTGCGGCAGCAGGTAGAGGCATCGCCGCGCCGCTCCCTGCTGATGGTGGTGCATGGCTTTCGTGAGGCGTTTCCCTCGGCATTGCGCAAGACGGCATTCCTCGGTCATATACTGGACATCGATACCCCGGTGTTGGTATTCGACTGGCCCGGAAACCAGGGCGGGTCGCTGCGCGGATACCGGCGTGCGCGCCGCGTGGCTGATGCATCCGGTGCAGAGTTGGCAGCCATGCTGAAGCTCGTGATGGAAGAAATTCAACCGCAACGGCTCTGGCTGCTCGCCAACAGCATGGGCGGCGAGGTGGTGGCGCAGGCGATCAGTGACCTCAATGGCGACCCGGGCTTCGCCCCCGTGCAGACCAAGATCGAAGATGTTGTACTGACCGCACCGGATGTCGATCGCGAGGAGTTCAATGATCAGTTCAAGCAGGAGATCTCGGCGTTGGCGCGCCATACCACCGTCTATGTGTCATCCAATGACCGGGCGCTGTTGGTCAGCCGCTTGCTCAATCGTGGCATGCGTCTGGGGGAAAGCAGTCTGGATCCGTCGAACCCTGATCAGGTTGCGCAGGCAGCGGAGTTGGCCAAATTGCTCGAACCGGACGATGACCGTCTCGCCCTGGTTGATGTGACGGCGGTGAACCGCACGCGGAACTTTCACAACTTCAGTCTCGAAACGCCAGAGTTCTTTGACGATCTTTTCCTGCGCCTTACTGGCGATGGCCTGCCGGAAACTCGGGAGCTGTATAGCCTCAAGACCCCTGAGGGCGCGCGTTACTTCGTGCTGACACGGGCGCGTTAGGGTCATTCGATGGCAATTCCGATGCCCCGGCTGTATCCGTTATGTCCGAAGTTCGGATTGCTGCTGTTAGTTGGCGTGCTAGCCGGCCTCCTGGGTTGCAGCAGTGGACCTCCGCAGAAAGCCTGGCATACGGAGCGGCTCACGGAGGAGTTCACCGCCGACATGCTGGATACCGGGGTGAGCGATTTCTCGGACTATCTGGCGCTCGAGGACCGCCTGTTCCAGCAGCTGCACGACAAGGTGTATGCGAAAGCGGAAACCGGCCCTGAGCACGCGCTGAATCGCTACAGCGAGGGCAGTGCAGCCGATCCGAATCGCGCATCGCACAACTGGAACCGCAGCTTCGAGTTTGTCGTGGAAAGGCCCGTGGGTGGCGTCTTGTTGCTGCACGGCATGTCCGATTCGCCTTACAGCCTGCGGGCGCTGGGCCATCGGCTGCACCGCGAGGGCTATCACGTCATCGGGCTGCGGCTACCCGGGCATGGCACGGCACCCTCGGGCCTGCGTTTTGCGACCTGGCAGGACATGGCGGCGGCAGCGGGTCTCGCGATACGCCACCTCGTCACCAGCGTGGGCCATCGTCCTCTGCATATCGTCGGGTACTCAACCGGCGCCGCGCTGGCTGTGGATGCCGCGCTCGGCGCGGTCGAACAGCCGCACGACCGGATGCCCGCCAGCTTGGTCCTGATTTCGCCCGCCATCCGGGTGCATTCGGTCGCGGCCCTGGCCGGCTTCAAAGACACGCTCGCCACGCTGCCCGGTTTGGACCAGTGGGCCTACCTGACGGTAATGGACGAATTCGACCCGTTCAAATACAACTCCTTTGCCACCAACGCGGGGGCCCAGGTTCATCAGGTGACACTGGATGTGGATCGGCGGGTGCAGACGTTGTCCGCAGATCAGGCCGCTGCCGGAAAGTTCCCACCGATCCTGGTCGTCAAGTCTGCTGTCGATGCCACAGTCTCCACCGATGCTGTCGTCGACAACCTGCTGGGACGTCTGTCAGACCGACGCAACGCGCTTATCTTGTTCGATATCAACAGAAATGCGGCGATCAAATCGAGCTTGCTGATCTCGGACCCCGGACCGCTCACCAACCGTCTGATCGACGATGCCGATCTGCCGTTCGCGGTCACCTTCGTGACCAACCAATCGCCGGACAGCATCGAGGTCGTTGCGCGGCACAAGGCACCGAATACTGCAGAAATGGGTGAGCCCGAGCCACTCGATCTGGTCTGGCCGCGCGCTGTGGTTTCGCTTTCTCACGTGGCCTTGCCGATCCCGCCGGATGACCCGCTGTATGGGCTGGAACCACCAGTGGAAAAACAGTTTGTCTACCTGGGGAACCTGGCAATCAAGGGTGAGCGGGGCCTGCTCAAGGTTTCGCCAGAATGGCTGCTGCGCCTGCGCTTCAACCCTTTCTATGCTTATCTTGAAGACCGCGTGGTCGAGTGGCTTGAACTGGTCGAAGGTCGCAGCACCATTCGCGTCGGTACGATACCTTGAGTCGGCTAATGGGGTAGGCCGGTTTCGGTCAGCGCCCATAGCCCGGTTTGTCTGCCGAGTACCGGCAGTACACCGCCGATCGGCG
>CBFCWF010000318.1:0-2813 GCA_965601425.1 uncultured Chromatiaceae bacterium | reverse complement strand
GGCAGCTGGCGGGTCACCCGCATTGGGTAGACCGCGACCGAGCAGGTGGCGCCCCACTTGCGATAGCTGTAGCTGCCCACCACCTCGCCTGCCACCTCTCCCTCAACGCCGGCCTCTTCCCAGGCCTCTTTTCCGGCCGATTCCTGCAGGCTGAGCCCCGGGTCGGCGATCCCCTTGGGCACCACCCAGTGCTTGTCCTGGCTCGACCGAATGACCAGTATCTGCAGCTGTCCGTTCTCTGTGCGATAGGGGATGACCGATGACTGGGTGTAATAGTAGGCAGGGCGATCGCGCCGGCCTTCCCCGTCCGGCATCGGGAACGGGAATTTCTTTGGCAGGCCGGAGGCGTGGATCAGATGCAGCAAGTCAGCGCGCTGCTCGGTCAGGCCGGCCCATTCATCGGTCGTCCGCAGGTGCGCAAGGGCCGCGGTAGGCATCAGTTTTCGACCCTCGGGGGTGCTCAGCGGCGGTTTGGCGAGCCACTTCAACAGCAACGTCAGGCCAGGGTTGTGTCCGACCAGCATGACCCTTCGTGCGGACCCGGCGCAGTCGGCGAGCACCTGCAACATTGCATTCGGATCGGCCGCGTAGAGACGTTCGTCCTGCGCCACCGCCGTTCCGCGCACGCCCATCGTCTTGCAGCATTTCTCGGCGGAGACCAGTGCCCGCTCCGCCGGGGAGGCGATCACCAGGTCAGGTACCAGTTGCTGCTGTGCCAGCCAGACGCCAACACGTTGTGCGGCACGTTTGCCGCGGTCGGTCAGTGCGCGATCGCGATCGCGATCGCCGGCCTGGCCGGCAGGTTCGGATTTTCCATGGCGCAGCAGGAGAAGTTCACGTTTCATGATTCAGCCTGTCAGTTCGTTAAGCTGGTGCGCGAGCGCACCGAAATCGACACCGCCGCTCGCCTCGTAGGCGGCAACGCCTTCCAGCGCCGCTAGATAGGCCTGACGATCGAATGGCGTGTCGGCATTGAAAAACGCGCCGTCGGCATACTGATAGAAGGGCCCGGGCGACTTCATGATCGCGCCCAGCAGGTCCGGACGCGCGGCTAACTCCACCGGCCGCAGGGCCAGGGGCCGATCGCTGTCGCGCTGCCAGTTCAGGACCAGGAATGCGCCCAGTGGCGCCTCGGAGGCGATACGGTCCTCGCCATACAGCGCGTCGATCGCCACATCGTATTTTTCTTCCAACGCCCAGAGCTGCGCATTCGGCAAGTTGAGCAATCTGTCGCGCTGTGCCTCCGGGAGCATCGATTGCAGCCGTGGATTGTGCACGATCGTTCCCGGGTTTACGCGCGGCAGCTTGGGGATGCCGGCGGCCCGCGTTTCCGACCCGACGCGGCGGACGAAGAGACGATCGTTGGTCAGGTAGCGAACCGCCGGTTCTTCCATCATGTGCAGCATCAAGGTCGATTTCCCGCCGCCCGAGAAGCCGGCAATGCCGAGCGCCCGCCTCTGGCGCACAAGACCAGCCGCATGGCAGATCAGCCAACCGCGGTTTTGCAGCCAGTTCATGTATTGGGCATTGACGAAGTTGATCACCTGATTGTCATAGCGCCTGCAGGGGCCGGCCGCGATGCGTTGCGTCTCGCTCTGCAGGAACACCATGCCCGTGCGGACCTTGCGTATCAGACGCCCGCCGTCGAAATCGTGATAGCTGTCTTTGCGGCCGCTCTTGCCCGGCTCTCGCTTCCAGTCCACGAACGCGATCCCCAGGTCCGGCGCGTCGCGCTCGATTGCCGTGACATCGATGTCTGCATCGCGCGCAGGGCCCGCCACCGGCGAAAAATAGCCACGCAGCTGGTCGATGAGCTCGCCGGAGTTCGAGCGTATCCGAAGCGTGCAGGCGCCGAGCGACAGGTAGAGGGCGTCGTCGCACACACGCGCACCGTCGCGCAGCGCATCGGCGAATCCTTCCAGGCTGTGTTGAACGCGCATCATGACTCGAGCTTCCTGATCACATAGTCGGCATAGATGCTGGCGGCATCGAGTTCGGCGCCCTCGAGCGCACCGCGGAATCCGCCGAAGGCCGACACCTCGAAGACGATTGGGCCTGCGGGGGTTTCTGCGACATCGACCGTCGTGAAGTCCATACCAAACGGGGCCTGGGCGCGGCGGGCGAGCTCGACGGTCTCCGCGGGTGGCGAATAGGCGGCATAGCGGCCGCCGCTATGTATCGTAGTATTCCACGAGTCGTCTTGTGAAACTCGCGCGTAGGTGCCGAGATACTCGCCGCCGAGAAATACCATGCCGAGGTCGCGACCGGACAGATCGAGCCGGCGCTGGATGTACATCATCGGGTTTTCGCGCTGGAATTCTTTGATCGCCGCGTGCAGCGCGTCGTCAGTGAGACCGGCGTCTATGATGCACATGCCGCGTGCCTTGGTGGAAAACAGGGGTTTGAAGACGGCACTGCCGAACGTGCGCACTGCGCTGACCGCGGCGCCGAGGTCCTCGGTCACACGGGTCTCCGGCATCGGGATGCCGGCATTGCGCAACGTGACGGTGCAGCTCAGGCGGTCGATCAGACGCAGCATGTTCTCCGCACCACTGAACACCCGGGCCCCGGCGTGCTCTGCGACGCGCAGCAGCTCGAGTCGATCCAGCGTGTTGGGGCTGTACTCGGCGCTGATCTTTTTCACGATCAGCCCGTCCATCTCGCACAGATTGTGGCCGTCGAACAGCAGACGGCCTTCGGCCAGGTCGAGTTCGACCTGGCCCATATCGATCACAAGGCGCTATCCGGTACGTCGTTCGACGGCGTCCGCCAGCGTCTCGGTGGACCACTGGCCGGGTATGCCCACGACACCG
>CBFCWF010000317.1:0-2827 GCA_965601425.1 uncultured Chromatiaceae bacterium | reverse complement strand
GCAGCGGGTCGCCGCCGAGGAACTGGCCAGGTTCGGCGATCAGGACTGGCTGGACGAGAACCTGCTCAAGCTGTTCCAGCCCAAGGGACAGATTCCGCTCGAGATCCAGACCTTCCAGTCCGTCGCCGGGCCGGTCGGGCAGCCCGCCGATCAGGCGCTCTACCCGGCGATCCTGACCGAGGACGGCGCGCCGATGAACGCCATGCACGACTACGAGATCGTCATGACGGCCGGGGAGCTGCCGCCGGTCAACGCCTTCTGGTCGGCCACGCTCTACGAGAACGAAACCGGCTTCTTCATCCCGAACGACCGGTTCAAGTACTCCGTCGGAGAGAACGCGGGCTTCAAGCTCGGTGAAGATGGTGGCATCCGCATCGTCATTGCCGCCGAGCCACCCGAAGGCGTGCCCGAGGAGAACTGGCTGCCCATCAACCGGGAAGACATGGACCTCGACATCATCATGCGCCTCTACGCGCCCGACCTCGAGCGCTACGAGAGCTGGACTGCGCCCATCGCCCGGAAGCTGAAATGAGAACGCCGATGGAACGGGCTGCGCCTGCCGATCTCAAGTTCTGCATCAACAGCAAGGAAACATCATTATGAAAACCAATCGACGCCAATTTCTGTTCTCCACTGCCGCGCTCGCAGCAATGCCCGCGACGATGGGAGCATTCCTGCCGGGTCGCGCCTTCGCGCAGGCGGCGAGGACGCGAGACCTGTCGGCTTCCACCGCACAGATCGACGCCTATATGGGTGCCCCGGTCGAACTGGTCGAGGCACCCAATGGGGCGATCACCAACAAGCGGCTCCTCGACGGGATCGACAAGGTCGCTTCGACCAAGCCGACCATCGAAGAGCCGACCGAAGGTGTCTGGTTCCTGAGTGGCTTCGGGCTGGCACCCATGGCGGTCATCGACACGCCCGAAGGGCTGATCGCCATTGATACAGGTGACACCAAGCATGACGGCGAGCTGATGCTCGAGGGGCTGCGCACGGTCACCGACAAGCCGGTCAAGGCCATCATCTACGGCCATTCCCACACCTGCTACGGCGCCGGTGTGTTTGCCGAAGGCAATGATGACATCACGATCATCGGCCATCCCGACCTGAACGCAGTGGTCGAACAGAACGCCGGTGGCGCACCGGCCTATTTCCCCGAGATTGCGCCTTATCTGACAGGGCGACTGCTGATCCAGTTCAACACGTTCATGCCGAGCGAGGGGCCGGACGCGTGGGTTGTGCCGACCAACCTCGAAGTTGATGAAGGCGCCTTTATCCCGGTGAACACGCCGGTTGAAGACGAACAGGAAATGGAGGTTCTGGGCGTGAAGATGCAATTCTTCACGCGCTATGGTTCGGACGACAAGGTGCATACCACCGTCTGGCTGCCCGAACGTAAGATCCTGTTCACGACCATGCTGTGGTCGGGCCCGCCGCAGCTCTATTCTGTGCGTGGCGACGTGTTCCGCGACCCGCGCTTGTGGATCGAGGGTCTGAAGCACAACCGCGACCTGCAACCCGAGGTGCTGATCCCTTTCGGCACCCGTCCGATTGTCGGCAAAGAGGAGATCCAGAAGACGCTGCAGGGTTATCTTGACGGGACGAGCTTCGTTCTTGACCAGAGCCTGCGCGGTATTCTCGGCGGGAAAGGCCCCAACGAGTTGCGGCATCTTGTGACCTTCCCGGACTATCTGAACGAAACACCACAAAACCTTCAGAGCTACGGTGAGATTTCAAGCTATTCACCGGCGATCCACTATCAGTGCGTCGGCTGGTATGACAACGATGCCGCCAACCTGAAACCGGTCGCACCGTGGGACGAGGCGGATCGCATCGTCCCGCTGATGGGCGGGCGCGACGCCGTGCTGGCCGCCGCCGCCGAGGCGATGGAGAAGAAGGAATACGCCTGGGCCGCGCAACTGGTGAACTACCTCTATCGCCTCGACCCGGAGGATGCCGAGGTCCGGCAGGCCAAGGCCGACGCGTTGCGCCAGATGGCCTATGTCTCGACCGGCGCCAACGACCGCGCGCACCTGATGTCCCAGGCCCTCTCGCTTGAAGGCAAGGTGACGATCCCCCGGGTTGTCCCGCCGGCGCCTGAAGCCATCGCCGCTGCACCGACCACTTTTCTCGACTACTTCCGCGTCCGCATCGACCCGCAAAAGAGCGGCGAGACCGACAAGGTGCTGCGCTTCGACTTTGCGGACGGCAGCAGTGCCGGGCTGCACGTTCGCCGCGCCGTGGCGGAATATTTGGCGTCACCGGAAGACCACTACCGCGAGCCCGACATGACGCTGGCCATGACGGGCGAGACCTGGGCGAAAGTCTACCTGAGCCAGGAAACACCGGACAACTTGATCAAGGGTGGAGACATCAAGGTCACCGGTGACGCTGCCGAAGCGGCGCGCGTGATCGACCTGTTCGACCGCTACGTGCAGGAAGAGGCCGTCGTCGTTCCGCCAGCGGCGTATTCTTCGCAACGGTAACGAAAAGAAAAAGGGCGGCCCTTCGCGGCCGCCTCACCCTCGACGACAAATAGCGTTTGGTTGTCGTTCACGTGCCAAGCGCGAACGGGGGCAGATATTTGGGGGGCAGTCATGCATGCAGGCATTCTCATCGCCGGGCTCCTGGTTGCGAGCCTTATGGTTGCAGCACCAGGCTCTGCCACTGCATGCGGACACCCGATCCTGCAAGCCTTTGTGTACAGTAAATATCCTGAAGCAAAGGCGCTCAGTGCCGCCTTGGCCGAGGCAGAGAATCGAGGGGATCTGCAAGGAGACCGCTGGGAAACGACAAGCGGTAAGTCGCTCCATTTCAAGTATCTATA
>CBFCWF010000316.1:0-2947 GCA_965601425.1 uncultured Chromatiaceae bacterium | reverse complement strand
GGCCGGTGGCGCGGCCGCTAGCGGATCCTGTCGCAAGGGCAAGGGTTTCAGCGGTCTGGTCGCGACGTCCACTGCGGCAGCGGGCGTCGGTGCGGCGGTCTCGGGCGGGGACGACCGCGCCACAGTCGCGCCCGACCCGGGCGCTGGCGCAGGTCTCCCGGGCATCGGCTCGGCCGCCGACCCAGGCATCACCGGACCCGGCCCGGCCGCAGCCGAGGGGTCGGGCCCGCCGGCATCGACCGCGCGCACGGTCTCCGCCGGCGCCTGCCGATGCGCGGGCTCAGCTGCCGGCGCGGACGGGCGCGGCGCAACGGTCGATGCCGGCACATTGTCGGCCGCCGTGCGCCCGTCTTCTGCGCCCTGCCGGTCTGGCCAGAGCAACGCGCCGATGATCACCGCGTTCGCCAACAGGATCACCGCCAGCACCCAGGGCCAGCGTTGACCGGGGCCGCGGCTGCCGACCTCGTGGACACTGTCGATCCCCGGGACCTGGCCGATCTCGCGTTGCTGTTCCGCCTTCTTCAGCGCATCGAGGATGTACGACATAGGGTTACTCCGATACCCCGGCCGGGGGCGCCTTGAGCCGCGGAACGTCCGGTGGTGCGTCGCGATTGTTCAGCAGAATGAAGGTTCGCGCGCCCGCCACACCATCGGCGGTCAGGCCGTGTTCGCGCTGAAACGCCTCGACCAGCGACTTCAGCGCGGTGTCGTAGTAGCGTGGGTTAGCCACCGCGGCCGTGTCGCCCACAATGCGCGCGAGCCGCTCCCGCAGCCATTCCACGTCGCTGCTGCTGCGGCCCGGACGCAGCACCGTGACGCCTGTAGGCGGCGTCTTCCACAGCAGCCGGTATTCGCCATACCAGTGCCTCTCGAGTTCGCGCCGCGACACCTCGAGCGCCTGTTCGCCCACCGCCAGGACCACCCGCTCGCCCACCATCTGGCGCAGCAGCACGGGCACCCAGCGGCCCTCGGTGGAGACCAGCAAAAGGATCGCGGGGCGATCGAAGCGCTGCAAGATCCCCCAGCTGCCCGACGCCTGCATGCAGTGCAGGCCCGCAGCGGGCGCCTGCGCACAGGCCTGCACGTCGGTCACCGCCTCCGATTCATATCCCCAGAGCCGATAGAGCCCGGCCCAGGCCTGCGCAGCGGCCCTGGGGCCGGAACCCTC
The DNA here is from genome assembly GCA_965601425.1 of uncultured Chromatiaceae bacterium. Lineage (GTDB taxonomy): Bacteria > Pseudomonadota > Gammaproteobacteria > Chromatiales > Chromatiaceae > Thiosocius. The sequence continues at coordinate 1,779 of CBFCWF010000316.1, read as the reverse complement.
GAGCAGCGCCGCGAGCGGTGGCTCGGGCTCCGGAAGCGGCGCGGACGCGGCCAGCGTTTCGACGGGGGCCGGCTCGGGCGGCGCGGACGCGGCTACCGGCGGCTCCGGAGCCGGCGGCTCGGGCGGCATCGCCTCGGCCACCGTGCGCTCGGGCCCTGCGGGCCCGGTTGGCTGCGACACGCCCGATGGCACGGGCTCGAGCGCTGCAGACAGGGGCTCCACCGACTCGGTCTGCGGCACCTCGGTTGGCATGGGTTCGATCGGCGGCGCTTCGCCTGGTGGTGCGTCGGGGTCCGCTGGATCGGACGACGCCGCCAACAGGGGACCGGCTTCCGACGGACGCGCCGGCCGGTTTGCCTCGGCGGCGTCGGTCGCCGGCACGACCGGCCCGGCTTGCAGATCCCCGTCTGCCGACGCGAGCGGCCCGGGACCGGATGCCGGCGGCTGCGCGACCACCGCCGTCTCCGAGGACTGGAACAGCGCGACCCAGTCGATCTGCTGCAATCTGTCCCGGTTCAGGAAGGCGCCGGCGCCAAGCGCGAGCAGCAGCGCCGCGGCGACCATCCAGGGCCATTTGCGTGCCTTCGGGCGGGCCACCTGCTGGTCCGGCAGCACCTCGCGCGCGGCCCGGCGAACGATCGCGGTGTCGATGACGTGCCGGCCCTCGGCGAACGCGCCGAGCATCGCTCGGTCACAAAGGATATTGATCAGTCGGGGGATGCCCTGCGACAGTCGATGGACCCGGTCGATCCCCCCCTCGGTAAACAGCTTGTCGCTGGCGCCGCAGACCTGCAGCCGGTGGTGGATATAGGCGCCGGTCTCCTCACGCGAGATCGGCAGCAGGTGATAGCGCGCCGTGATCCGCTGCGCGAGCTGACGCAGGCTGTCGAGTGCGAGCAAATCTCGCAGCTCGGGCTGCCCGACCAGCACGATCTGCAGCAGCTTCTCACGCGTGGTCTCCAGGTTGGTCAGCAAGCGGACCTGCTCGAGCGCCTCGGCGGTCAGGCACTGCGCCTCGTCGATGATCAACACGGTGTGGCGGCCATCAGCGTGGCTTTTCAGCAGGTAGGCATTGAGCGCATCGGTCAATACCTTGATGCTGCCCGTGTCCTTCGGGTAGTCGATCTTCAGCTCGTCGCACAGGCTGGCCACCAGCTCCAGCCCGGACACACGCGGGTTGAGTATCAGGGCCACGTCGACATCGTTGGGCAACTGCTCCACCAGGCAACGGCACATGGTCGTCTTGCCGGTGCCGACCTCGCCGGTCAACTGCACGAAACCGCCGCCTGGGCCGACGCCGTACAACAAGTGCGCGAGCGCCTCGCGATGCTGCGGACTCATGTAGAGAAAACGCGGGTCGGGCGCAATCGAAAAAGGCCGCTCTGTCAGACCGAAATGCTGCTCGTACATGGTTTCCAGGGGTTGCCGCCGCGGCAATCGCTACATTATGCCGTGAACAGACCGCCGGCACCCGCACGCATTGCCGCCCGGCGGCACCCTGTCCGCCGGTCCGGTTTCAGTCTGCTGGCGGCGCAGGCGGGCGCGGCTCGGTCGGGGCACAGCCGGGATTCAGCTCGACCGCGGCCTCGACACACGCGGCGTGCCGCGCGGATGCCGTGTCGAACAAGCGATCGCAAAGGTCGAGCGCGCCGTTGAACCGGTAATAGCAGGCCTGCATCCCCGTGAGCTGCAACTGCCTCGACTGCTGCTCGCGCAACAGCCGGGCCTGGTCCTGCTGCTGGTGCATCTGCTCGTCGAGTTGTCTCTGCTGGCGCTGCA
>CBFCWF010000315.1:0-2999 GCA_965601425.1 uncultured Chromatiaceae bacterium | reverse complement strand
CGGGCCGATCGCCGGCTGGGTCGACGGCACGACCAGGCCGCGCCAGACAAGGGTCCACGGACACGAGTGAGCGATGATCAACAACCTTCTACCCCTACTCGCGCTGCTCCTTGTCGCCTGGATCTGGCTGGATGGCGCGAGGGCGCGAGAGTTTGCGACGACGCTGGCCCGCCGCTACTGTGAACACCGCGGCCTGCAGTTTCTCGACGACACCGTCTCGCTGGCGCGGATCGGCATTCGCCGGGCCGAACAGGGCCTGCGCCTGCGGCGCATGTATCGCTTCGACTTCAGCCTGGAGGGCGTCGGCCGACGCACCGGGCATGTGCTGATGCTCGGGACCAGCCTGGAGATCATCGACGACGGGCTCCCGAGACCGGCACAGCCGCCCCCCGAAGAAGCCGAACCACGACGCAGCGAAGACGGCAAGGTGATCCCTTTCCGGCGCCCCAAGCAATGAGCGCCGCTATTTGACGACCTTCAGAGAGGGTCTGCCGCCCGGGGACGGCGCGTCTGGCTTTGGCGGTTCCGGCGGACTGGCGCCCTCGTCGGCGAACAACATGCCCTTGCTGTTTTCCCTCGCGTACACGCCGAGCACTGCGTCGGGCGGCAGCGAGATCGCGAATGCGTTGCCGCCGAAACGCGCTTCGAATGCGATCAACTCATTGCCCAGCACCAGATCACGTACCGCCGTTGGGCTGACGTTGAGCACGATTCGTCCCTCCTCCACGTAACGCCGCGGCACCTGGACCGCATCGCGCTCGGCGTCCACCAGCAGATAGGGCGTCAATTCATTATCGACCACCCAGTCGTATATGGCACGGATGAGGTACGGGCGGTTCGAGGTCATACGCTGGCTCAGCGACGCATCTCGCGCTCTTGCTCGGTCAGACTGCCGATGAAACCGCTGCGCGTGAACATGCTGCCGGCATACGTGTTGAGCTGCTTTGCCGACTGACCCGCAAGTTCCACACCCAGCGCGGGCAGGCGCCACAGCAGTGGTGCGATACTCGCGTCCACCAGACTGAATTCGTCGCTCATGAAGAAGGGCTTGTGCGCGAGGATCGGCGCGGCCGCGGTCAGACCTTCGCGCAATTCCTTGCGCGCCCTGGTCGCCGCCTTGCCACCGGCCAGGATTTGGTCGACCAGCGCGTACCAGTCATTTTCGACCCGGAACATGTAAAGCCGGGCGCTGGCGCGCGAAACCGGGTCAACCGGCAGAAGCGGCGGGTGGGGGAAACGCTCGTCAAGGTACTCACAGATGATACGCGAATCGTAGAGCGCGAGCTCGCGATCGACCAGCGTCGGGACCGTGCCGTAAGGGTTCAGATCGATGACATCTTCAGGCAGATGCAAGGGATCGACGTCGAGGATGTCGCAGGTGACATTCTTTTCGGCCAGGACCATCCGCACCCGGTGACTGTGCAGACTCTGCGGATCGGAAAACAGGGTCATCACGGAGCGGCGAGCGGCGACTGCGGTCATCAAGCGGATTCTCCAGCGTGTTGCCGCTAAGCTGCAAGCGGAACATAAAAGGGCGCATAGTATACCAGACTATGCGCCCCGGATTCCGGCCTGAACTACCCGACGGTCAGTGGACGTCTTTCCACCACTCCTTTTTCATCAGGTAGGCGATCACCGTGAACACGACAAGGAACAGGATCACCCAGATACCAATGCGCTGGCGTTCCAGCTTCATCGGCTCGGAGATGTAGGTCAGGAAGGTCGCGAGATCGCGTGCCACCTGATCGTACTCGGCGGCGGTCATGCTGCCGGGCTGCACCAGTTCGAGTCGATCGACCACGCGCTCGAGCCGGTAATTCTGGCCCTCGTGCTCCTGCAGATAGGCGTCGGCGGCGGCCTCGGTGTCGAACGCAGCCACCGGATGGCCTTCGTGGTGAACCTCATAGCGATAGACCGCTTCCTGAACGCCCTGCAGATCCAAGAACACATGCGGCATGCCGACGTTCGCGAACACGGTATTGTTCACGCCCAGCGGTCGCGAGGGGTCGACGTAGAAGCCCTTCAGGAAACTGTATATCCAGTCGGCCCCACCGTGCTTGATACGCGCGACCAGGCTAAGATCGGGGGGCGCCGCACCGAACCAGGCCCCGGCATCCTCTTCGGGCATCGCGATGGTCATCAGGTCGCCGACCTTGCCGTCGGTGAACATCAGATTGTCCTTTATGTCGTCCTCGGACAGCCCGACCTCTGTGAACAGCTTGTAGCGGACGTACTGCGCCGAGTGACAGCCCATGCAGTGGTTCACAAAGCGCTTGGCGCCGCGCTGGATGGCTTGCTCGTTGCCCAGGTCGATGTTGGCCTGCTCCAGATGCACCTCACCGCCGGCTGCCTGGCCGACCAGTGGCGCCAATGCCAGGATGGTTGCAGCAATCAGTTTCTTCATTTCGTCACCCTCTCCGGCACCGGCTTGGTCTTGTCCATCTTGCTGTAGAAAGGCATTAGCAGGAAGAACGCAAAGTAGAGCGCAGTGAAGATCTGGGCCAGCAAGGTCTTGGTCGGCGTCGATGCCTGCATGCCGAGCCAGGCGAGGACGACGAAGGTCACCACGAAAATCGCCAGCGGGATCTTGAACAGCAGCCCCTTGTAGCGGATCGACTTGACCGGACTGCGGTCGAGCCAGGGCACGAAGAACAACACGATGATCGCGGCGAACATCACGACGACGCCGGGGAACTGCGAGTTGAACATCGGCGGTACCGCCCGCAGCATCGCGTAGAAGGGCGTGAAATACCAGACCGGCGCGATGTGTTCGGGCGTCTTCAACGGGTTTGCCGGCTCGAAGTTCGGCGGCTCGAGGAACAGCCCGCCGAAATCGGGCCAGAAGAACACGATCGCGGAGAAGAAGATCAGGAACACGCCGATGCCGACGACGTCCTTGACCGTGTAGTAGGGGTGGAACGGGATGCCATCTTTCGGGATGCCGTTCTCGTCCTTGTTTTTCTTTATCTCGATGCCGTCCGGATTGTTCGAGCCCACCT
>CBFCWF010000314.1:0-3055 GCA_965601425.1 uncultured Chromatiaceae bacterium | reverse complement strand
CAGCACCAGCACGCCGAGAAAACCGAGCAGGATACCGAGGCCACGGCGGGCGTCGAGCGGTTCCGCGTAGCACAAGTAACCGACCAGCGCGGCGAAGATCGGCACCATGGCGTTGAGGATCGAGGTCATCCCGGCGGTCAGTTCGAGTGAGGCATAGGCCAGCAGCGTGAACGGGGCGGCCGCGTTCAGGCAACCGACCAGCAACAACAGTCGCCAATGGCGGCGCAGCGCGGTCAGCTGCCCGCGTTGCACGACGAGCGGCAACAATACGAGGCCGGCGATCAGCACCCGCAGCATGATAAGCCAGACCGGTCCGAGGACCGGCGCGGCGACGCGCAGGAACAGGAAGGATGCGCCCCACAGCGCAGCCAACAGGACCAGCGCGGGGTAAAAGGGTATGTTCACGGGAAACCCTGGGTCGGGTGACGGACCGTCAGTCTCGCAGCAGACTCGGCGCCTCGGCAAACACCCGGCGCGCAACGCTCGCGTCCGCACCGGTCCGGTCGAGCACCCGTCGCCCCCGGAACTTAGTCGTCAGGGAGCGGGGCAGCGATTCGGGCAGGCGCGATCCGGTGGTTCCGGGCTAAGATCGGGCCGCGCGGCGGATCGGCTGAGCCGTCGCGTCGTCTCTGCAATCGAGGAGTGTGACGATGGCCATCTGGGTCGATGCGGACGCCTGTCCGCGCACGGTCCGCGACATCCTGTACCGCGCCGCGGAGCGCTGTGAGGTGCCGCTGACGCTGGTTGCGAACCAGGCCCTGGAGTTGCCACGTTCGCGGTACGTCCGGATGCTCCAGGTCGCACCCGGTTTCGACGTCGCGGACAACGAGATCGCACGCCGTGTCGTACCGGGCGACCTGGTGATCACTGCCGACATCCCGCTGGCCGCAGAGGTGATCGAGAAGCGGGCCGAGGCACTGAGTCCACGCGGCGAACGCTTTACGCCGGACAATATCCGGCAACGTCTGAACATGCGTGACTTCATGGATACGCTGCGCGCCAGCGGACTGGCCGGCGGGGGCCCGCCACCGCTGTCGGCCGCCGATCGGCAGGCGTTCGCGAACGGCCTCGACAGCTACCTCGCGCGGCAGACGAAGGGTTGACCGGCGACGCCGCTCAATGCGGTCCGCCCGGCCCCTTGACGGCCGGGGGCCGGCGCTTCGGCGGCTTGTGGCCGCCGCTGGTCGCCTTTTTGTCCACACCGGTAGGGCGCTTCGCGGCCGCGGACTTGCCGCCGGACTTGGTGACGGGTCGGCGCGCAGCCGAAGACGGCTTGCCCTGCTTGGGGTGCTTGAGTCGCTGGATCGCCATCTTCTGCTGACACACCCAGGCGTTCTGCAAGTCACGCAGCGTCTCGTCGGGCATACCCGCGGGCAGATCGACGGTGCTGAAATCATCGAAGATCTCGATATGTCCGATGTAGCGGCTCTCCAGCTCCGCCTCATTGGCGATGGCGCCGACGATGTTGCCCGGCTTGACCCCGTGCCGGTAACCGACCGCGATGCGGAATCGCTCCATTTCGACGTCGGGGAAATCCTTGAGCGGCAGCGCCTTGGTCTCGAGTACCTTTTCGGGCCGTTGCCTTTCCGGCCGTCGCGCCCGATCCTGCGGCGCTTCCACGGACCGCTGTCGCGCTGCGGGCTGCGGTTCCGACTTGGGATCGAGTAGCAACGGGGCGTCGCCCTGGGCGAGCCGGGCCAGCGCGGCCGCGATCTGCAGCGCGTCCAAATCCTCTTCCTGTTCGAGCTCACTGACCAGGCGGTAATACAGCGACAGATCCTGCTGCGCGATTGCGTCGCGTACGCCGGCCTTGAAGCGATCGGTGCGTCGTGAATTGATGTCCTGGACCGACGGCAGGTCCATCGGCTCGATGCGCTGACCGGTTGCCTTCTCGATCGCCCGGAGCATCCGCCGCTCGCGCGGCGCGACGAACAGGATGGCCTCGCCCGCGGCGCCGGCCCGCCCGGTCCGGCCGATCCGGTGCACGTACGACTCGGTGTCGTAGGGGATATCGTAATTGATGACGTGGCTGACCCGCTTGACGTCGAGCCCGCGCGCCGCGACGTCAGTCGCGACCAGGATGTCGGTCTTGCCGTCGCGCAGCCGCTCCACGGTGCGCTCACGCTGCACCTGCGCTACATCGCCGTTCAACGCCTCCGCCGTGAAGCCACGTGCATCGAGTTTCTCCGCGAGCTCCACCGTCTGGGTCTTGGTGCGCACAAAAATGATCACGCCGTCGAAGGACTCGTTCTCCAGGATCCGGGTCAGCGCGTCCAGCTTGTGCAGCCCGCCGATCGGCCAGTAACGCTGGTGGATGTTGTCCGCTGTGGTCGTCTTGGAGGCGATGCGCACCTGCTGCGGATCACGCAGGTGTCGCTCCGCGACACTGCGAATCTGTTTCGGCATGGTCGCGGAGAACAGCGCGACCTGGCGGTCCGTCGGCGTGTGCTGCAGGATCCACTCGACATCGTCGATGAAGCCCATGCGCAGCATTTCGTCCGCCTCGTCGAGCACCACCGACTGCAGACGCGAGATGTCCAGCGTGCCACGTCGCATGTGGTCCATGATTCGGCCCGGCGTGCCGACCACGACCTGGACACCGCGGCGCAGTTGTTTCAGCTGCGCCCCCATGCCCTGCCCGCCGTAGATCGGTAGCACATGAAATCCCGGCAGGAACCGCGCATAGGTCTGCATCGCCTCGGCGACCTGCAGTGCGAGTTCGCGGGTCGGCGCCAGCACCATGAGCTGCGGATGGTTCGCCGAGGGGTCGATACGCGCCAACAGCGGCAACGCGAATGCAGCGGTCTTGCCGGTGCCGGTCTGTGCCTGGCCGAGCAGGTCCCTGCCGGCCAGCAGCAGCGGGATCGCCTGCGCCTGGATCGGCGAAGGGCTCTCGTAGCCGACCTCGGCCAAAGCGGCAAGCAGCGGGCCGGGCAGGCCCAGCGTGGCGAAATCGGAGATTTTCTCGGGCATGTCGGAACCGATCGGGGACCTGAGGCTACGCGGTTGCGTAACGAACTTTGTATTATACGCCGGCCGCGAATCGCCGTCCCCT
>CBFCWF010000313.1:0-3063 GCA_965601425.1 uncultured Chromatiaceae bacterium | reverse complement strand
ATGGCGACGGTTTTCGGTTTTGTCGCGCGGAGGGGCCGCCAGGGGCGGTTCATTTCCATTCTTGCGTCACAGCAGCCTGTTGGTCAAATGCCCATGCAGCAGCACCCTCGGCGTCCACTTCAAGAGATCGAACCTGGCTGTCAGACTGGCGCCTGTCCAGCTGCGGCCTCCGTGCCGCCCAAAGCAACGGCAGGCTCATGGCAGCGGCGCGCGTCATCGTGGCGATCGCCGACCCAACGAGCTACCGCCCTGCAGCCGCGCGCCGTTTACCGCAGTGCCCGTAGCAGTCGGGCCCGGAGATTCAGCTTGCGCTCGCGCCAGGACGACATCGGCGGCTTGCGCGCGATCAGCACGGAATCCTGCCACGCGGCACTGTCGTCGCTGTAGTCGGCCGCCGGCTTCCAGTCGGTATGGACCTCGAGGACATCGAGCCGCGCGTATTCGGCGGCGGTGCGCATACCGTCCGGGTAGAAGCGCCAGCAATCCACCGGGTAGCGGTGTTCATATCCGCCCGATGGCGCGATCACGCAGCACAGGCCGCCCGGCTTCAGACAACGGAACACCTCGAGAAAGAACAACCAGAAGTGCGGCATGTGTTCCAGCGCCTGGCCGGATACCAGCACGTCCAGGCTGTTCGTGCGCATGCCATCGAAGTAGTAGGGATCCTTCAGCACCAGGTCGACATTGCGGCCGGCCTCGAGGTCGGCGCCCCGGTAGTGCCAGGCCGGCTCGTCGAACAGGGGGCGGTAGCTGCCGTTCACGTCCATCGCCCCGACGTCCAGTATCGCCAGTGGCTCAGAGGCCTTCGCGGCGAGATAGCGGGTTCGGAAAGCGCGCATCTTTTCATACGAACTCTGGTGCATTACTTGGCCTCCTCGTGCGGCTCGACCGCCTCGTTACGCTGCGACCTTTGGTCGTCATTCGGCCGGGCCGGCGTCCGGCGTTGCCGGATCACCCCAGCGATGTGCCAGCCGGCAGACGCCCAGCTCGCGGGTCTGCCCCTCGACTAGCAGCGCGCAGTTCATTTCGTCGAACAGCCGGTAACCCTCCGGGTCCATCGCGTGCACGCGGATCTCGTAGCGCCCGGGCAGCAGCGCCAGGTCGGGGAATTCGATCCGGAACCCATACTCTCCGGATCCCAGTCGGGACAGCGCATGACCATCCATGTCCGAGGACAGGCCATAGACCGGTGTGCCGTCGGCCTTGACAATGCCGACCGCGACCGCGGGCGCCCGGTCGTCGGGCGAGAATACGGCACCCTCGACCGCCAGGTGGTCCTGCGCGACCGCCTCGTCGCCGGTCACACCATTGACCCGCAGCGAACGCACCGCGTAGTGGCCGGCCGACGGCGCGCGCGCAGCAGCCGTCGCGCCCGGCCGGGCGCGTGCATCGTGCCACGCCAGGTAGTCGCGGGTCACGTCCTTGGCCACGCCGTAGGCCCAGACGCGTCCCTGGTTTATCCAGGCGGCCTTCTGGCACAATTTCTCGATTTGAAACATGCTGTGTGAGCACAGCAGTAGGGTGCCGCCGTTGCCGAGGAAGGACTCCATCCAGCGTATACATTTGCGCTGGAACGACTCGTCCCCGACGGCCAGCACCTCGTCGGTGATCAGCACGTCGGGATGGACCACGGTCGACACCGCGAACCCGAGGCGTACCACCATGCCCGAGGAGTACTGCTTGATCGGCTGATCGATATGTTCGCCGATGTCGGCGAAGGTGAGAATATCGTCCAGCCGCTCGCGGGTCTCGGCCTCGCTCAGCCCCATCAACGCGGTGGCCAGAAAGACATTCTGGCGGCCCGTGTACTCCGGATGGAAACCCGCGCCCAGCTCGAGCAGCGCACTGATGCGCCCGTTGATCTCGACTTGCCCTGCGGTCGGGTGCACCACGCCCGCGACGATCTTGAGCAGGGTCGACTTACCGGCCCCGTTGACCCCGACCAACCCCAGGGATTCACCGCGCCGGACCTCGAGGTTCACGTTGCTCAATGCGTCGAAGCCGTGCGGCAACGGTCTGCCACGCAGCAGGTTGGCGACCGTGTGCAGACGTCCGATCGTCGAACGGGCGGTCGGATAGGCCTTGGAGACATGGGAGAGTCTGATTAGGGCTTGCATGGACCCCTTCGGTCGCTCAGATGAAGTCTTCGAAATTGTCCGACAGGCGGCGGAACACCCGCCGCCCCAGCCAGGCGATCAGCAGTGCCACCGCGAACAGCGGCAACAACACCCAGGCCGTGGCCGTATCGCCATGAAGCAGACCGGCCCGGATCGCGCCGAGCAGGTGCGCAACCGGGTTCAGGTCAAGCACGAAACGGTATCCCTCCGGCACCAGCGTGCGCGGGTACAGGATCGGGGTCAGGTAGAACATCAGCATCAGCACCGGGCCGATCATCTGCTGGACGTCGCGCACGATCACCTGAACGGATGCGGTGGCCAGCGCGATGCCGAACGCGAGCACGGCCAGCACGAGCCAGGCACCGAGCATCACCGGCAAGCCGACCGGATCAAACGGCGGTCCGATCAGCCAGAGCGCCGCGAGTACGGCCAGGAAGCCGCCGAAGTGCACCAGAAAGGTCGCCGCGACGGACGCAAGGACCAGCAGTTCGTAGGGAAAGACCACCTTCTTGATCAGGGCCCCGTTGCCGACGATCGAGCCAGTCGCGCGCTGCAGTCCCTCCGAGAACGCCATCCAGGGCCACAGCCCACAGGCGAGAAATGCAACGAAGCCATGGCCGCCCAGATCCTGGAAGTCGATCCGCAGCACCCGCTGAAACACGAAACCGTAGATCATCAACAACAGCACCGGCTGCCCGAGCGCCCAGACCGCGCCGATGAAGGTCCCGGCATAGCGGTTGGCGATCTCGCGCCGAACGAAGGACGCGAGCAACGCGCGCCGCGCCCAGATCACGCGCAGGGTGTGCATCGATTCATGACCGTCCCTGGGTGACTTTCGCAGGATCAGCAGCGCCGTGCCAGGTCGTCAGTCGGCCGCGAATACCGCCTCCAAGGCCGCCGCGTCGATCCGGAGCCGCGCGGGATCGCGCAACGGCGCGATGATGTC
>CBFCWF010000312.1:0-3076 GCA_965601425.1 uncultured Chromatiaceae bacterium | reverse complement strand
GTAAGCCACGGAGGATAGTGAACGACTGCGTTTTGCGGTGTCAATTTGACTGCTTGGTTGACGCTGCAGCTATGGCGATTCTTGCGAGTGACGAGTGTTGGGTTCACCATGTTTGCACCATTGGTTACCGATGGGGATACCGGGTGCGTCAGCTGCGATGAGGTTCGATGCATGCTCAGGCCAATAGGCACTGTCCGCTGAAGACGCGTTGGCTGATTCGCGGTCATGATGGCCGGCGACTGGCTGATGGAGCAGGGTGTGCTGCGCGCCGCCTGAGTCCGCCATCGAACAGCGGGGCCGGTCCCGCTGATCAACGTTGGTCGTGCTCACGTTATTGTGAGTTCTCGACTATTTGCGTAGGCTGACGAAACACACAGTCGGCTGAATTTCTGATGGACCATCTGTTGGCGATCTGCGCCCTCCCAGTCGTTGATTCTGCGTTGTGCGGGAGCTCGGGTACAGGGCCCGATGCGGCCGACCGGATCTGATGGCGACTGCCCTGGTCATCACCGAGCCGGACCATGGACGGGATCCTGCGGCCGCACCGGACGGCGGACACCGCATCACGCTGGATTTCTCGGCGGCCGGGGATGCCTGCGAGGTGATCGGTGCGCCCGGTCTACCCGACCGGTTCGTGCTGGGCGCCGACTGGCGGCCCATCAGGGCACGTTTCGCGCCCTTTGCCGCGGTGCGTGCCCTGGTCGAGTATCTGCTCAACGCGCAGCCCCGACGGGTGCTGGTCGATGCGCTGTCCGGCGCGTCGCTCGAACTCGCGCGGCTTGCCGCGGCGCTCGGTTTCCCGGTCGCACTCAGGCTCCCGTCGTTCGCTCGGCTCGACACTGACGACCCGGCCGCAATGCGCTGGCTGAACGGCCTGCTCACGGCCGGTCCCGCGCTGCTGCCGGCACCTTCGCCGGCCGACGAGGCCGCGTTGCGACGCCACCTGCCGGGCCTGCCGTCCCCGGTCGACACATGGCCTCCGCCCGCGGAACGGCCGGCCGGGTCCGCGCGGTTCGGTTACGAGGCCTATGCGCTGGGACGGCGCGACCACGGCCTGCTGTTCGAGATGCAGCGGCCGTTCGCTGCGCATTTCGACGGCTGCGACAAGGTGCTCGACGTCGGGTGCGGCACCGGCGTGTTCCTCGACGTGCTGGCAAGGCGCGGCATTGCCGGCGTCGGCGTGGAGCGCAACCCGATGAGCGTGCGATTTGCACGCAGTCTCGGGCAGACCGTGATCGAACAGGACGCGCTCGAGTTTCTCGAGTCGACCGACCAGTCGTTCGACGGTGTCTACTGTTCGCATTTCATCGAGCACCTGCCGGTAGACGCCGCCGAACGTCTGCTGGCCGGGGTTGCACGGGTGCTTGCAGCCAACGGCCTCGCGGTGTTCGTGTTTCCCGACCCGGAGTCGATCCGCAGCCAGTTGCTCGGCTTCTGGCGCGATCCCGAACATGTGCGCTTCTATCACCCGGAGTTGGTCGAACTGCTCGGCGGCATGCACGGACTGCGGCTGGTCGCGTCGAGCCTCGATGCGCCCGGGCGCCAGGTGGTGCCTTTCCAACTGCAGCCGCCGTTGGTCCAGCGCGCGGCCGCGGCGGGCCGCTGGTCGCGCGTGCTGCGTCGCCTGGGCATCGCCGGGGCGGGCGAACTCGCCGTCGAGCGGGCCAGGGCGGATGCGCTGGAGGCCGCACTGCGCCGGCTCTGGGCGGTCAACCAGACCTGGGCCTGGGACGACAATGCGGTGCTGTGCTTCCGCAAGCAGACCCTGGCGTCGCCGCAACGTCGCTGATTGCGGGGGGGCGCGGCCCGTGTATCGCACCGGTGTCTCCTGGACCGGTGGGCCTCGAAGACGAATCGATCAACGACACGTGCCCGTGCGCCGTTGCGGATTGACCCGGTGGTCGGCCGGGCTTGTGAGAGAATGCCGGGTTTAGTGGGTGCCCGGTACGTGGCCTGGACCCTGGGGGGCGGATTGATTGACGTGATAGTGCCGGTCTATGCAGGCGAGGAGGAGACGCGGCGCTGCCTCGCGGCCCTGCATGCCGCGCGCTGCCAAACCGCGTTCGAGCTGGTCGTGGTCGACGACTGTTCGCCCGAGCCGGCATTGTCCGCCTGGCTCGCCGAACAGGCCGCCGCCGGGCAGTTCACGCTGCTGCGCCACGCCCGTAATCGCGGCTTCGTTGCTGCGGTGAATACCGGCATGGCGCTGCATCCCGGGCGTGATGTGGTGCTGCTGAACAGCGACACCGAGGTTGCGAACGACTGGCTGGACCGGATTGCCGCCTGCGCGGCGAGCCTGCCGCGGGCCGCGACGATAACGCCGTTTTCCAACAATGCCACCGTGTGCTCCTATCCCTACGAAGGCTGGGATGGCGAGCTGCCCGGCCAACTCGGGCTGGCTCGACTCGATCGCCTGTTCGCCGACACGCTCGCACGGCGTGTGGTCGATCTGCCCACCGCGGTAGGGTTTTGCATGTTCATCCGCCGCGCCTGCCTGGACGCGCTGGGGGCCTTCGACGAGGCCGCGTTCGGTCACGGCTATGGCGAGGAGAACGATTTCAGCCTGCGCGCGGCGAAGGCCGGCTGGCGCAATGTGCTGGCCGCCGACGTGTTCGTGTACCACCGGGGGGCGGTGAGCTTTGGCGCCGGACGCTTCGAGCGCATGCGCCAGGCCGAGCGTACTCTGCTGCGGCGCCACCCGGACTACAACCAGCGCGTCAATGCGTTCATCGCTCGTGATCCACTGGCCCCGCTGCGCGCAGCGATCGACCGGGCGCGGGTCGACTACGGGATCGAGGAGGCGCGGCAGGTGCTCGGGGAGAGGTATCGCGAACGCGCAATGCTGAAGGCCGCGTTGCGCGCCGCGCGGGCGCGGGCGGCCGCTGTCCATACCGCCCCCCCCAAGGGCCTGCGGCAGTGCTGGCGTGAATGGCTCGACCAGGGGGTCGCACGGCTCGAGGGGTCGCGTCGCTGGGGGCCGCGGCGGCGTTCGCTGATGCAGAAATTGCTGCGCCGAGCATCTACGCTGGCGTCCGGGAAGGGGCAATGAGCCGGTTTGCCGGTGCGACGCCCGATC
>CBFCWF010000311.1:0-3086 GCA_965601425.1 uncultured Chromatiaceae bacterium | reverse complement strand
TGCGCGTGACCCGCACCACGGAATAGGCCTGGATGAAACTGGAGCTGGCGGCCGCTTGGCCACTGCGCACCAGTGATGCGAGCAATTCGCGATCGATCGGCTTGTCAAGAAAGCGACGCACCGAGGCATGGGAGAGTTGCAGTTGTTGCGTGGCGGTTAGGTGCATTTTGAAGGCTCGTCAGTTGGCGGCGCGGGCCCTGCGCGCCTGGATGTAGTCCCAAGTGAAAAAGGCCGCGAAGGCCGCGAAGGCGAGCAGATGCAGCGGCCGCTGCTCCGGGTACAGCAGGCAGACCGCGACCAACGCGAGGAAACCCCGTGACGCTGGCCCAAGGTCGCGCTCGAGGTGCCCCTGAAACGCCGCCGCAAAACTGTAAAGACCCAGCAGCGCAAAAAAGAATATCTCGATGGCCACGCCCCAGTCCGCATAGAGGAAGGGCGTATAGGCGAAGAGTATCGGCATGATGTAAAGACCCTTGGCCAGCTTCCATGCGGTGAAACCGGTCGGAATCTGACGTGTACCCGCGATCGCCGCGGCAGCGAACGCGGTCAGGCAGACCGGCGGGGTCACGTTGCTGTCCTGGCTCAGCCAGAAGACGATCATATGCGCCGACAGCAAGATACCCAGCGTCATAGCAGGATCGAGCGCCTGCTCGTAGAGCCCGGTAACGAGCGACGGGTCGATCGACCGCAACGCATCGAGTATGCCGCGCGCGTCTGGGTCGGACATGGGCTGCCCGAGCAGCGGCAGCTTGTCCGGGGCGGCGAGCATCAACATCGCACTGGCCGCTTCGGGCAGCGTCTGCCCGGACGCGATCAGCTCGACCAGCTGGGCATCGGCTATCAGGTTGTACAGCGCCGGGGCCGACAGTGTCGCCAGCACGATGTAGGCAGCGGTGACTGGCAGCCCCATGCCGAGCACCAGCGACGCCAGCGCGACCAGGACCAGTGCGACAATCAGGTTGCCGCCGGCCCATTGCTGCATCATCAGCGAGAGGGTGTTGCCCACACCGGTCATCGCAATCACGTTCACCACCAGGCCGACCGCCACCAACAGGAGTCCTGTCGTGATCATGTTGCGGCTGCCCAGCGCCAGTGCGTCGATGATGTCCCGGGGCCCCATCCGGCGTGGCGTAAGCCAGCTCGCGGCAATCACCGTGAGGATCGCGACACCGGCAGCGTAGGTCGGCGTGAAACCGGACACGAGCATCAGGATGAGCACGGTGATCGGCAGCACGAATACGATGCCACCCTCACGCATCACCGTGAGCAGGTCGGTTGCACGCTGGCTGTCATCGACAGTGAATCCGAGTCGCTTCGCCTCGATTCGCACGAAAAAGGCCACCGAGAGAAAGTAGAGCAACGCGGGCAGAAACGACACCAGCACGATGTGTGTATACGGGATCTGCGTGTAGCTCGCCATCACGAAGGCCCCGGCGCCCATGATCGGCGGCATCAGCTGACCGCCGGTGCTGGCCGCTGCCTCGACCCCGGCAGCGAAGCGCGGCGGAAAGCCAGCGCGCTTCATCAGCGGGATCGTGATCACACCGGTCGAGACCGTGTTCGCAATCGCCGAACCCGAGATGGTGCCGGTCAGGCCGGAAGAGACGACCGCGACCAGGCCTGGCCCGCCCACCACGCGGCCTGCGATCGCACGCGCCATCGCGATCACGAAATCGCCGGCGCCCGATCGCACCAGGAAGGCGCCGAACAGGATGAACATGAACACGAAGGATACGGAGATCTGGGCGATGCTGCCGAACAGGGCGTCGTCGCCATAGATGCTGCGAAACAGCAGCGTCTCGGTGCTCAGACCCGCGAACCGGAAGACGTTGTCGATCCACCCGCCCCAGGCCACCACATAGGTCAGCGCGAGCACGATCAGTACCGGAATCACCAGGCCGGTTGTGCGCCGGGTCAGTTCGATCGCGGCGAGTATCGTGACCAGTGCCAGCAGCTGCTCCCAGCCGGACATGTTCACGCCGCGCTCATAGATCGCATCTTCCGCCGCCACGACCCAGAGGGTCGCCACGACGAATACAGAGCCCAGCATCAGATCCAGACCCAGCGCCCAGCGGGAACGGGCCAGCCGCTCGCTGCGCAGCGGCGGATACAGCAGGATCGCGAGGATTCCGAGCCCGACGAAGTGCAGCGTACTCTGCCACTGGGTCGAAAAGATCGTGGTGAAATTCATCACCAGGTGCAGCACCGCGATCGCGGCGCCGAGCCAGTATACCGTGCCACGCACCCAGGCCTGCTGGCGCAGGCCGGACTCGAGTGCGACGGCCTCGTTTGCCGGTGCGTTGTTCGTCACGGTGTTGCACGACCGCCAAGCAGGGCGGCCGTGAGCCTTTGCGCGCTAGTTGACGATCAAGCGGGCGGGTATCTCCAGCCCCGCCTCCTTGAAGTAGCGCGCAGCGCCCGGATGAAGCGGCATCGGCAGGCCGGCAATCGCCTTTTCCAGGGCCATTGCCTTGGTCGCCTTGTGAATGGACTGCAGGAACCCGAGATTCTCGTAAATGGTCTTGGTGATCTTGTAGACGTCCGCCTCTGGGACGTCGCTGCGCACCGCGAGGAAGTTGGGCTGTGCGATCGTGTTGACGTCCGCATCCTGGCCCGGGTAGGTGCCGGCCGGAATCCGGTAGGGGGTCCACAACTCCATCCCGCCGTCGGCCTTCGCCGCCTGCGCCGGGGTAAAGGACAGCAGGCGCACGCCGTCTCCCTTGGCCGCCATGAGTTTGGTGATCGCGCCGGCCGGCACACCGGCCGGCGTGCCGATGAGGTCGGCTTTGCCGTCCTGCATCGCGTTCGCGAGCGCCCCGTAACCACCGTAAAACAGGTCGTACTGCTTGTCGATGTCGAGCCCGAGCGCACCGAAGATCGTGCGACTCGAGCCGAGGGAGCCGGAATTCTTCTTGCCGAAACCGGCGACACCATTGATGGCCAGCGCATCGCTGATGGTGCCGGTCTTTGCATGGTCTGCGGTCACGACGAAGTGTTCGACGTTCTGCCATAACATCGTGACTGCGCGCAGCGCCTCCTGTCGGCCTTCCTTCTCGAGCGGACCCGTGCCGTTCCACGCATAGGCA
>CBFCWF010000310.1:0-3093 GCA_965601425.1 uncultured Chromatiaceae bacterium | reverse complement strand
CAAGCGGCTGTGTGTCGAGGCGCACGCACACGCCATCCCGGTCCTGGTCGATGCCGCGCAGTCGGTCTCGCACCTGCCGATCGACGTGGCCGATCTCGGCTGCGACTTCCTTGCCTGCTCGGCGCACAAGATGTACGGCCCGGCCGGTATCGGTCTGCTGTATGGTCGCGCGGAACGCCTGACCGAGATGGAGCCGCTGTTGCTCGGCGGCGGCATGGTCGACGAGGTGGGCGAGGGCACCGCGGCGAGTCGCTGGGCGGCGGTGCCGGCCCGCTTCGAGGCGGGTTCGCCCAACCTCCCCGGTGCGGCCGGTTTCGCGGCGGCGGCCCGTTATCTCGATGGCCTCGACCGTGCGCGTGTTCGCCGACATGTGGCAGCCCTGACCCGCACCGCCGCCGTGGCGCTCGCTGCGCTACCTGGCCTGCGCCTGCTCGGTTCGCCTGAGTCCTCCGCGATTCTGGCGTTCACGATGGACGGCGTGCACCCACATGACCTGGCGCAGCTCGCCGGTGAGCAGGGCGTGGCGATCCGTGCCGGGCATCACTGCGCCCAGCCCCTGCTGCGGCACCTGGGACTCGCCGCGACCGCCCGCGCCAGTTTCGGCATCTATAACGATCTGGACGATGTGGAGGCACTGGTCGCGGCAATCGACAGTGCGTATCGCCTGTTTTCCTGAGGAGGTTCACGATGGCCGATCACGGTCTGTACAAGGACATCCTGCTGCGGCACTACCGTCACCCGCGCAACAAGTGCGATGGGGAAATGATGGATGCGGACATCGTGCGGCGGGGTGCCAACCCACGCTGCGGCGACGAGATCGAGGTGGGCCTCTACCTGGACGGCGACCAGCTGCGTGAGGTGCGGTTTCGAGGCCGCGGCTGTTCTGTGTGTATCGCGTCTTCGTCGATGATGACCGAGGCGGTAAGCGGGCGCCCCGCGACAGACGCACGCGACCTGTGTGAGGACATGCGGCAGTGGTTTCGGCAGGGTGACGGCGAGGGCCTGACGACGCCGCCGAGCGATCTGCAGGCGCTTTCTGCAGTACGCGAGTACCCTGCGCGCCGGCGCTGCGTGCTGCTCTCCTGGGATGCCCTGTCGGATGCCCTCGACGCCATTTGAGCGGCCAGGCATGGCCGCTGGCCACGCCTGGGCCCCGACAGCGCTGGCCGCGATCATCCTGGTGCTGGGGCCACAGGCCCTGGCAGTGAGGCTGCCGGGCGCGGTGCTGCTCGCTTTGATCGGCCTGCTGGGGGTTTTCGCGTTTCTGTTGCGCCTGGTCAGCGCCCGGCGTGGCATTGCTCAGCTGAAGCAGCTGATGTTGTCGACGCTGTTCGGTCTTCTCGGTCTGCTCTCGGGGCTCGCCTGGGACCTCGGCCCGGCCAGTCTGCTGCTGTTCGCGGCCTGGTGCAGCGCACGCACCGAATTGGGCATGGATGAACTCTGGGCCAGTATCCGCATGACCCCCTGGGGTCATATCGGCATGCTGCTCGGCTGCAACCTCGGCATGCTGCTCAGCGGCTGCAGCGATGCGCCCGCGGTGCGCCGGGGCATGCCGTTCTGGCTGTTCCTGCTGTTCTGCAACATGGGTATGCTGATCGGCATGCTCGCACTCGGGTTCTGGCCGTTCGCGCCTTCGGGGGGGCTGCGCGAGATTGCGCTGCTCATGGTGGCCCGGATGCTACTGGCCATGGCCGCGGGGATGGTCGCCGTCTGGTGGATCATCGGGCGCCTTTATCCGCTGCAGGGCCTGGGCGTAACGACTCTGCGTGAAGGGCGCAGCGGCTGAGATCGATCGAAGCGGCGGCCAGCGCGTGCGGCCTACCGACGGGCGCCCGGTCTTTCCGGGGGGTTGGTTCCGGTTGTCGGGGATCGGTTGCGGCGACTGCCCGCGCGATGCTGCTGGCGCTCGAAGATCTTGCTCAGCGGCAGGGTGGCCCGAACTCCGGGATTGGCGCGAACTTCACGCTGTTTCCGAACGGTATTTAGCCGGTCAGCCAATGCGCCCGGTCCAACTTTGGCACCAGGGTCTACTCGTGCGCGAGCAACAATTCGATACGCCGGTTCTTCGCCTTGCCCTCGGCGGAGTCGTTGTCGTCGACCGGCCGCGTCGAACTGAAAGCCCGCCCCTCGAGCCGGGACTCGGCAATACCGAGCCCGCTGAGATAACGGATTACGTTGATCGAGCGCGCCGCGGACAGCTCCCAGTTCGTCGGATAGCGTTTCGCGAGCGTCTTTCCAATGCGGTCGGTATCTGTGTGTCCCTCGACGATCACTCGCACGGCCGGGTGCTTCCGGAGGGTTTTGGCTGCACGGCCAAGCACCTCGCGTCCTTTGGCTGATAGATCGGCGACGCCGGACGGATAGAGTAACGTTGCCTCGATGCTGACCCGAACACCGTCCGCGCCTTCGCTGACGTCTACCTTTTCTTCATCGCCAAACATCTTCTTCATTTGTGCGTAGAGCTCGTTCAAGCGCGAGCGGTAGACAATCTTGAACGTGAGATCATTAACGTCCTTGCCGTAATAGGTGATGGTGTTGTAGCGGCGAACCCACTCGCCGGGCTGACTGCTCTCGTAGGAAACTGGCTCGAAGACCTCCGGAAATACCCATGTGTAAGTGATCTGTCTGAACCCATCAGGGCTGTTCCAGATGCCCTGATGGCTGCCAGGCCCACCTGCCGTGGTGGTGGGTGTGGTGAAGCTGTAAGTGCCGCTTTCATCGACCTGAAGCGTGCGACCATCGTTCAGGTCAACCCTGCGCAAGGTGGCAAAATCCCCTTTGGGCAGCTTGAGCAACTCATAGCCGGCTTCATCTGTGCGCACCCATTCGTGCTTCTCCGGGTAGATATAGAAGAAGCGCTCCTGCTTGCTGGTATCGGATGCAGCCGCCGGCAGCCGTAGCTCGTATCCCGAGTACTCCGAACGGACGGTGGTATAGACCAGGGCGTTGCGCCCGCTGTCTTCGAGAAAGTAGATGAGTTCTGCGACGGCCCCTTCTTCGGCCACAGCACTCAAAGGGAGCCAGATCAACATCACTAGCGATCCACCCATCCGTCTTAGCATGACGCGTTCTCCTCATTTCTCTTACAGTGTC
>CBFCWF010000309.1:0-3095 GCA_965601425.1 uncultured Chromatiaceae bacterium | reverse complement strand
CGATCGAGACGACGCAGGCGGCATTCGGGAAGACCTCGCTCCACTCGGCGAAGGGACGGTTGGTGGTGATGATCGTTGGCTTGCGCTCATAGCGGCGGTTGACGATCTCAAACAACAGATCGGCGTGACGCGTGCCATAGGAGAGGTAGCCGATTTCGTCGACGACGAGGACGTCCGGCCGGGCGTAGTGGGCGAAGCGCCGGCGCAGCGCATTGTCGCCGTCCTGGGCGGCCAGCTCGCCGAGCATCTGGGCGGCGTTGACAAACAGGGCGCTGTGGCCGTTGAGCACGGCCTGGTGGGCGAGGTTCTGCGCGATCAGCGATTTGCCGACGCCGTTGGGGCCGACCAGGACGACGTTGACGGCCTCGGCGATGAAGTCCAGGCGCATCAGGGCGGAGACGGCGGATTTGTCACATTGTGATGGCCAGTCCCAGTCAAAGTCGGCGAGCGGCTTGAAGCGGCCGATATGAGCGGCGCGCAGGCGCCGCTGCAGACCACGCTTCTGGCGCTCACGCGTCTCCCAGTCGATCCATTGTCGGACCCAGGCCAGGGCCTCGTCGGTGAGTTCATCCCAGTGCGCAAGCAGGCCATGGAGTTGCAGCGCGCTGACCTGCTGGCGCAGGGTCTCGACGGGCGGGTCAGTCGGGATCGTCATCGGCGGTCTCCGTGGCCATTGTGGCGAGTTGGTCGTAGGACGACAGGGCAGTGGGTCGCACGACGATGCGCTTGAGTTTGTCGTTGTCGGGCAATGTCAGGGTCAGCGGGGGTGGCTGGTCACGTTGTTCGCGGCGACGCTCGAGCACCTGGCGCACGGCATTGGGGTGCGGCACCTCGTGTGCGAGGGCCTCGTCGACGGCGAGGGTCAGCTCAGCGGCGCCGTAGGCATCGAGCAGATCGATCAGTTGCGCGGTGACGCGGGCCAGCGGTGTGCCGCGCTCGGCGGCCTGGCGCAGCAGTGCCTGACTGGCTGGCACGGCCTGGGTCAGGCGATCAAGACCGCGGTGCGTGCGGGCGGAGCGCTTGGCCGCGACCAGGTCGGCGATATGGGCGGGGTCTTCGATCTGCTCGCCCTTGTCAAACGTACGGGGATGGGTCGCGATGACCGTTTCGCCGTCGAGGATGCGCACCTGTGTGAGCGAGGCGACGACCTGCAGCGTGCGACGCACCTGCGTATGCGGTACCGAGTAGTCATTGAGGTCAAAGCGCACATAGGGCGTCTTGCCGACGCTGACCTCGACCTGCTCATCGGCGGGGTACGGATTGTCCGGCAACGCGATCAGATGCGCGCGTTCTTCGGCGAAGACCGCGGCGACGGTGCGTGTCGTGTCTTCCGGACAGGGCCGCTGGGCGCTCGGGCCGGCGCACCAGGCATCGGCCTGGGCGTTGAGGTCGTCCAGATCGGTCCAGCGGCGCCCAGCAAAGAAGGCCTCGCGGATGTAGCGGATCGCGCGCTCGACGCGACCTTTCTCGTTGCCGCGCGCCGGCGCGACCGGGCGGGGCTCGAAACGGTAGTGCGCCGACAGATCCAGCAGCGTGGGATGGAAGCGGATCGCGTCGCCGTGGCGATCGAGCACGGCGGAGCGTAAATTATCGTACAGCACGACACGAGGAACGCCCTGAAAGGCGGAAAAGGCGGCGACATGCCCGCGCAGGAAGTTGTCCATGCGCTGGTTCAGATAGAAGCGCAGAAAGAGCTGACGGCTGAAGCTCAGGACCATGACGAAAGCCATCAGCGGGCGTTTGGCGCGACCAATCTGGACATGATTGAAGTGCGCCCAGTCGACTTGACTCTGTTCACCCGGCAGCGTCTTCAGACGCAGGTAGGCCTCGGCCGGTCGACGCGGTCGTAGTTGCGCGACATGCGCCCGAAACTGACTGGCGCCGCCGGTATAGCCACGTTGCTGGGCCATGCCGAGCAGGCGCGCCGCACTCAAGGTGGGGAATTGCGCCAACGTCTCGATGATCAACGGATGAAAGGGATCGACAATCGAGGGCCGGCGTGCACGCTCGGCCTTCGGCAGACCGGCCTGGGACAACACCCGATCGACCGCCGAGTGGTGGATCCCGAGCTGCCGGGCGATGGTATTCACGCCCCACCCCTCGACGAAGTGGTAGCGCAGGATCTTGGCTTCGAGGACTTTGTCGATCATCGCGTCGCGGTTACCTGTCAGGGTGGATAGGCCGGGCGTACGGGCGAGCGCAGAAAATCGCGGCGCAAAAACGGGCTGCAAGTCCGTCCGCAACGATGGCAATTTACCGCTGTGACCCGACCTACGCGGCTTTGATGCGCACCACAGTCCGACAACGGCGCTGTCACCTGGAGTACAGCAGGCCCGACTACCGCAACGGAACCGTGATGCGTTACTTTTCGCTGACGAGCGCGAAAGCGCTGCTGGCGCAAGGCGTTGTTCAACCGCCCACTACGGGTCGCCCGGTAACGCGCCCCGGCACGTCGCAGCGACTCGCGTCGTGCCTGTTGCGCACAGCCCTGGAAGCAATAAACCTGACCCCGATCGCAGCGGCGACAGACAATGACTTGGCAGTGACAGCGGGCGCAGTGATACAGCCGCGCACTCGACGCCATCGGCATCCCTTGCCGATGAGGACTGGATAAACAGGGGATCGGGTGCCACACTGACCCTGCTGTGCGAAGGCACGGTGAGGGCGTAGCGTCGGTCCTGACCGTCAAATCCGAGCTGGCGCTACGCCCGGCTCGTCGGCCACTCCCTCATATCCGAAATCCC
The DNA here is from genome assembly GCA_965601425.1 of uncultured Chromatiaceae bacterium. Taxonomy (GTDB): domain Bacteria; phylum Pseudomonadota; class Gammaproteobacteria; order Chromatiales; family Chromatiaceae; genus Thiosocius. Next base: position 351 of record CBFCWF010000309.1, on the reverse strand, counting down.
ATCGCTTGTCAGCCAAGGCTGACGACTTCAGCCTTACCCTCGGGTGTCGTGCCCGGACCGTGCTCAGACGACAGCCGTACCCTCGCTATCGGTCCGCGGCAAATAACCGCGGAAATTCGTCGGCACATACACCTGTGACCGCGCTCTTGCTTGAGAGTGCATTTCCCCAGTGAATCCGAACATTCTTGTGGTTCTTCTCAGCTTTTGTACTGACCATGGTGATCGACGAATCCAGTTGCATGAGTCTCTTGATCTGAGCACTGGCGTCCAGAATTATGATCTGATCTAGCTGGTCAGGAACCGTGGTGAAAAATTGGAGCACTGTCGGCTTATTAAGCGCGCTCGTCATTC
>CBFCWF010000308.1:0-3154 GCA_965601425.1 uncultured Chromatiaceae bacterium | reverse complement strand
CGACCGACAACACGCGCAAGGCCCTGTTCGACGCGATGAAGCGCAAGGAGGTCTACGCGACCACCGGGCCGCGCATGCTGGTACGCTTCTGGGGCGGCTGGGACTTTGTCGAGGCAGATGCCAACAGCCGCCTGCCGGCCGCGGTCGGCTATGCCAAGGGCGTACCGATGGGCGGTGACATGACGAAAGGGCCGGCCGGCAAGTCACCGACCTTCCTGGTCGCGGCGCTGAAGGACCCCTACGGTGCAAACCTGGACCGCATCCAGATCGTCAAGGGCTGGATGGACAGCAAGGGCGAGACTCAGGAAAAGGTCTACGACGTGGCCTGGGGTGATGCCGAGTCGCGTCAGCCCGGTGGCGATGGCAAGGTGCCGGCGGTCGGCAACACCGTGGACGTGAAGAACGCGACCTGGACCAACACCATCGGTGACCCTGAACTGATCGCCGTCTGGACCGACCCGGAATTCGATGCGGGGCAAAAGGCCTTTTACTACACCCGGGTGATCGAGATCCCGACGCCGCGCTGGACGGCCTACGACGCGAAGCGTTTCGGTGTCGAGATGGCCAAGGAGGTCCAGATGACGACCCAGGAGCGCGCCTATACATCGCCGATCTGGTACACGCCCTAGCAGCACCGAACGAACGAGGCGTCTGGGCTGAGCCGCAAGATCGAGGCGAGCCCCGAGGACACGGCGGCGCGGGGCTCGCGCCGTCGCCGCCAAGTCATCGGATCAATTCAGCCATCACGTCTGCCCGCCCCTCGCCCACGCGCTCCCCGCCAATGTACAGCGCAACGATGTCGAGCGGGGCATCGCCGACAGCGCGCGCCGCGATATGGTCAGGGGCGATCGCGACCCGCCCGAAGTCGCGACGGCTGGGCCAGTCGATATCGCCATACGCGTGGTACACCAGCTCCGCACAGCCGAGGCGGTCGCGCGTCTGCAGATCATAGGTGAAATCGTAGCGCTTCCCGATCTCGCGCAACGCCTGTATCACCGCATCGGCCCTGGCGAGGGACGCCGGTCGCTGATCGCGCAGCACGGCGAGATCGTCGATGTTGAGGAAATGTGCGAGCGAGTTCAGCGCCACCCCCGACCGCAGCGCCTCGGCGACCCGCCGGCCCGAGCGGATGTCACCCTGGTAGGGCTGGACCACCGGATGATCCCAGATGCCCAACGCCCGCAGTTCAGTCTCCGAGCCGACCCAGATCGCAGCATGTCCCCAGTACCCGGGAATGAAACTGTCCGTGAGGCGGAACGGCGTCCTTTCGAGCAGAATGTCGCCGGCCCTGAGCTGCCCCTCCAGTTCGAGCTGCACGTCCCGCCGGCCGTCGAGTTTACCCCGGCGGCTTTCCACCAGACCGATGCCGTTGCCGAACATCATGCTGAGCATGTTGAAACTCTCGTCCTTCAGCCTGACCAGCGATTCGACCGTGAACGGCACGTAGAACTCGACCTTGCGGCCGACGACGGCCAGCGGTGAGAACCTCTTGGTCATGCTGTAGGACGGGCTCTGATCGATAGTCCGCGCGAGGTAGGCGAGGTATGGGTCCTGCCCGAGCGCCCCGGGGTGCTCGGCAATCCTCGCCTCATACCAGGCGATGGCGCGCCGAACCCGGTTGCGCTTCTCCTCGGACGCGAACGACAGCGTTATACGGTTGAGTTCGCCGTAGTCGATGTCGTAACCGATGTCCTTGTTGTTGAGCAGCCGGCGCAACCGCGGCTCCTCCTGGTAGAGCGCGATTGCGAACAGGTAGTTGTCGTACAGCACCAGTGCGGCGGAGAGTGAAAGCATCGCGCCCTTCAGGCGCTGCCGAGGCGTCAGCTGGGCAACCGCCCCGGGCGGATCGAGCCAGCATTCGTGCGACTGCGCCACCGCGTAGAGCCGCTGGCGCAGCTGCAGATGCTCGGCCAGGCCGGCGTTGAGCGCGACCAGATCACCGCCCGGCAGGGGCTTGTCCGCATCGAGCAACGCCTGAAGGCGGTCGACGAGCCGAGTCGTCTCCGCGCGGTAGACCAGTGACGCACCGATCAGTTCGCGGTATTCGTCGACCTCCCGGTTCAATGCGGCGGTGCGCCCGGACTCGGTTTCCTGCCCGTGCATCGTGCGCGCGTGTTCCCGGCAAAACTCGCGTGCTGCCAGCTGCTCGAAACTCACCGGAAACTGCATCACCGCCGTGGTCGCGACCGTCTCGGTCACCGGCTGCAGGAACCCGCACCCGCCGACGATTGCGCACAGCGGTAAAATGGCGACCTCAAAAGCGTGTCTCAGGGTGGTAGCCACGTCGGCCTTCAAAAAAATCACCGTCCCGACCGGCTCCGGCAGCGGAATTCGGTCCATACCCAGTATAAGCGCTCTTTTCCGCCGGCAAGCCGCTCAGGATAACGCCGCCCGTCTGCGGCCGGTCGCCGCCGCTTGCCGCCACGCCGATGGCCATCTTTCCCATTGCCCCCGGAGCCGCCGTGCAGCGCCTGATCTGCGCCACAATCCCGTGGCATCGGTCCCCAAGCGGTCGCTGCGACTGCCACCACTCGCTCGCAACTCAGGCGTCGAAAGGCTAACGTGAGCACAGGCGTCCCATACGAAGCCCCGAGACCATGAGCCTGGCTCCCCACGCATCGACCCTTGCCGTCATGCTGCACATCGCGGTTGCCGCGGCAATCGCGGTTCGCGTCATCATGTTGCGTCCCGCGCCTGGCGTCGCGCTGGCCTGGCTGCTCCTCGTGACGGGTCTGCCAGTGTTCGGCCTGCTGCTGTATCTTTTGTTCGGCGAGCGTCGGATCGGACAGAAACGGGCCCGCCGCATGGCGACACAGCGCGCGGACTTCGAGCAACTGGGCAAGGGATTCCTGACCGAACGCATGACCGCTGTCGACTGGTCGATCCATCCGCCGGAAAGCCGGATGATGGACCGTCTGGGGACGAGCAAGCGAGGCATTCCGACGCTGTCCGGAAACACGCTCACGCTCCACTCGGAAACGCAACGCATCCTCGAAGCGATCGCCCGCGACGTGGATCGTGCGACGAGCAGCGTGCAGATGGCATTCTACATCTGGCACGAGGGTGGGAAAGCGGACGCGGTGATGGAGGCACTGATCCGGGCGGCCGAACGGGGGGTCACCTGCCGGGTGTTGGTCGACCATGTCGGTGCGCG
>CBFCWF010000307.1:0-3159 GCA_965601425.1 uncultured Chromatiaceae bacterium | reverse complement strand
GTGCTGCCGGATCAACTGCATGGCTTCGTTGTGCTGATCATTGGGTCCTTCTGTGTGGTAAGTCACTCCAATGCTGTCTTCGCTGGTGCAAAGAACCCCGGGGGCCGTTACGGCATGCGTCGCTAATGCCCCGGCAGATACAAAGGCCAGCTGTACTGCAGCACAGCCGGACAGCGTCAGAACCAAAGCAAAAAGTTGGCAAGCCCTGAACACGAAATTTACCGCTGTGTTTACTAAATCAAGTATAGGTGAGAAATGGTGGAGCCGGAGGCGACCCGCCGCCCCCTGTCACCTTCCGCGGATTACCAGCACCAACCGCCCCGCCGCTAACAGCAGGGCCAATGCCATCGCCACAACGGTGGTGATGGTCAAATCAGGGAAGAAGGCATAGCCCGTGGCGAAACTGACCCCTACCATTGCCTGGAACCCGACATATACCGCATAGACTCCGGCCAGCAGTCCCAAAACAGCCGCACAATTCAGGGCCCGCACCCAGGGGCGCATGGGCTGACGGCCATAGCGCAAACGACGTCCGGTCTTATGGATCAGCATCAGGAGCCCGAGCGGCGCCATCACGGCTGACCAGATAGCCATTCTCGAACCAATAGATGCTGCCGCAGACACGGGCGCCCTGCCCAATGCGGCATGGGTCACGGCCCTGGGCAGATCACCATGCGCCAGGCCGGACATATTGCTCAGCACAACCACCACGTCGCCCTTTTTTGGCACCATCGTGGCAAGTGCAAAAAAGCCGGGGGTAAAACCGGAGTGCTCAAAGACCGGCTCGTCCCCGCCGCTGTCGGTAAACCACCCGTAGCCATACCCCCATTGTTCATGGAAAGGCTTTATGGCGAACAGCCTGTCAGCACCTTCGGGCACAATGCGAGGGTCACGGGTGCGGACGGCCTCCACGTAGCGAGCCAAATCCTCGATACTGGCCTGGACACCGCCTGCCCCGATCATGCGCCGGTCTGGCTCACCCTTCGGCGCAGGCTGCCAGGCGATCGGTACGCCAAACCAAAGCCGGTATCCCGTTGCCAGCGGAATGGCGTCTGAAGGCGGAATCCCCGCGAAGCTGTTGCTCATCCCCAGCGGATCAAAAATGCGCAGCTTCAGCGCTTGTTCGAAGGTTCGACCGTCCAGCACCTCGATGAGGTGAGACAGAAGCACATAGTTGGCGTTCGAGTACTGGAAAGCCGTGCCCGGCTCCGCGAACAGCTCGACGTCAGCCAGTTCGGCAACCGCCGCGGCCGGACCTGACAAACCGTGCTCCACGGCATTGCCACTGTTGCCTTGCAATGTCGACAGGCCGCTGCGGTGGGTGACCAGGTGGTCAATGGTGATGCGATCTGACTGCGACCTTGACGCGGTGCGGAATGTCGGAACATGGCGCACCACCGGATCATCCAGGTCCAACTTGCCCTCCGCCGCCATCTGCAGGACCACCAGTGCGACAAAGGACTTGGTGATCGACCCTGCCTGGAATGCGGTTTTTACGGTAACAGGCTGTCCATTCGGCCCGGCAATGCCGTAGCCCTTGGCGTGGAGTGTCTTCCCATGCCGCAAGACCGCAACGGCCATGCCCGGTGCACCGGATTCTTCACGCATTTCTTCTGCCGCAGCTTCAAACGCAGCCTCGTCAAAATCGTCGCCTGTATGCTGCTGAACCGCCATTACCTGCTGCCCCAGCAGCAAAAACAGCAATACACCAATCGTTATTATTGTCTTCAAGGATGCACCCCGGCGAATGGCTGATATCGGTCGCAAGCCGCCATTCTATCCCACAGCAAGCGGATGGCCGCCTTTGGGCTGATAGCGGCCCTAAGTCTCAGCAACCCGCCTGGTTTCACTGTAATGCGGAAAACGGAAGGCAGATGCAACCTTGTGTGAAGCGATACACCTTGTTGTTGGCATGAATACCGCTAACGATTACCCTTGTTGACAACAAAGGCCATTCAGAAGCCATCCATTGTCTTTATTTAATGAACTCAGGCGACGCAACGTCTTCCGTGTAACCATCGGCTACATCGTTTCCAGCTGGCTGCTGGTGCAAGTGGCGGACGTGGTATTGGAAAACATCGGCGCACCCGACTGGGTCATGCAGACCATCATGCTGGTGCTGGCCCTGGGCTTGCCGGTGGTGGTGTTTTTCTCCTGGGCTTACGAGGTCACGCCCGAAGGCATCAAGCGCGAATCCGAGATAGACCGCAGCGAATCGATAACCCATGTCACCGGGCGGAAACTGGACCGGGCGATCGTCGGAGTGCTGGTGATCGCCATCGCCTATCTCGCCTATGACAAGTTCATCCTCGACCCGGAACGGGACGCCGCACTGATCAAAGACCTCGAGCAGACCGCGGTTGAACAGGCGCCGGCTGCATCACAAGCAGTGGCCGAACAGGGGGCCGACGCCGCGTCGATTGCCGTACTGCCGTTTGCTGACCTGTCTCCAGCGGGAGACCAGGAATATTTTTCGGACGGCATTGCCGAAGAAATCCTGAACGTCCTGGTCGGGGTCGACGGCCTTCATGTCACTTCCCGAACCTCGTCTTTCCAGTTCAAAGACGGCGACCTCGGGATTCCGGACATTGCCAGGTCTCTCAAGGTTCGGCACGTTGTCGAGGGCAGTGTGCGTAAATCCGGTGAGACGATTCGCGTTACGGCGCAACTGATCGACGCCGACAACGACAGGCATCTCTGGTCGGAAACCTACGACCGCCCGTTGACGGCCGAGAACATTTTCGCCATCCAGGATGAAATCGCGAACTCGATTGTCGAGGCCCTGAGCAATACGCTGGGCGTGGGTGAACTCGAGGTCGTAGAGGTCGAGGCGACCACGAAAAACCTGACGGCTTACGAACTGTTTTTGCAGGCGCGACCGCTCTTTTTGGCGCGGGTCAACCTGGATGATGCCGACACCTTGCTCGAACAGGCGCTGGAACAGGATCCCGGCTATGCCGAGGCCTGGGAGATGCGTGCGGCCCTGCAGGCACTGAAGGTCAACTACGGTTACTCGAAGATACCCATTGAGCAGGCAGAGCGCGAGGGCCTGGAGTTTGCAGAGCGAGCGCTGGAAATCGATCCGCGCAGCGCGATGGCCCTGGCAGTTATTGCACGGGCCAGGGGTGATTCTGCTGAAGGCCTCAGAAGCAAGGATGA
>CBFCWF010000306.1:0-3175 GCA_965601425.1 uncultured Chromatiaceae bacterium | reverse complement strand
GCCACCGGAGACGCGCTTTATGCGACGGCGCAGATGAGCCGCGGCCTGCTGTTCGACCTGACGCCTCCGCGACCCGGCAACCTGCTTTTCTGGCTGAATCAGCAGCCCCACCCGGACATCGGCTATACCAGCATCATGCGCATCGGCACCTTCTACATGCCGGGGGACTTCATCGTCCCGCCCCCGAGCCAGGACCTGAATCGGGTACCGGCGCTGATGGGCAGGGCCACGACCTATTCGATGGCCGAGGGGCATCTGCTGACACCGCAGGACGGCGACCTGATCGGCAATCTGCTCGTCAGGCAAAAGGCGGCCGACTAGCCGTGGCCCCAAGCCCGGCGGTACGGACTCAAACGATGCAACAGGGATTGCGCAGGGCTGCCGCATATCCGGTTCGCGGGCATCGGTCGCGGCGAGGCGGCGTCCGGGCCTCGACGGGTGGAATCTGCTCGTCCCGGCCGTCGAAGGTGCCGCGACGCGGGTGCCCGAAGCGGCGCCACCGGGTCTGAGGCGGTTTTTGGCCGGGAGGTCTTCGGTGCTCGATCCACTGCGACGCACAGAACGGCTGTTGCGAGACTATGGCCATGTATACCGGGCCAACCTCGCGGCGATCGCCCTTGACCTGTTCCGGCGCGACCCGGCGGCCGCGTGCCGGACGATTAACAGCGAAGAATGGTGGGAGGGGAGCGAATCCGTTGCCGCGACCGACCTGGCGGTCGACGGCGGCTTCACGACACAGGCGCGCGAAGACGCGTGGGCGCTGCGCCAGGCCTTGGTCGAGATATTCACGACGATGCTGGCCTACGGTGAACAGAACACCGCCGCGGAAATCATCGTCGCGCAGTTCGAGAAATGGCGCGAGTCGCACGTCTAGTGGTCACCGGCATTCGGGCTGCCGGTCGTGCGTAAGGTTGCGTGCCAGCCTGCCGCCATTACCTGGGCAATCCTATTAGGCCTGCAATCACAGGATCAGGGTATAAGCATGCAAACCTTCGACGTCTATTTTCTCGGCGAGATGTTGCCGGATGCCGACCCGGTCGCGGTAAGGTCCGCCGTCGCGCGGCTATTCAAGGTCGATGGGGACAGAGTCGATCGGCTGTTCTCGGGCAAGCCGCTGCGCGTCAAGCACGCGGTCGATGCCGAAGCCGCGAGTCGCTACCGGGCGACCTTTCGCGAGGCCGGGGCATTGCTACAAATCGTCCCGAGCGGCGACCCGGCGCCCGCCGGCCCGGTCGCTGCGGATCAAGGCATCAGCGCGGGGCGGGCCACGCAGCCAAGCGGCACCCAGGGTATGCAGCTGGCCGAACCGGGCGCGACCATCGACCACACGCCGGCGCCACCGCCAACCGACATCGACACCGGTACGCTCGAGGCACTGCCACCGAATACCGGTTCATTGGAAGACTGCCACGAGGACAAGGCCCCGCGGCCGATACCGGACATCAGCCATCTGAAGCTGGTCGAGGATTGAGTTCGGCGTCCGGCGCGCGATCCGCGGCCAAGACCTCGTCCGGCCGGCCTTCGAGCTCGATTCGAAAAGTACCGATCGCATGCCGTGCATCGACGCGCAATGGCGTGCGCGGCTCCGCCTGGCTCACCCAGACGTAAAGCGGTCGGTGCGCGGCCCTGCGACCGCCGCCGGGCGTGAGTTCGGCCCCGTCGACACGCAGCTTCCAGGCCGGCACCCTGGTCCCTGCGAGCATGAGCCGCCGCGCGCCCTCGACGCGGACCCGGTAAAGGAAACGCTCGCGCCCATTGGTGACGGGAAACCGATACTCGCCCCCTGCGCGGAGGTCGCCTGCCCGGATGCGCTGCAGCAGCGCCAGCCGGTCATAGAGTGGCCGGTCGGCGAGCACGCCTTCTGGCTGTAGGCCGGCTTCGAGCTGGTCGAGATACTCCCGCCCGCTGCCGGCACGCAGGTCGAAGCGCCGTGTGCCCGACATCGAACCGTCACGCAAGAACAGCCGGTGACGCCCGTCGCGTGCGGGTTCGGCGATCGCAAATCCGAGGGTCTCCCCGCTGGCAGCGTCGGTCCAGCTGCGAAACCGGTAGCGAATCGGGTAGAGCGATTCGGCCAGCGGATAATCGCTTGAACTGACGTCGAGGCGCATCTCGCTCAACCGTGCGCCTTCGAGCCGCCGCGTCTCGAGGCGTATCGCGGCGATCGGCAGATCGTTGCCCATTGAGAAGACGCCGCGGTAGATCACCCGGTAGTCGAGTCGCTCGACGGCGCCGCCCGGGGACGTCAGCAGAACGAGCATGCACAGCAGGGCGCCGTGCCGGGTCTTCAGGCGTCGAAACATTTGCCCCTGGCATCTATCGATTACGCACTCATTAGTGCCACGCGAACCCAACCGAGTTCCTTGGCATGTGTTCTGCATATCCAATAGCAAACAGGGGCACAACCGGCGAACTCGCCAAACAATTGACGAAAATGGGGATCCCAGCGTGAAAAACGTGACGGCCAACGACAACAATTTGGCACCCCCGCCCTCGATGCAACAGAAAATTGACGGAAGGCCGGCAGGACGTCACGCCGATCCCGCAACCGTCAGCCGCACAGCGGCGGCGGGCCAGACCGTCGACCTGGGCCGTGGTAGCCGCCGGTTGACGAACGAACTGCGCGGCACTTCGGATTCGCCGATCGCCTCGCACACAGCGGCACGCGCGCTCGCGGGTGATCTGGCGGCGCAGCTTGGCGCAGACCCGGCTTCGGGCCTGCAGGCGCATGCCAGGCTCGATACGAAACTTTTTGCAGCAGCGACGGCGCCGCCCAGCGCCTGAACCGCAACTCGATCTCGGCACAGGCGAGATAATTTCTCGCCATTGACCCGGCCCCGCGAAAGTGGAGCCGGGTTTTTCTTTTGCGCCGCAGCACGGCTGCCCGATGACGCCATTTGCAATGTCCGCGCCGGGACAACACACTATGATGAACTAACGGGGGAGTTGCAGGCCCGGAGATGCGTGTCGTTTATTTGGCCCTTGCGGCATTCCTGATTCTTAACCTCGGCATCGCGTGTCGTACACCCGCGGTGCTCGCGGCCGGTTGTGAATCACCGGCCAGCGGCCTCATGTTCTGCCCTAGGGCCTGTTAACACTCATCCGGATCGCGTCGTTGCTGCCCCAAAATGGGCCACTCGGTGTTACTCGTCGTTCATTTGGAATGACCAAACTT
>CBFCWF010000305.1:0-3238 GCA_965601425.1 uncultured Chromatiaceae bacterium | reverse complement strand
GCAAGGGCTGGTTCACCTTCCTGCGCATCTATGGCCCACAGGAGCCGATCTTCGACGGCACCTACAAGCTGCCGGATATCGAGCGGATAGAGTGAGCCGAATCGCGAAATCGGGGTCTGACCCCAATTTCTTCCAATCAACTTGGGTGAAAACAATGAATCATCGACTCATGAACCTGGCACTACTCAGTATGCCGCTGATGCTGGCCACGGCGGCGCAGGCCCAGACGGATGCGGGTACGCTGGAGAAGGACGATGTCGCATACGACAAGGCGGACTATTCACCCTTCGTCGATCGGCACGTGCCGGATCGCGTGCTCTGGGGAGATACCCATCTACACAGTTCCTACTCGTTTGATGCCGGGTTCTTCGGCAACACGCTCGCCCCGGATGTTGCTTACCGCTTCGCCCGTGGCGAAGAGGTGACCTCCAGTACCGGCGAGCGGGTCAAATTGATCCGTCCGCTGGATTTTCTCGTCGTCGCCGACCACGCCGAGTACTTTGGTATGTCGGACATGATGGCGAAGGGAGACCCGGTGCTGAAGGAAGACCCGGTGACCGACCGCTGGTACAGGCTGCGCCAGGGCACCAAGGAAGAGAGCATGCAGGCCTTCTACGAAGGCGTCGAATCAGTCAGCACGGCCAAGAACCTGGTCAAAAACCCCGCGATGCAGCGCACTGCCTGGGATAAGACCCTCGACTTTGCCGAGCAGTACAACGACCCGGGCAAGTTCAGCGCAATGATCGGCTGGGAATGGTCGGCACTGCCGAACGGCAACAATCTGCACCGGGTCGTCATGCTGCGCGATGATGCCGACCGGGCCAGCGAAGTTATTCCCTTCAGCGCCTTCGACTCGCAAGACCCCGAGGACCTGTGGGGCTTCCTCCAGCGATACGAAGAAAAGACCGGTGGCCGGGCGATGGCATTCGCGCACAACGGCAACTGGGGCACCGGGCTCATGTTCGGTCTCGAGAAGCTCTCGGGCGGTGCCATCGACAAGGACTATGCAGAAACCCGGATGCGCTGGGAGCCGGTCTACGAGGTCACGCAGATCAAGGGCGATGGTGAAGCCCATCCCCTCCTGTCGCCGAACGACGAGTTCGCCGATTTCGGCACCTGGGACAAGGGTGACATCGGCGGTCGCAACGTGATCACCGAGGACATGCTGCCTGGCCAGTACGCGCGTGCCGCGCTTAAACGTGGCTTGCAGCAGGAGGCCAAGCTGGGCGTGAATCCCTTTAAGTTCGGCCTGATCGGATCGTCCGATGCCCACACGTCCCTGGCAACGACCCGCGAGGATAACTACTTCGGCAAGAACCCGCCGGGCGAGCCCGCGGCCGACCGGTGGGAACATGTGTTCATGAAAGGCGAGAAGGACGGGACCACCTATTACAACTGGGAGACCCTAGCCTCCGGTCTCGCCGGCGCCTGGACACGGGAGAATACGCGCGAGTCCATCTGGGACGCGTTCAAGCGCAAAGAGGTCTATGCGACGACCGGCTCCCGAATCACCGTGCGCGTCTTCGGTGGCTGGGACTTCACCGCCGATGAGGTCGAGCGCCAGGACTTTGCGGATCGCGGCTATGCCAGCGGTGTACCGATGGGCGGTGACCTGACGGCGGCACCCGAGGGCAAGGCGCCCGGCTTCATGATCCGTGCACTACGCGACCCGGACAACGCGAACCTCGATCGCATCCAGGTCGTCAAGGGGTGGCTGAACGCCAATGGTGAGACCGAAGAGCGCATCTACGATGTCGCCTGCGCGGATGGCCGCGCCATCGCCGACCGACGCTGCGAGGGCCCTGTAGGGAATACCGTGAATGTTGCCGAAGCGAGCTACACCAACACCATCGGCGATCCGCTGCTGACGGCCTTCTGGCAGGATCCGGACTTCGATCCCGATCAGCGTGCGTTTTATTACGTCCGCGTGCTGGAGATCCCCAAGCCGACCTGGCAGGCGTATGACGCCAAACGCTATGGCGTGAAGATGCCCGATGAGGTGCCCATGATCGTGCAGGATCGGGCCTACACCTCGCCGATCTGGTATACGCCGAAGGGTTGAGGTGGCCCCCCTCTCCCCGGTGGGGCGAGGGGCTCCAGCCCCCTCTACCTCCAAGGGAGAGGGGCGGGGAGAGGGTGAAAGAAATATCTCTCAGTTGTCGCAAGAGCGGCAACGGATAAATCGACGAAGGCACGGTTCAACCACCGTGCACCGAAAAGGATGAGCATATGAAAAAGTCCACGCTACTCAGTCTATTGCTTGCGCCATCGCTGATGGTGACCCATTCCGCAATGGCCGCCGATATTGCATCGACCGAGGTGACGATCCCCAAGCCCAGCGAGGTTCAGCGCGAGTATTCCCCCCACATCAATGAGACCTTTCCGCAGCGGGTATTCTGGGGCGATACGCATTTGCACACGAACATCTCCCCCGACGCCGGCATGCTGAAGAACCTCAACGTCGGGCCAGATGATGCCTATCGGTTTGCTCGTGGCGAACAGGTCACCGCCAACAACGGCATGCAGGCCAAACTGGTGCGCCCACTCGATTTCCTGGTCATCGCCGACCATTCAGAGTACATGGGGCTGATCCCCGAGATCCTGGGCGGCAGCCCCGAGCTGTTGAAAGATCCGGTTGGCAAGCAATGGTACGACTGGTTTCAGGAAGGCCCGGAAGGCCAGTACAACGTCTTCATCAATTTCGCCGAGGACCTGGCCGCCAACAAGGGGCGGATCGAGTTCGGCGCCATCCTGCGCTCCACATGGGACAAGGTCGCCGAGAACGCAGACAGGTACAACGAGCCGGGCAAGTTCACCGCGTTCATCGGCTATGAATGGTCGTCGCTGCCCAAGGGCAACAACCTCCACCGGGTGGTGATCTTCAAAGACGATGCGGAAAAGGCGAAACAGATCGTGCCGTTCTCGTCCTTCGACAGCGCCGATGTTGAAGACCTATGGAAGTTCCTTGCGAAATACGAAGAGGAAACCGGCGGGCGGGTGATGACGATTCCACACAATGCCAACATCTCGTCGGGCATGATGTTCGATACCGAAACATTCACCGGCAAGCCGTTGAGCAGGGAATACGCCGAGATGCGGATGCGGTTCGAAAGACTGCATGAAGTGACCCAGATGAAAGGCGACAGCGAGGCCCACCCGCTGCTGTCACCCGATGACGAGTTCGCCGACTACGGCACCTGGGACAAGGCGAACGCCATCGGCACGCAGGTCCCGACCG
>CBFCWF010000304.1:0-3283 GCA_965601425.1 uncultured Chromatiaceae bacterium | reverse complement strand
CCCAGGTCCTCGACCCGCCGGTCGACCCGCCGCAGGCGCAGCGCCAGCGAGATCAGCAGCACACCGACCACGAGGGCCGCGATCCCGATCAACCAGGAGATCGTGACCGCGCCGACCCCGGGCCAGAGCAGCAGGATCAGACCGACGCCCGCGGCGACCACTCCGATGCCCATCGTGGGCGAGCGATCGGGGTCCTCCGGGTCTGCCTGAAAGCCGGCGAGCAACATGAGCCCGCCCTGGGCCAGGGCCCAGATGCCGAGCACCATGAGCAACAGGCGGCCGCTTCCCTCGGGCCAGAACAGCAGCACCAGGCCGGCCAGGATGCTGACCGCACCGGGCAGCAGACTGGCACCGACTTCACGGGTCTGAAACGCGGCGACCACGGCCAGCACACCGTCGAGCAACGCATAGATCGCGATCAGACGAATCAGGAACACCAGCGTCGCCCCGGGCCAGAACACCGCGACGATGCCGAGGCCCAGCGCCAGCAACCCGCGAACCAACAGGAACCACCAGGCATTGCCGAGCCTGTCACTGAGTTCGGCCCGCGCCGCCAGTGCGACCGCTCGGGCCTGTTCCTTATCTACCGTCATAGCATCCCTCCTGAGATCTCTGTGTCCGTCGGTGCCGGTTGACGGCCGACATTCAATCTGTGTCGCGAATCTTTGTCCAGCGGGCCGTCGCTGTCGCGCCGCGCTTCCAGCGTGCCCGTCTTCCCGATGCCTGTCGCGTCGGGCGTGGTGTCCCTGGCCGCAGCGCTTCGGCGGCCGTTTCAGCGGGGTGGCCAGGGGCGAACGCACTGGCAGCGCGAAGGTTACCGGAAATCGCCCGGCCGAGCTCGAGCATCCCAGCAGGGTTTCCGACATTCGCCGCCAAGCGGCAGCATCACCGGTCCGATACCCCAGCGTCCCCGGGGCTGGTCCAACACGATCAGGTCGAACCGCACCCTATGACCCAGCCCCCTGTTACTGGAAGGGCTGTCGGTCGCAGGCAGGGACTCAACCCGCTGGCCCCTGCCCAGGCGTGTACCAGATTGGCGACGTATAGGCCCGCTCCTGGATCTCGGTGGGCGCACCCTTGGGGATGTCGCGCTGGAAGAACTTGGCGTCATACGTCGTCCAGCGCGGCGTCGGGATCTCCAGCACCCGCACGTAGTAGAAGGCCCGTTCGGTCGGGTCAAAGGTCTCGTCGCGCCAGAAGCCGGTCAGGGCCGGCGCGCCGATGCTGTTGCGATAGCTCGCATCCGCGACGTCGACAGTGCTGCCCACCGGGGTGCGGCAGCGCCCATCCAGGCCGATGCTGCGCCCGTCCGACACCGCGACGTCCCAGATGCGCTCGTGGATCTCGCCGTCGGCATCGCTCCAGCCCTTGATCAACTGGATACGATCGAGGTTCGCGTTGTTCGGGTCCTTGGCCGCATGGATCAGGAAGGTCGGCGCCTTGCCCTGGGGTGCCGCCACCAGATCACCGCCCATCGGCACGCCGTTGGCATAGCCGTAGCGGACGAAGTCCGGACGCTGCTGGTCGCCGTCGGCGAAGTCCCAGCCGGCAAACACCCGGACCACGGGTCGGGTGCCGGTGGTCGCATAGACCTCTTTGCGCTGCATCGCATCCCACAGCGCCTCGCGGGTGTTCTCGCGCGCCCAGACCGCGGCCAGGCCGGCGCTCGACACCTGCCAGGCCTCGACCCCGATATCCAGCCCGTTCGGATTGGTACGCCCGGCCACCAGCTCGTGGAAACGCTGCTCGCTCGGCGCCGGCTCCAGGATGGTGATCTTGCCGAAGTACTGCGCCTCGTCGGTGGTCGAGAGCGCGGTGTGCGTATCGGTGGATCCGACCAGACCGAACTTGAACGGGTTCACGCCGAGCTTGGTCTCGTACCGGAGGCCGCGCTTGAGTGCCGCGCGCGCGTACTCCCGTGGCAGCATGTCGGGGGTCTTGGGCTCCGGCGAGTTGATGCCGCCCTTGTCCCAAGTCTCGAAGTCGGCGAATTCGTCAGTCGGTGAGAGCAGCGGGTGCGCCTCACCGTCGCCCTTCATCTGCGTGACCTCAATCAAGGGCTCCCAGCGGGCGCGCCGCCCGGCATAGTCGCGGTCGATGGGTGCGCGGTCGGTGAAGGTCACATCGTCGAACATCAGGCCGTTGGACAGGTTGCCGTTGTGCGGGATGGCCAGCAGCCGACCGCCGGTCTTCTGCTCATAGTTGGCCATCCAGCGCCAGAGGTCCTCTGCGTCCTCCGAGTCGTAGGAGCTGAACGGCAGGACCTGGTCGGCCAGCTCCTTGCCGTCGCGGAAGACGACGTTGCGGTGCAGGTTGTTGCCGCCGGGCACGGAGGTCCATTCATAGCCGATGAAGGCGGTGAACCGCCCCGGATCGTTGAACTGCTCGGCGGTGCTGGTGATGTGATCCCAGGCGGTGCGCGCCGCCGGGGTATCACCCTTGCCCATCGGGTCGATGCCCGACGCCTTGGACGTGCGCCACTGGTCGAAGGCGTCGACGCCCTGGCCAGCCTTGAGCATGTCGTGGATCTTGCGGCCGTACTCGGTCGCCAGCACCGCCGGATCGCCGGCCGCGGCCAGTGGCGCCAGCCCGAGGTTCTCCGCGTGATCGGCCACGACGATGAAGTGCAGCGGCACCTGCAGCCTGGCCCGCACGCCGGTGCTCGACGTGACCTCCTCGCCACGGGCGAAACGAAACGCGCCTTCCGGGCCCAGCGTCGTCCCCGCGAAACCCGCATCGGCCGAGTAGCTGGTGTGCACATGAGTGTCGCCGAAGAACACCTGGTTCGGATAGTCGCCCAGGTACGGCGAGTACTCCCGTTCGCCTGCCGGGGTGTCTTTCTGTTGCCCGATCAGCGGGCCCGAGAAGACCAGCGCCAGGCAGCTCGCCGCTATCGAAATCTTTCGTGCCGTCGTCATGGTGTGCTCTTTGAGGTCTGGGCCTCGGCAGGCCAAAGATTGTCACCGTCTCAACCGGCCGGCGTATACCAGATCGGCGAGGTGTAGGCGCGCTCCTGGGTCTTGAGCGGGATCTGCTCGGGCAGGTCCAGTTGGAACTTGACCCGGTCGTAGGCGGTCCAGCGCGGGGTCGGGATCTCGATCACGCGGGCGTAGTAGAAGGCGCGCTGCCGGGGGTCGAAGTCCGGGTCGGTCCAGACCGTGCCGAGTTCCGACGCACCGATCGTATTGGTCCAGCTCGGTATCGACAGGTCGACCGTGTCGCCGACCGGTGGCAGCCTGCCGTCCTTGCCGGGCGCGCGGTCACCGGACCAGGCCACGTCGTA
>CBFCWF010000303.1:0-3379 GCA_965601425.1 uncultured Chromatiaceae bacterium | reverse complement strand
TCGCCGGACGAGCCCGCCGGTGGTGACAAGGAGGAACACATCGACGGCCTGATCGACCGAGCCAAACGGCTACTCGGCGACCATCGCTATCGTTTCGTCTTCGAGACCGGTCTCAACGTGATCCTGGACGACATCCGCGACGACCTCAGCCTGTTCGGCGTCAATTACCAGGCGTGGTACTCGGAGCGCTCGCTGGTCGAGTCCGGTGCGGTCAACAAGGCGATCGACCGGCTGCGGGAATCCGGCACGCTGTACGAGCAAGCCGGGGCCTGGTGGTTCAGGTCGACGGATTTCGGTGACGAGAAGGATCGTGTCGTGGTGCGCGAGAACGGGCAGACGACCTATTTCGCGTCCGATATCGCCTACCACCTCGACAAGCTCGAGCGAGGCTTCGATCGGGTCATCGATGTCTGGGGCGCCGATCACCACGGTTATGTGCCACGGGTCAGGGCGGCGTTGCAGGCGATGCGGCAGGACGCGTCGAAGCTGGACGTGCTGCTGGTGCAATTCGCGATACTTTATCGTGGCGGCGAACGAGCCCAGATGTCGACGCGTTCCGGCGACTTCATCACGCTGCGCGAGCTGCGCAAGGAGGTCGGACGGGACGCGGCGCGATTCTTTTACGTGATGCGCCGGTGCGAGCAGCACATGGACTTCGATCTCGACCTCGCCAAGTCGCAGTCGAACGACAACCCGGTTTACTATGTGCAGTATGCGCACGCCCGGATTCACGCGGTCTTGCGTCAGGCGGCCGAGAGACTGATCGACATCGGACCGAGCGAGGGGATGCGCAACCTCGATCGGTTGGTCGAGCGGCATGAGATCGATCTGCTGAAGTGCCTGTCGCGCTATCCTGAGGTCGTCGAATCGGCGGCGGACCGGGAAGAGCCGCACCAGCTGACCCACTACCTGCGTGACCTGGCCAACGAGTTCCACACCTATTACAACGCACACCAGTTCCTGGTCGATGACGTCGCGTTGCGCGATGCGCGGATCAAGCTGATCCTCGCGACACGCGAAGTGTTGCGTAACGGCCTGAACCTGCTCGGGGTCTCCGCGCCGGAGCAGATGTAGCATTGCTCGCAATGTCGCATATCGGTCGTCGATCGCGCTAGAATCGGATACCCGACACCCAGCGCTGCGCCTGACACGGCCGCGGCGCGTGTAGCAGCCGTCGTGCCCCGAGACTATAAGCATCGCGCCCAGAAGAAACCCCCGAAGAAGCCGATTCCCGGCTGGCTTTGGCTGCTCACCGGCCTGTTGCTCGGTGGGTTCATCGTTGGGTTGGTCTGGCTCAAAGGGCAATCCGTGGACGTCGGCGGGGAATGGGTCGGTGCCAGGCCCGATCGACCGCCGCAGGGTGGATCGCAGCCCGCGGCGCGGGCCGAGGTGCCGCCGCCCAAGCCGCGGTTCGATTTCTACAACATGCTGCCTGAAATGGAAGTGGTGGTGCCGGATGATGCGTTGGACGACGAGCCCGCGACCGTCACGCGCAGCCCGTCGACTGTGCGTGCGAACTATCTGGTTCAGGTCGGGTCATTTCGGCGGACCGAGGACGCCGATCGGCTGAAGGCACAGCTGGCGCTGTTGGGTTTCGAGTCCCGCGTCGTCGCGGCAAAGATCAATGCGCATGAAACGCGCTATCGGGTTCGCTCCGGCCCCTATGCCGGCAAGGATGCGTTGAACAGGGCACGCGAGCGACTGGCCGACAACGGTTTCAGGGGGATCGTTATTCGGATCGACGGCGACTGAGGGAACACGTCGACCCGGTGCCCCCGCCGTCTTGCCCGCGGCTGCAAATCCGGACACTTTCCGGTAAAGTCACGCGTCCGATTTTCTTGGGGGTTCCCGTTGAGCGGGGGCATTCAGCAGTACTTTTGCGCCGGGGCACCGGCCTGGGAGCGACGACATGGCAGATTACGCGATCGCGCCGTCCATTCTTTCCGCCGATTTCGCCAAGCTCGGCGAGGAATGTGACAAGGTGTTGGCAGCGGGCGCCGACATCATCCATTTCGACGTGATGGACAACCATTACGTCCCAAACCTGACCATCGGACCTCTGGTGTGCGAGGCGCTGCGCAAGCACGGTATCACGGCGCCGATCGACGTCCATCTGATGGTCAGCCCGGTCGACCGCATCGTCGGTGATTTTGCGAAGGCCGGTGCGAGTTACATCACCTTCCATCCCGAGGCCTCGGAGCATATCGACCGGACATTGCAGCTGATCAAGGGCGAAGGCTGCAAGGCAGGCCTGGTGTTCAACCCCGCGACGCCGCTGAGTCATCTGGACTACGTGATGGACAAGATCGACATGATCCTGCTGATGTCGGTCAACCCCGGGTTCGGAGGTCAGAGTTTCATTCCCTCGGCGCTCGACAAGCTCAAACAGGTCCGCGAGCTGATCGATGCCTCCGGGCGCGATATCCGCCTTGAGATCGACGGCGGCGTCAAGGTCGACAATATCGGTGACATTGCCGCGGCCGGGGCAGACACCTTCGTTTCCGGGTCGGGCATCTTCGGCAAGGCCCGCGACACCGATCCGAACCGCTATGACAGCATCATCGCCGATATGCGCGCCCAGCTCGCGAAGGCAGGCTGAGGGCGGACCCGACGGGGTCGACGGACGCGATGCTCAACAAACCGAAAATGGTGCTGATCGACGTCGATGGCACGCTGGTCGACAGTGTCCCTGATCTGGCCTATTGCGTCGACGAAATGATGGGGCAGTTGGGTCGTGCGCCGCATGGCGAGGCCAGGGTGCGCGATTGGGTGGGCAACGGCGTGGAGCGGCTTGTGCGCCGGGCCCTGGTCGGGCGACTGGAAGGCGAGCCCAGCGCGGAGGAATTCGCCAGGGCCTTTCCGCTGTTCCTCGCACTCTATCGTGAGAATACAGCGCAACGTTCCCGTCTCTACCCCGGGGTCCGCGAGGGCCTGGACTACCTCAAGGCCCGGGGCTACCGGCTCGGGTGCGTGACCAACAAGGCGGCCCAGTTCACGGTCCCGTTGCTCAAGGCCATGGGGATCTACGACGAGTTCGGCATCGTCGTGTCGGGCGACACCTTGCCTGTCAAGAAGCCCGATCCCGGTCCCCTGCTGCATGCCGCCGCGCATTTCGGTGTCGAGCCCGCAGAGTCTCTGATGCTGGGTGATTCCAGGAGCGATGTAACCGCAGCCCGGGCGGCCGGCTTCCAGGTAGTCTGCATGAGCTACGGATACAACCACGGTGAAGACATCCGCAGTTATGCGCCGGATGCTGTGATCGACTCGATGGCGGAGTTGGCGACGCTGGTCTGATGCCAAGGAGGCGCCGGCGTTTGCGATGATAAAACCCCCGCATCTGGGTGCGGGGGTTGGGTATGACCGAGGGTACGGCCAGGGT
>CBFCWF010000302.1:0-3394 GCA_965601425.1 uncultured Chromatiaceae bacterium | reverse complement strand
AACGTATCCTCGCTCTTGATGACCTGCGGCCCCCGGACATAGCGGATCTCGGCCAGTTCAGTAATGGGGATCTGCTGTCCGCCCTTACCCGGAACAAGGATCTTCCCCATGGCTTCAATGCTGTCGCGCAATTCACGCTGGTAACGAACCCGTACCGGGAAGCGCTCGCGGCCTTCGACTGTGGTCATGATCTTCTTGCCGCCGATCGCAATCTCAATCACGTCCTGGAATTTGCGTATGGGAACGCCGTAGCGCGCAATGGCACGACGATTGGGCACGATCTCGAGGTAGGGCTTGCCGACGATGCGATCGGCAACCACTGCGGCGGGTTCCACCGAGGGCACTTCCTTGAGGAAGCGTTCAAGCTGAAGTCCCACCTTCTCGATCGTATCGAGGTCTGGCCCCTTGACCTTGACGCCCATGGGGGCACGCATACCGCTTTGCAGCATGACGATCCTGGCCGCGATCGGCTGCAGCTTGGGTGCGGAAGTCGTGCCTGGGAATTTCGCAACCTTGACGATCTCGTCCCAGATGTCATTGGGCGTCCTGATGTGATCACGCCATTGACGGAATGGACGACCCTTCGGATCGGGAATCAGCTCGCCGACCTCGTCCCGGATGAACGCATCGTTCTTTTTGTCGTACTTGAAGCTAATGCGCCGACCGTTCGCGTCGGTCTTGAACTCGGGAATGTAGTTGATCACCGTTTCGATCATTGAGATCGGCGCGGGATCGAGCGGGGTTTCCGCCCGCCCAAGCTTTCCTACTGCCGACTCGATTTCCGGGATGGCTTCGAACGCCATATCCTGTTTTGCGAGGATGTCAATCGACTCGCCGATGGACGCGTGGGTCATCGTGGTGGGCATCCAGAGGAAGGAGCCCTCGTCCAACGGCGGCATGAATTCCTTGCCGAGGCCGGGGAATTTGTTCGCCATGTACTGCCCGGGCGCACTCTTCTGTATCGGTTGCGGGAGCCATCCGAACATCTTCGGAAAACCCAGCCACGCCAACCCACCCACAAGGAGCAAGGCCAACGGAATGGACAGGAACGCTATCCTGTGGTTGAGGCACCAGTGGAGCATCCCTGAATAGAAGTGTTGAAATATCTTGAAGAATCCGAGCAGGCCGCCGACCAGTACCGTCACAAATATGAGGTTACGCAGCAGACCGCGATCCGGCCCCAAGGGCTCCCAGTACATGGTAAGCAGAATGCCGACGGCACCAATGGCCACGACGCTTGCCGCGATGGGACCCAATCGCCTCAGCCGCTCCGGGATGAACGCTTCGGTTAGGTAGTACGCACCGAACAGCGCAAGGATCAAGCCCACCCACCAGGCAACGGCGAACCCGACAACCACACCGGCGGCAATCAACCCGAAACTCAGCCCGGTCCGCAGCTTTTTGCTGGAGATCTTCCCGCAGAAAAGCAGATGCGCCGCCGGAGGCAGGACGGTCAGCGCGATGACGATTGACGCAATCAACGCGAAACTCTTCGTATAGGCCAGCGGCTTGAACAGCTTGCCTTCTGCGCCAATCATCGCAAACACCGGCACGAAGCTGACCACTGTGGTCGCCACGGCGGTCAGCACGGCACCGCCGACTTCACTGGCTGCGCGATGCACGACCTCCAATGTCGACTCTTCGGGCTTAGCCTGGCCCAGGTGTCGGAGGACGTTCTCGCAGACGACGATCCCCATATCCACGATGGTACCGATGGCGATGACAATGCCGGACAGTGCCACAATGTTGGCCTGCACCTTGAAGAATTTCATGCCGACAAAGCAGAGCAAGACGGCCAGCGGAAGCATGCCGCTGATCAGCACACCACTGCGCAAGTGCATGACCATGATGAGCACAACGATGATCGTCACCAGGATTTCCTGTGCGATGGATTCATTCAGTGTGCCGAGTGTTTCGTAGATCAGCCCCGTACGGTCATAGAATGGAACCACCGTGACTTTGCTGATCGTAGCCCAGGACGGCCACTCGTCGCGTGGCGTCGAGCGCAGATGCGAGAGCCATGCCTCCTGGTTCAACCCGCCTTTGAGATAGCCGTCAAATCCGTTTGCCTTCGCGTACGCCTCGACCGAGTCGCGGGGGGTGGTTTCCTCGACCAGCACCTTTGCAGGTAGTGCTTCGTGCGTTTCGGCGATCTTGGCCTTTACGTTGTTGATCACCGCCAGAGGATTGTCGCCATAGCGAGCCACCACCACGCCGCCCACAACCGACGCCCCGCCTTTGTCGAGCGCCCCGCGCCGTGTCGCCGGACCGAGCGTCACCTTGGCCACATGTTCGACAAGCACAGGAACATTGTCAGCGCCCACCTTGACGACACTGCTCCTGATGTCCTCAAGATCTTTGATGAAGCCGATGCCCCGGATGAAATACTCGGTTCGGTTGATCTCGAGCGTCTTGGCTCCCACGTCGATGTTGGCGGACATCACCGCGTGATAGACCTGATACAGCGTGACACCGTAGGCGCGCATCGCGTCCGGATCGACGTCCACCTGGTATTCCTTCACATAGCCGCCAATAGACCCCACCTCAGCAACGCCGTCAGCAGAAAGGAGCCAATATCGGGCATACCAATCTTGCGTTGTCCGCAGCTCGTCCGGCCCCCAGCCGCCCGTCGGGTTGCCATCGGGGTCTCGCCCTTCCAGGGTGTACCAGTAGATCTGGCCCAACGCCGTGGCGTCGGGGCCAAGTGTTGGCTGAACCATCGCGGGCAGGGTGCCGGCCGGCAGGCTGTTGAGTTTCTCCAACACGCGTGTGCGCGACCAGTAGAACTCCACGTCTTCTTTGAAGATGATGTAGATCGATGAGAACCCGAACATGGAGTAGCTGCGGATGGTCTTGATGCCGGGAATGCCAAGCAAGGAAACCGTCAGCGGATAGCTGATCTGATCTTCCACGTCCTGCGGGGAGCGTCCCATCCACTGGGTGAAGACGATTTGCTGGTTCTCCCCGATGTCAGGTATGGCATCGACCGGCACGGGGTAACGCTGCAAGTCGCCGACCTTCCATTCGAACGGGGCAACCAGCATGCCCGTGAAGATGATGGCAAACATGAACAGCCCGACCACGAGCTTGTTCTCGAGGCAGAAGCGAATCAGTTTGCCGATAACCGACGTTTGCTCTGGCGTCTGCTGTTCAGATGGCGTCATTTCAGCACCTCCTTGATCTCTCCGCAGCGGAGCATCATCTCGCCGAAGTACGGGTTGCTGATCTCCTCTTTGCTCTGAATCCAGGAAGCTCCGCGGTTGTCAAACGCCATCGGGCACCACGCCTTGTAGAGCTTCCCTTCGGCGAGCCCAAAGCGGGTCAGCAACGCGGCCAGTTCCTCGGACAGCAACGCGAACTTGGCTCTGGCCGTTTCGATGTCTTCCGCGCCGAC
>CBFCWF010000301.1:0-3414 GCA_965601425.1 uncultured Chromatiaceae bacterium | reverse complement strand
CATGTGTGGATGACTGCGAGCGGCAGACATCTCCCAACGCCGACATGCGTCGATCCAGTCGCTGCTGTGCCGGTGGCAATTCAACGGAACGCCTTGGCTCGACCCCTGGGCCCGCCCCCTCACGACCGCGTCACAGACATCAGCTGATCTTGACTACAATGTCGTGCAGTACTTCGCCTGCATGTGCCAATCGGTCACCGGCATTCGACATATGCCTGTAGACCTCGCGATGCTTGAAGGTATCGACCACGAAAGCGACCGCGAGTGCCACCGGCTCGCTGTGCTGGCCAAGCGGTTCGAGCAACCCCTCGATAGACGCAATGGCGGCACTGTGCTTGTCTTTGCGGGTCTTGATGTAGTGGTCGGGGTCGAGCAGGTCGGCGAGCGCCCTGCGATAGATTTTCTCCGTGTTGCGCTCGGCCTTGCGGGCCGCGTCGGCGTCTTCCTCGGCGCTCGCTGGATCCTTGGGCAGTTTGCGAAAGCCGCGCTGGAGCGCAACAACACCCTGATGAAGCAGCTGCGCCATTTCCAGCATGTAATGGTCTGGCTCTACCGCCAGTACTTCCATTTCCCGAACCGTCGTCTTGGCGTAGTTGACCACATGGTCGACCGTGACGATGGCACGGTAAAGGTCCTCACGGTCCATTGGCGTAGAGAAGGCTCGGTTGAGCACGTCTAGATTACGCGCCTTGAGCTCGTCACCGCGCTTCTCGAGTTTTCCTACCAGAGCGGCCTTGTCCCAGTTGCCACTGGACATGAACGCCACTAATTCTGACATCACCTCGACCGCGAGATCGCACTGCTCGTCGATAAGGCTGTAAAAATCCGGCATGCGTGGAAATACCCTGTTGATCAGTCGGGCGACCACAGAATTCGGTTCACTGCTCATATGTCACCTCATCGACAGTAATCCACCAGGGCTGGGGGAAACGGATTACGATCGGCAGCTACGCGATTCCGGTGGCCACATGGGCCACCAGATGGGTAAGGGCGGCCATGAGCGCGGCACCCGGAATGGTAACCACCCAGGTGCTCACGATCTCCTTGGCCTTGTTCCAGCGTACGGCTTTTGGGCGCTCCGAGGCCCCGATACCCATTATGGAGGAGCTGACCACATGGGTTGTGGATACCGGTGCGCCGAAGACTGAGGCTGAGAAGATCACAGCCCCTGAGGTCAGCTGTGCGTCCACTGCATGCAAAGGACGAACCTTGTAGATGCCGAAGCCGACGGTTCGCACGATGCGCCACCCGCCGGTGATCGTGCCGAACGTGATCATCGCAGCACAAGCGAGGATCACCCATGGCTGGACCCTAAACTCCTGAATGTAGCCCCCGAGAAGGAGCACCATGGTGACGATGCCCATGCTCTTCTGCGCATCGTTCGTGCCGTGCGCGAACGAAAGCACGGCCGAGCTTAGCCACTGGAACTGTCTCAGGTACTTGTTGAGGATCGGACGCGCGCCCTGCAACAGGAATCGCATCACCCGATGTATCGCAAATCCCACCCAGAAACCGATAACTGGTGAAACAATCAGGGACAGCAGAACCTTGGTGACACCGGTCAGGTGACCGTCCGCAAGCTGATTGAACCCCCAGACAACGTCATCAGGTCCCGCGGCCGCGACGACAGTCCCAATCAGTCCCCCGACAAGCGCATGAGAGGAGGAAGACGGTATGCCGAACCACCAAGTCAACAGATTCCAGCCGATGGCCCCGACGAGCCCGCATAGGATTATCGTCAGGGATGCGAGGGGTTCAAGTGCGCTCACATCGACGAACTTGCCAATGGTACTCGCAACCGCAGTGCCGCCAAGAACGGGGCCGATAAAGTGGAAGGCGCCAACCAGGATCACTGCTTGCACCGGCGTCATAGCGCGAGAAGCTACCACCGTGGCGATCATGTTCGAGGCATCATGGAAGCCGTTTGTGTAATCGAAAATCAAAACGACGACGACAGTAGCGACCACAAGTATCAGTAGGATATCCATATACACCCGATCTTCTTGGAGATGCGATGGCCGGCCCGTATTCCATGCCGGTAATGTCGTCATCTGATGGGCATTCAACCCGTGTCGCGGGCCGTCCCCTGGTGATTACCATCATGCGGGACCGAGATATGGCGCAGCAAATTTCGACTGAGGCTGATTCTGGAGGGACGCGAGATTCATTTGTCGGCTACGGGCGGGAACGCCCATTCGCCGCCCTGTGCCGGCGAAGCATCTTGAGGGGTGGCGTACCGGCGCAGTTGTTGAGGGTTGGCCGATGCCTGCCCTCAAGCGCAGACCTGTGATTCTGAACGTGCGTTCAATGGGCAAACGTCCCACAAGCCACGAGGGAACCAATGCTGCACGCTGGCCAGTCCCGCACGGTCAATTGATTGTACCGCTGACCGCCGAAACCGGCTGGCCAGCAGTACGATCGTGCCAGTGCCGAAACAGGGCGCGCGGACCTGCAGCCACCTGACGGCAATCATTTGGAGCTCAGTTCCGACGCAGGCCCGTCAATGTAGGATGTCGTCGATGATGCTGTGGACCTCTCGCTCCAGTGACTCTGACGCGGTCACCACTAGATTGCGCTTGTCGATCGACGCCGTGTAATGCTGCGCGTCTTGGTGCTTTTCGTAGGCCTCTCGCAGTGCCTCGAGAACCTTTTCAATCTCGGCTGGAGTGACCCCGTGTTCCTCGATCAAGGTATTGAGGCCGCTGACCTTTCCTTCGTGTATCCAGGCAAGCCCGAACTTCTTCGGCGGCTTGCCGATGAAGACGTAAGCGGCGTGATCCGACGGTACAACCTCGAGCGGATCGGACACCTTGTGCATGAGTTCCTGCAGTTCGTGTTCAATCTCGGCCACCTTCTTCCCAGCCCGGCTGCTATCGTCTAGCGGTGGGTAATCCGGGGTCCGGCCGGAAAACAGGTTTCCAAACAGTCCCATAGCTACCTCCTCGCGAATTCGCTTCAACGTGCGGGATTGCTTCAATAGAAAAGCCTAGTCGCCCTGACGCGCTATGCAACTGTGCTGTCCCGTGCCGTGCGCAAAGACGGTCGGCGAGGTCAGGCCAGGGTCGATCACGGTCTGCTGCATCGCAACATTTCTCGGTCCACTATCGAGCCCGCAGGCTGAACGACCCGTAACCCCGCGGCAGCCAGCACCCGCTGCGCGATGTCGAGGCCTGCGGCACCGCACTGCTGTTTTCAACCACATCGGAGGAAACAGGCCATGAACACCTCGCGAGAAACCACCATTGCCTGATCGATAGCGGTCCATCGGATTGTGCGGCGCGATAGACCGCCAGCTCACTCGGAAGCTGGCCCTACTTCCAGCATCGGCAACTGCCTGAACCGGCCATGAACGACCAGTCGCCAGATGCCTAGTCCGAGTGTCCCGCGCTTTTCGTGAATGCCTTCGGAATCTTT
>CBFCWF010000300.1:0-3419 GCA_965601425.1 uncultured Chromatiaceae bacterium | reverse complement strand
TGTGATGCATCATCATAAACCCACCCGGATCTTCTTTACGGTACTTGGCCAGGAGCTCTTTGGTCATTCTCTCGCCGGTCTTGATGTACAGGATATCCGAGTAGTCCATCAGCATGGCCTCCTGGAAACCTTCACCGAGATAGTCGGCCCCGATGACCGAAGATCCGAAATCATAGGGATAGGCTTCGGCCAACACGTTCAGTCCGCGTTCTTGTGCGGCATCTACCAGAGCGAGCGCCTCTTTGGTGCGATGCAGGGAGGTGCTGTGAATATGTTGAATCAGCAGCGGCACGTCGTAGGCAAAAGAAAGCGCAATGACCTCCAGAATCCCCATAATGCCGCTGGGCTGTATATTGGACATGTACCGCACATGGGTGGCGATGAAGGTGTTGTAACGCTTTGCCAACGCAAATACGGCTTCCAGTTCAGCACTGGTGCATTTGTTGTAGTAACCGACTGGAACACCAATGCCGACAGCACCCTGTTTCAATCCCTCTTCGATATTGGCGAGGATTCGTTCGATATCCTTTGGCTCATCCGTGTTTTTTTCGTGCCACTGGGATCCGTCGACCACGCATTTATTCATGGCACCGGTATAAAGGCCGAGGCCCTTCGGGTCGACACCGTCCAGCGCGGCCATACGCGCCCAGACGTGCCCTGCGGACGCCGCAAAATTGGCTTGGGCCTTACCCTCTCTTTCCCGGTAGAAGACTTCAACAGGGTAGGCACCCGCCTCGATCTCGAACGGCGAGGTTACGCCGTCGCGCAGTTTGGTCTTGATGTCGAACGGGCTCTGGCCGTGGGCATGCAGGTCGATAAAGCCGGGCGCCACCACGTGACCGGCAGCATCGATGGTCTCCTTGCCTAAGATAGGCTGCTCTGTAATGATCGCTATCTTGTCGCCAGAAATACCGACATTGCGAACCGCGTCGAGGCCGCTCTCAGGATCCATGACCCGCCCGCCGGTGATAACGATGTCGTATGTTTCGTCTTGTTGCGTCATTTCGAATCTCCTGTCTTTGTCATTGCCCCGGCAACGTCCATCCGCGCCGGGTCGTGTCCCTCGTGGTACTTCGGCCGGTGACCACTCCTGTTTGCGCCGTCAATGTGAGCCTGCCCTCGTTCCCCTCCGGTAGAGATCATGACTCGTAAGTGCTGTCTGCTCTCAAAAGAACGTTAACGCCTGGCGTCGGGTACGGCTTCTCTTCAAACAAGGGGGAAATAAGGGGGGCGTGCCGCCGATAGCAAGGCAGGGGGATTAAGAAACAGGGCGATCAGCAACGGACGCCCTGCAAGGACTGCTATCCTTTCGATAGGGTATGTATGTCCTGAAAACATACTGTCTTGATATCGAAAGAGACTGCGCCCGAGAGGTCATTGGTTATCTTCGCGCGAACCGGGGGTCATGGATCGCGGTATCCCGACCGAGGAAGTCCTCGAACAGATGCGCACCGGCGACCCGCCGGTGCATTACCTGGTTGGCACGCCGAAGGGGCGGTTATCCCGCCTGGAAAAGGATCTGCTGGGCAAACCCTGGCGGGCCGCCCGTCCGGGTGTACAGGTCAAGCTGTTGCCACAGGACAACGAACTGTACGTCTTCGCCGAGAGCGCGGATCGCGTGGCCAAGGAACGGGCCATGCGGCAACGGCAGCTGAAGCGACTATGGGCGCGGCTGAAACAGTTATCGACGATGACGCTGACCCAGCAGGAACTGCTGATGAAGCTCGGTGCGGCCCGCAGTCAGTATCCGACCGGTTGGCGGTTAGTGGAAGTCCAGGTCGACAAACATGAACCGCACTTCTCCTACCGGCTCAATCGCGACAAGCTCAAACAGGTGCGTCGCCGCGAAGGCCGCTATCTGCTGCGCACCAACCTCACCGGCAGTGACCCCGCCGAACTGTTGCGCTACTACCTTCAGCTGACACAGATCGAAGAGGCGTTCAAAAATCTCAAAGGCGATCTGGCGATTCGCCCGATCTACCATCAACGCGAATCACGCATCGAAGCCTACATCTTCATCGCCTTCCTGGCCTACTGTCTACACGCGACGTTAGCGCAGCAGTTGCGCCCGCATGCGCCCGGGCTGACCCCGCGCAGCGTGCTCGAAAAGTTTGCCGCGGTGCAGATGGTCGACGTCGAGATTCCCACCACCGACGGTCGCCTCATCCAACTGACCCGACAAACCGAACCCGCCAAAGAACTGAAGCTACTGCTCGACCGATTACGGCTGGAACTACCCACTCAGCCGCCACCGAAAATCAGCGCGACCCAAGTCGAAGCCGCCACCCCCGTGTAGTGCAGACCTTTGGGGGTCGGGTGTATACCGATCAATAGGTTAGCGTCGCCGATACACCGAATCCGCGAAGTTGGGTTAGCCACCACGTAGCGGTAACACATCCACAAGAAGGATCTCCAAAAGGACTAGAAGACCTTTTCTATAAGGATAGCCCCCCGAGGACGTACATATATTCTGCCGGGGTAATCAGAACTCGAACCTGGCCCTGATCCCGGCAACCCGGATATTGTCCTTACCGGGGTTTATGGACGGGTGATTGATCAGCGGGACATGTGGTATCAGGATTACATGTGGCGAGAGGCGGAAGGAATATACGCTCGCTATCGGCATATCAAAAGGCAATACTGTAAGACAGGTAGGCTGTTTCAGCACCCGGGTTTTTGTCTCCGATACCAGCGTTGGAGATATGTCCGAAACCCAAACCGACTTTGGCATCGGGAGAGAACTTATACTCCAGTCGCAGCTGGCTGTAAAACTCAAGACCGCAGCCCAAGTCTTTACCCGCACCTTGATTATAGTACCCGACAGAAACACTCGGGGTTAATGACCACTGCTCATTGAACGAGAAGGGGTACCCGAGTCCAGTATAGACATAGGCCTCACTATCCACTGTAAAAAACAGCCCCACCTGTGGCCGGAAGCCTGACCAGTCAGTGGAAAAACGGTATTCGAGTTGTCCCATGGCATTCCCGGTTTTTCCAATATCAAAACCACCCGGCGCCAGGGTCAAATCCGCTGCTACTGCATTGATTTGAGTTGAGATGAGTCCTGCGGACAAGAGTAACGGTAACGGTTTCATCTGTCCTGCCAGGAAACTGAATGTACAAACCACGTTTCATTGAGTCCGGTTTTCGTTCGCAACAAATAACCAGGGCAAGAAAACGGCACGGACAGCCGATTGCTGCCCGTGCAGCCAGTTTCCGTCCGGGCTGTTACATGCTGTCGAGGATCTGCTTCTTCTTCTGGTTGTACTCTTGCTTTGAAATAAGGCCTTTGGCCTGCATGCTCTTCAGTTCGGACAACTGTTGCTCCGCAGAACCGCCGGCCGGCGCGGCCGCCCGCTGCTGCGCCGCCATCTGTTCCGTAGCGGCGGCCTGCCGCTCTTCGGCCTCGTTTTGTTCCT
>CBFCWF010000299.1:0-3420 GCA_965601425.1 uncultured Chromatiaceae bacterium | reverse complement strand
CGATTGCGCCGGACCTGGCGGTCGTCAAGCCTCGACATGATCATCCCGATCATCGCCACCGCGATGCGTATTGACGCCGATATAAATGATCATCAGGGCCACGGCGAGGCCGAACCACTGCACCGCATAACCGAGGTGCTTCTCCGGACCCATTGCAGGAATCGGCGACCAGTCATACTGCAACCCTCCGGGCTGACCCTCGTCGATGACCAGCGCATAGCGCTGCAGCGCCATGTCCCGCGCGGCCCCAAGGGCGGCGATGTCGAGAGACTGCACCAGGACCTTGTCGGCCACGCTGCTCAGCGGCACCTCGCCCAGCACGATACCGACCGAGGCCGGGGAGTCCAGGCGACCGGACAGGGACAGCGGCTGCTCCGGCAGTGGCAGGGCCGGCAGGAACTCGCGCGACGCACCGACCGCGACCCAACCGCGGTTGATCAGCAGGGTCGGCTGTGCCTCGCCCTCGATGCGAAACGCGCTGAACACGTGATAACCCGGCTGGCCACGGAAAACGCGATTGTCGAGCAGCCACTGCTGGCCGGGGACATAGCTGCCGCGCACCTGAGCCGGGCGATAGCGATCCTCGACGCTCAGCGCCGTGTCTCGGCGCAGCTGAAGTGGCGCGATCAATTCGCTCGCGGCGCGGCGCTCGACCAGTGCCTGCTTGGCGGCGGCGCGCTCCATTTGCCAATAGCCCAGGCCGACCAGCGCAGGTAACACGATCGCAAACACCAGGCTCGGCCAGAACGCTGGCGCAAAGCGGTAGGGGCCAATCTGCAGCGGCGGAATCTTCATCGACGGGGCGGCTGCTATAATGCGGCGGCCGCAATGCAGGAGTCAGACATCGTGTGGATCAAGGTCATCATCGTTCTCATATTCATCGGTATCGTCGTCAGTCTGGCATCTAGCCTGTTCTACCTGGTCAACGACAAGGGCGACTCTCGGCGCACCTTGCGCGCCCTCACCGTACGCATCGGACTGTCCGTCGGGCTGTTTGCGTTTTTGATGATCCTTGTCGGGCTGGACGTGATCGAACCCCATGGGGTCTACCCGCAACCGCCTTCGGCCGCCGCGCCAAAGGATTAGCCGGCGGCCAGGCGCCGGCCCCGCCCAACAGCGGGCCGGCAGTGCCCGGTCAGAGCACGTAGACGAAGATAAACAGACCGAGCCAGACGACGTCGACGAAGTGCCAGTACCAGGCCACGCCCTCGAACGCGAAGTGCTGCTCCGGTGTGAAGTGCCCCCTCGCGGCACGGATCGTTATCACGATCAGCATGATGGTTCCGATAGTCACGTGCATGCCGTGGAAGCCGGTCAGCATGAAAAACGTCGAGCCGTAGATGCCGGATTCGAGCGTCAGGTTGAGTTCTTTGTAGGCGTGGATGTACTCGTAGGCCTGAAACCCGAGGAACACCAGACCGAGCAGTACGGTGGCGACGAGCCAAAGTACGGTCCTCTTCTGGTCGTTGGCCTTCAGCGCCCAGTGCGACAGCGTAATGGTGACGCCCGAGGTCAACAGCAGCATCGTGTTGAGCGCCGGGATACCCCAGGCCCCCATGGTCTGGAAGTTGCCGCCGACATTGCCCGGACCGTTGGTCGGCCAGGCCTCGCCATAGCCTTTCCAGAGATACTCGTGCGTGGAATAGTCACCGCCGAGCAACCAGGGCAGCACCAGTGCGCGCGCGTAAAACAGCGCACCGAAGAATGCTGCAAAAAACATGACCTCGGAGAAGATGAACCACATCATCCCCTGCCGGAAAGAGCGGTCGACCTGTTCGTTGTACTCGCCCTTGAGGCTCTCGTTGATGACGGTGCCGAACCAGCCGAACATCATGAAAACCACCATGGCCAAGCCGAGCAATAGGACCATCTGTCCCGATGCATTGCCGTTGAACCAATTGGCGGCGCCAACCACACCGACAGTCAGTGCGACACTGGCGACAATCGGCCAGTGACTGCCGTGTGGCACGTAATAATGGTCACCTGTATGTGCCATGTGTTCCCCCTGGAGGTTTATGTCTTCGGTTAAGCTGTTTTCCCGTCGGCCGACCGTGCCGTCGACCCACGCCGGCGCTATTTCATCGCTACCTGCTGAGTCACGTCGAAAACGGTGTAGGCCAGCGTCAGCATGCTGACGTCGCGCGGCAGGTTCGGATCGACGATAAAGCGCAATGGCATGTCCTTCACCTCACCGGCGGCCAACGGCTGCTGATTGAAACAAAAGCATTCGGTCTTGTTGAAATAGCGGCTGGCCTTCCCGGGCGCAACGCTCGGGACTGCCTGGCCCACCATGTCGCTACCGGTTGGGTTACGCGCGGTGAAAGCCGTCTCGTAGACCTGGCCCGGATGAACCTGCATGCTGGCGACCAGCGGCGCAAACTCCCAAGGCATGCCGCCATTGTTGTTTGCGACAAACTGCACCGTGATCGTGCGCGATGTATCGGGCTCGTACCGGGAGACAACCGCCGCTTCGTCGACGCGCCCGGTCTTCCCGTTCAGGCCGGTAATCTCGCAAAACACGTCGTACAGCGGCACGAGCAGGTAACCGAACCCGAACATCGCCAGTGCCACCACCGCGATACGAACGAACGACCGGCCGTTGCGTGACTGCGTGTTGCCGCTCATCGGTTCAGATCCCCCTGTCCAGCGCCAGGTAGATCCCCATCAGGAAGAACCCGAGGGCAACCAGCCCGAGGATGATTGCGAGGCGGATATTCGATTTCGATCTGTCTTCGGCTTCGTTCATCGGCTGAGTGTCAGCCATCCCCGGCCGTTGCCGGGGATGGGCCGACATCATTTGACCTCCGGCGCCTCAGTGAAACTGTGATAGGGCGGCGGCGACGACAGGGTCCATTCGAGGCCGTCTGCACCTTCCCAGACCTGATCGGTCGCCTTTTCGCCACCGCGAATCGCCTTGATCACGATCCAGACGAACATCAACTGCGACACGCCGAAAACGAATCCACCAATCGACGAGATCAGGTTCCAGTCCGCAAACTGCACGGAGTAGTCCGGAATACGACGCGGCATACCGGCAAGACCCAGGAAGTGCTGCGGGAAGAAAAGTACGTTGACCGAGATGGTCGAGATCCAGAAGTGCATCTTGCCCAGCTTCTCGTCGTACATGTTGCCGGTCCACTTGGGCAGCCAGTAATAGGTCGCCGCCATGATCGAGTACACCGCACCCGTCACGAGCACGTAGTGGAAGTGAGCTACCACGAAGTAGGTGTCGTGATACTGGAAGTCGGCCGGCGCGATCGCGAGCATCAGGCCGGAGAACCCGCCGATGGTGAACATAATGATGAAACCAACGGCGAACAACATCGGCGTCTCGAACGTCATCGCGCCTTTCCACATGGTCGAGACCCAGTTGAACACCTTCACGCCGGTCGGCACCGCGATCATCATGGTCGCGTACAT
>CBFCWF010000298.1:0-3444 GCA_965601425.1 uncultured Chromatiaceae bacterium | reverse complement strand
TGGCCGCAGAGCGCGGCAGGTTGACGGGCGAAGTACCGCAAGAGGTGCCCGGCTGTTCAAGGACACTTTTCTCGAGATCGCCGAAGATGTCGACGAGGCATCCAAGCAAGGTAAACACGTTCTGTTGTTTTTCCAGCTCAACACACCGGTTTTGCCAGCGGTCAATGATTTGACCGGCTCCTCCGAACTCAGCGCATGTCGCTTGTCCGGTTGCGGTTTCCGTTCTCGACTTTCATGAGTAATTCAGTATTGGCTCGAACTGCGCCTGGCCGTAACATGAAGCAGACATCAGCGCGGTTGCTCGGCCGAGTGCGAAAACAGCCAAAAGCCGCATTTTCGCATCTTCTTTGCCTTGTCCGTGTGCCAGCGCTATTCCGGCAGTCCCGACTTACGAAGGTCGTGCAAGAAAGCGCGCATGAGTTCCGGTTCTGCAATCGGAATGGCTTTCTGCAAACCCGCAACCGTCGTTGCTGGGCTCATCAGCGCAATCTCGTCAGCGGCCCATTCTGCATCGTCTTGCCGTCCGCGCCTCACATAATTGGCCGCCAGAAGCACTTTGATCTGTATGGCGTTTGGATTTCTTTCCTGAGCGTCCTCAAGCCACTTTATAGCCGCGTCGTACTCGCCGAGCGAGTAGTGGGCCAAGCCGTAAGTAATCAGGTACTCGAACGTAAAATAAGGATTGAGTGCAACTGCTTTGTCGTTCAACTCGATTGCGTTGGTCGGTTGTCCGAGAAAGGCCTGCGTCAATGCAAGGAGGCCGTAGCCATCTGCATAGTTCGGTGCGATTCTCAGAGCCTCTCGTGTCGCCTTTACTGCATTGTCGTACTCTTTGCGCGTGAGATAAACAAATCCAAGCGCCCAGTAAGTTTGAGGGACCGAGTCGTCCAGCATCACGGCCTTCTTCGCGAGCTCCAGAGCGCGATCCAAGGTTTCGACCGGGGCATCTGTCCATACCCTTCTAAAATCGAATGCCAAAGTGACTGCAAGGGCCCCGTATGCTCGACCGTAGCTTGGGTCAAGGCTGATCGCCTTTCGGTACATCTCGCGGGCCTGTCGATTGGTTTCTGGCGTGCTGATCTTTAACAGACGCTGACCTTCCTGGAAGACGTCGTACGCTATCAGGCTGTCGGTTGCATTGTGGGCGAGACGGTTTCTTTCCTGATGCGTCATTCTGATGGCGAGCGCACTGACAATATTGTCCGTGACATCATTTTGAACCGCGAACAGCTCTGATATTTTCCTGTCGTAACGCTCTGCCCAGAGGTTGAAGCCGGTTTCTGTGCTAACCAACTGGGTATTTACCCGCAATTTATCGCCGATTTGTCGAATACTGCCCTTGAGGACGAACTTGACTCCTAGCTCGGTTCCCATATCTTGGGGTACGACCTCTCTGCCTTTAAAGGCGAACGAGGTGTTGCTGGCCATCACGCGCAGATCCGAGAATCTGGAGAGATTTGTCACGATGTCTTCAGTAATTCCATCCGCAAGGTATTCTTGCTTCGGGTCGTTCCCCAAGTGCTCAAATGGCAGAACAAGGATAGATGGTGGTGCCGGGTCTCCCCGGTCAATGGCTGGCCTCTGCCAGATGTAGAAGAAAACGCCGACTGCGCCCAGGAACACTAGCAACCCGATTATCGTGCGGGGACGCCCGGTTGACCGCGCCTTTGGCATACGTTTCACGCGACCCGGCACCCCTTCTTCGGCAATGCTTATTGACGCGATCAGCCGGTAACCCGTCTTCGCGATGGTCTCGATATACCTGGGATTGCGTGCATTGTCGCCGAGTGCCTTGCGCAGTTTGATTACTGTATTGGTGACCGCATCATCAGTTACGATCACACCCGTCCAGACATTGGCTTCGAGATCGTGGCGCGATACCACTTCTCCGTGGCGCTCTACGAGATAGGTGAGGACCCGCATCACCTTGGGCTCTAAACGGACTTCTCGACCTGCACGAAACATCCGATTGGCAGCTGGTTCGATCGTCCAGTCACCGACGTTGAACTTGGTAGCCGTGGTACTGCGTTCGGGCATCGTCCCTTTTCCGTTTTTTTCGCAAGAAACAATCCAAATGTAGTTTCGAACATTCATACCCACACCAGCAACCCCACTATCAGGGAATGTGTGCTCTGATAAGTGAGCCTGCCGGCTGCTGCGCCGCACAATTGAATGTCAGCTTTTCGCCCACGCGCCCGGTCACGTCACTAACCTTGGTACCGAGACCAGCGAGTCTGGCCAAAGCCGAGATCTTCTGGGGCGCTAAATCCTTAGCACGGCCCCCATCTCGTCGAACCAGTCATCGACAGGATCACCAGGCCTCCCGAAACGGGCCTTGGCACCCGCCAGGGACTCGGCCACAAACTGATCGTGCTGCGCCTTTAACCTGAGGAATGTCGCGCCATGCATACCTTTTGGCTTCGGTCCTCGCCCGCGGAAGATGCCGGCATCCCAGCCAAGCCTGGCTCGAATCCGGTCAGCCCGTCGAGCCGCTCGGTCAAAAGC
Source organism: uncultured Chromatiaceae bacterium (assembly GCA_965601425.1). Classification (GTDB taxonomy): domain Bacteria; phylum Pseudomonadota; class Gammaproteobacteria; order Chromatiales; family Chromatiaceae; genus Thiosocius. Next base: position 939 of record CBFCWF010000298.1, on the reverse strand, counting down.
GGCCTCGCGCTGACGCGGCTAGGCCAGGTCGTGGCAATCACGGCAGGCAAAGATCTCACCCCCATAAAGAATGGCAACGCGATGCCCACATCCGTCGTTCGGACAAATGAACCAGGGGCGCTGACCCCCAAAATGACACGGCGTCCAGTCCAAGTAGACCGGATACTTTTTGCCCACCCAGTCTTGGCCATCGGGACGGCAGCCATAGCTCCGTACGACATGGTCAGGGAGTATTCGCACGGTGACGCTTCCAGCGGTTTCTCCCGCGCATTCCCAACGCGCGATAACACTCTGGTCCGGCACCAAACAACCGTCGCGCATTGGATCAACAACCGAGGGGTGTTTGCGCCGAACAGCAATTACCGCGTGTTGGGGTGGTCGACAAAATCGAATGTCGGCTTGGGAGCAACTAGAAGGTCAATCCCATTGCGCCTAGTTCTGTCTGCGGTGTTTTGTTTGCGGCCTGTTGCACTGCACAATGCGGTGGTCCGCTATGCAGCATATAGCTGTCCGTCGCTGGGTGCTTGGCGACCGGCAGGTTATCGCCGACGGACAACCCTTAACATAGTGTGCCACCTTGTGTTGCTAGCGTGACGATGCAAGCAGGGCCCCTACCCCACTTTAGTGACCTTCGGATTGCAGGCCCGAATGTCGGACGAAAACCCGGCTGGATCTTTCGATGCGTCAGAAGAACAGCGACGATCAGGGGGCTTGGTCGCGTGGATGGACTGTGTTGGTCGGCTATATGACGCTTTCGGATAACGAGCCATGAAAAGGGGCCGGGGTGCTTGGACACGCCGGCCCGCTTCGCCAGATCAACTCGTGCCGGCAATGATTGTCCCGGCACCGCCGTATGGCCGGCCTGGCACCAGCGGTTGGAAGTGATGGGTGCCGTCACGCCTGAGCTGCGCGATCAGGCCAAACTCCCAGTCCAGGTAG
>CBFCWF010000297.1:0-3485 GCA_965601425.1 uncultured Chromatiaceae bacterium | reverse complement strand
TACCCGACATGCCGCTCATACCGCCCATACCCGACATGCCGCTCATACCGCCCATACCCGACATGCCGCTCATACCGCCCATGCCGGACATTCCCGACATGCCGCCCATACCGCCCATACCGGACATTCCCGACATGCCACCCATACCGCCCATGCCGGACATTCCCGACATGCCACCCATACCGCCCATGCCGTGCTGTGCGCTGATGGCTGCGCCGGACGACAGCAGGCCGACAGCGAAGGCGAGGCAGGAAACGCTTTTGGTGAATGAAATTCTCGACATTAGATATTCCTCCGAATTTTGAATTATTGCGTCCAAGAACACGACAAAACGCCCCCTTATTGTCGTTTTGGAGACGTTTCGCCGCGTTAGCCAGAGCATAGACGCAATAAGCAGGCCAGGACAAAGATTCTTTGCGGCCAGTCGCCCGCGACCGCGCCGGGACGTGCGTGCTACCGCACGGTGCAGTGGGCGTTGGCGCGTGGCCGGGTTGCTCGCCTCGGGGTCCCGCCCGGGCGTCGGCCAGACGGTGGCGATGTCCGTTCAGGCGCCCCTTTCCCTGACAGTTCGGCAGGGGGGGATGTGCCCCCGGGGCTGGACGGGCGCCGCGCCGCTGCCCAAAACATCGGCAAAACAACGACATCGCGACCGCGCCCGTACCGGCGTACGGGCCTGCCAATCTGGCAGGCCGAGGCAATGCTGCCGACACCGCCGGTGCGCGACAGGTTAGACTGCAACGGGTCTGGGCCCGTGCGCCGCCGGTCCCCATCGCTGGCCGGGAGTGGAACCGAGAACCATGAGCATCGACAGCAGCATCCTCCGCGGGTGTCGGCAGGCCGTGACGGTGTGCCTCGGCGTCCAGCGGGACGACACGGTGGTCGTGATTTTCGATGCATCGACCCGGCGCTATGTCCAGGTGATCGGAGCCCTGCTCGACGGGATCGGTTGCGACCACACGGCGTTCGACATGGGCGATTTCGGCGAGCGACCGCTGACTGGGTTTCCCGAAGCGGTCGCGCGGGCGATGCGGGCGGCGAGCGTGAGCATCTACATCGCCGGCAGCCATCCCGGCGAGATCGCGGACTTCCGGCGGCCGATGCTCCGGCTCGTCCAGACGAACAGGATCCGGCACGCACACATGATCGGCGTCACGGACGAGATCATGGCGCAGGGAATGGCGGCCGACTATTACGCGATTCGCGAGTTCGCGGCCCGGCTTTTCCCGGTCCTGGCCGCGGCGCGCCGTATCGCGGTCGAGGCCCCGGCCGGCACCTCGATCGTCGCCGAGTTCTCGCCGGACATCCGGTGGGTCAACATGGACGGTTTCATCACCCGGGATTCATGGAACAACCTGCCGGAGGGCGAAATCTTCACCTGCGTGCAGAGTATTTCGGGGCGCTACGTGGTCGACGGCGTGCTCGGCGATTATTTCTCGAAGCGCTACGGCCTGTTGGACGAGACGCCGGTCACGTTCGACATTGTCGACGGCCGGATCGCGGCGATCGACTGCGCGAACCGGGAGCTGCGGGACGCGTTGGTCGCGTACACGCGGCTGGATGAGAATGCGTCGCGGATCGGCGAGTTCGCGCTCGGCACCAATCTCGGGTTGCAGCGCCTGATCGGCAACCTGCTGCAGGACGAGAAGATGCCGGGCGTGCATATTGCGATAGGCCACGGCTATCCGGCGCGTACCGGGTCGACCTGGGACAGCGCGGCGCACCTGGACATGGTGATACGCGAACCGACGGTCGTGGTCGACGGCCGGACCATCATGACGGACGGCCGGTACCGGCTGTGAAGGCCCGGTGCGGAACGGCGTCGATCCCGACAGGGGGGGAAGGCGCAGGATGCGCAGGCACCGAGGCCCACGCCGATCGCGAACCTCGAGCAGTCGGTCATGTGCAAGGTGTCGCGTCTCAAGCAGATCAACCCGCAGGCCCGCGTCGGCCGCCTGTCCGACGCCTTCGACCGCTCGTCGAACCGCCCGGCAGTCAGTTGCGGTAACCGAAGTTGTCGGCCACGTAGTCGATGTCCTTGTCGCCGCGTCCCGACAGGTTCACCAGGATAGTCTCTCCGGGGTGCTCGGGCGCGACCTGGATCGCATAGGCGACGGCGTGTGCGCTCTCCAGCGCCGGGATGATGCCTTCCTCGCGCGAAAGCCGATAGAAGGCGTCGAGGGCCTGTCGGTCGTCGACCGCCGCATAGTTCACGCGCCCGGTCTTGTGCAGGAACGCATGCTCGGGGCCGACCCCGGGATAATCGAGCCCCGAGGCGATCGAATGCACCGGGGCGGGCTGACCGTCAGCGTCGGTGAGCACCAGCGTGCGGAAGCCGTGCAGCTCGCCGTTGCTGCCGTAGGTGATCGTGGCCGAGTGTTCACCGAGCTTGGTCCCCCGGCCCAGCGGTTCGACGCCGTGCAGGCTCACGTCGCCGTCGTCGATGAATCCCTGGAAGATGCCCATCGCATTGGAGCCGCCCCCGACGCAGGCCATCACATGGTCCGGCAGCTCGGCGCCGCTCATCTCGGCGAACTGGCTGCGTGCCTCCTGGCCGACGATGCGCTGAAAATCGCGCACCATCATCGGAAACGGGTGCGGGCCGACCACTGAACCGATCGCATACAGGCTGTGCTCCGGGTCCTTCAGATAGGACTGGAAAGCAGAGTCCACGGCCTCCTTGAGCGTCCGGCCGCCGAAGTCCACCGGGACCACGGTCGCCCCCAGCAGCTGCATACGCACCACGTTCGGGTGTTCTTTCTCGATGTCGACCTCGCCCATGTGGATCTCGCATGACAGGCCGAAATAGGCGGCCGCGGTCGCGAGCGCGACGCCGTGCTGACCGGCACCGGTTTCGGCGATCAGACGGCGTTTGCCCATCTTCTTCGCGAGCAGCGCCTCGGCCATGCAGTGGTTGAGCTTGTGCGCGCCGGTGTGGTTCAGGTCTTCGCGCTTGAGGTAGATCCGCGCACCGCCGAGCGCATCGGACAGGTTGCGTGCATAGTGCACCGGCGTTGGCCGGCCCTGAAAATGCTTGCGTATATAGGCCAGCTCGTTCTGAAAGTCTGCGGATCGCGACAGCCTCGCATAGGCCTCGGCGATCTCGGCAAACGGCTGCTGCAGCTCCGGCGGCAGGAAGGCCCCGCCGTACTCGCCGAACCAGCCGGCCCTGTCCGGATGGTGCTTCAGATATCGTTCGGCCATGGGCTTCTCCGCTGTCGGTGGCGCCGCATGATAAGACGGTCTGCCACGTCGACACCAGACCGACCCGCGACCGCCGGGTATCGCGCTCAGGCGTGGGGCGGGGCCAGCGCTTGCGGCTGCGCGGGGCGTGTCGATGGCGCCGGCCGGGCCGGGTCGCTGAGCTTCAGGAACATCCCGAGGGGGGCCAGCAGCGCGCAATCCGCGCAGCCCGCGGCACGCCGAAAAGGGTGCCTGCCGCCGCCGTCAGGGAATCAGTCACGGGCGATCAGTTCGATCAGCTGCTG
>CBFCWF010000296.1:0-3511 GCA_965601425.1 uncultured Chromatiaceae bacterium | reverse complement strand
TTACGCCAGTTTACATTACCATCGTGACAGCTTCGACAGTTTACATAATACCGGCGCTGGATGGCCCGTGCGCCGGGTGCCGCCACGCCGTTGGATAGCCCGTGCGCGGAGGGCTGTGACCGCTTGGCCCACGTTTCCCCTATAGAGATTTTATATGGGCTTTTTTCACTGATTATGTACCGGTTGTTAACCATACTTTCCTCATTATTGCCTCTTTTTCTCTACTATCACTCCTCTCTAGTAAGTAAGTGGGCCAAGTGGGGTAAGCAGTAGTAACTCTTTACTGCACAACGATAAATCTTGTTCCACTTGTCTCGATTTGAAGTGGTCATTGGCCCACTGGCAAGTGACCCACATTTAACACTGTTAAACACCATTACAGGTGACCAAGTGGGCCAAATCAGGGTAAGTGGCCCAAGATTTTCGACCAAGTGGTCACTCGATTTCCTGATACGCTCCGAGCACCTCGTCGAGGACCTCCAGCGTCCATTGGTCCGCCTTTCCGTCCGGGCTGAACAGCACATGTTTCTGTCGGGTTTCAGCGTGCCGGTAGCGCCAGCCCGGCCCGCCGACCCGCATCCAGCCTATGTCATCGCGCAGCACCTTCGCCACGAGATGCCCCGTGACCTTCGTCATTCCGTGTTTCGCGGAGAGCCAATTCTTGATGTGGGTCACCGAAACCACCGGCACATCGTTCTCCTCGACGAAGCCCTCGATCAGCGTCTGCATCTCCGATTTGCTCGCGTCCTGCATCATCGTCAGGCCAGCCCACTGGGGAGCGACACGAGGCTCCTCGCCCAAGTCCAGCGACATCAGGTACCCCAGCACCGCGTCCGCCCCCTCGGGGCTGTGGACGAAGGCCCCGAGCCGGTCGTAGTAGTCCTGATCCATCGGCGGCAGGCTGGTCCATGCGACCCCGTAGCGCCGCCCGTGGGCGCTGAGATGCAGCGCGTCGGCGTGGTTGGTGACGATGGCGAGGTTGACGACGTTCCGGATCGTGACGCGCGCCTGCCCCTTGGGGTTCAGGTCGAGCGCGTCCGGCGGTGAGGTGATCAGCGGTTTGAGCCGGTTCGCGATTGCCTTGGCGTCCGACCGGGTGGGCTGCTGCGCCTCCTGCATCACCACGAAGGTCTTGTTGAGCAGGCCGTCGTCGTAGCCGCTGATGTAGTGCTCGTAGGACAGGCCCCCGTTGAAAGCGTTCCCGAGCGCATGGGCGAACGGCACCAGCAGCAGGTCCTTCCCGACGCCCTCGTACAGCGATCCCAACACCAAGGCCCAGTTGATCTTCTCGCCGGGCCGCTGCACCTGCCATGCGAGCCACCGTATGATCCCGTCAGCCTCGTCGGGCCAGAAGCGGTGGATATGCTCCACCCAGAGCGAGGCGTCCCCCACAGGCCCCTGCGGCAGCCGCAGAGGCTCCCAGAGGTTGATCCACAACGCCCCCGGTGTATCGCTCCACGCCGCCCCGAAACCCCGTGGAGAGCGATCCCTGACCTCGTCCGGCAGGCAGGGGTCCCAGAAGGTGCCGTCAATCGCCGTGCAATGCTCCTTCATCCAGTAGGCGCGCGCGTTGACCGACCGCTCGACCGGCTTCCGCTTGCCCTTGCTGTCGATGTGGGTCATCTCGACGGCTATCGTCAGACTGACCGCGCCCCCGTGGCTGTAGTAGCGCTTGGTTTCCCGGTCGAAGAACTGGTTGCGGTGCGGGTCGCAGACGATCCTCTCGATCAGCTGCTCTTCCGTGACGATGTGATGCCCCGGCTCGATGTCCTTTGACGCTTCGGGTATCGTCAGCCCCGCTGCAAACTGCAGGTAGCTCGAGGTGACCTGCACCGAGTTGGTGCAGACCTCTGTCGCCATGCGCTGCACCCGGTCCTGAGTGACCTTGGGATCGATCCCGTGCTCTTCGTCATAGGGCGCGAGGTATTCAAGGATCGCATCGATCACCTCGTCAGGGACATGATCGGGCTGGCCTTCGTCGGTGAACACCAGCGTGTTCATCATCGCGCTGACGCAGACCTTGTACCAGTCGTCGTCATTCTCCAGCCGCTCCAAGGCCTCGCAGGTCTCGTCCACGGTCATCCTGCGCTCCAGCACGCCGCTCAGCGCCTTGTCCCAGACATCGCCATCAGGCTCGACCTTCCGCCCGGCCCCGCGCCGTTTCTCGATGGCCTTGAGCAGGGCGTCGTCGCGCTCGACGCTACCGGCATCATCGAGCCAGTCCTCGGTCAGGATGATCCCTCGCGCGCCCGTGGATATGATGCCGACGTCATGGGCCTCGCCCTGCCGGAAGCGCCGGTCGTCGCCCGGCTCGCGCTTCATGATGATGTGCAGCCCCTTGCCGCTCAGGGAGCGCTCGATCATCAACCCGTTGTGCAGGCCTACCAGATCGTCCGCCCATGGCAGCAGATCGCCGTCCTCGGTCAGGCAGTTGTCCATGTCGATGACAATCGCGCTGCTGTCATCTTCATGCGGGCAGTAGCCGAGGACGATCTCCTCGATGAGCGGGTGTTCGTCGCTCTTTTTCTCGTTCCACCGGGCGATCATCTCCGGGGTGTTTATCTGCTTCAGGCGGCCCAGCGCCTGCTGGTAGGTCATCCTGAAGAAACCGTTCTGTACCTTGGATGACGCCCCGGCCCATGGCGACCCGCTCCGCACGGGGCGCTTGCGCCGCTTCCCGGTTTCAGGGTCGGCAGGGCTGACCGCGAAGAAACCCCACGCTGCGTCGCACTTCATCTTGTGAAAAAGTTTCACGCTCATCTCCATATGTTGAGGTTGACCCCAACACCCCAGAGACGTAGAACGAAGCTGGCAAGGTTGCGTCCTCCTGTTGTCTCTGGGGTGTTGCGATCCGAAACGCGTCGGGACCATCCCGGCGCGTTTCACGTTTCTATACCCTGAAAATCGGTTTGGCAAATGTATGGAGAGGCCCCTATGGGAGGCCAACCCAACCGTATGGAGAGGCCCCTATGGGGGAGACCTCCCACCAACCGAAAGGAACCGCCATGAAAGTATTCAACTTCTCCAAGGGCCGTCGCGGACAGCAGCTCGCCGAGGTCAACAAGGCCAACAGCACCGGCGGCTGGCTGCAGCGCAAGGGCGACAAGGTCTACAAGATCACCGTGACCGCCCCGCCGCGCAGCGCCACGCAGCGCGTTGACTGGGTCAACGGCGCGACCACGCCGATCTACAAGGACGGCAAGTACGTCGGCGAAGAGGCCCTGACCGCCGAGCAGTTCGGCGTCGAGGCCATCACCTTCTGCACCGGCAAATTCCGGATCGACGGCAAGGACGTCTGGCAATGGCATGTGCTCGGCACCACCGAGTGGAACCGTGAGGCCTGCCGCTCGGGCACCCTGACGGTCACGTTCAGCCACACCATGACCGAGGCCGACCGCGCCCATGGCGCTGCCACCGACTGGCACAACATGTCCACCCCGTACCAGACCGAGGACGAGCGCAACGCCCTCCTCGCGCGGTACGACATCAGCAGCGAGGCTTTCGAAAGCGC
>CBFCWF010000295.1:0-3541 GCA_965601425.1 uncultured Chromatiaceae bacterium | reverse complement strand
GAACCCCTGGCCCAGGGCCTGCCGGCCTCGCCTGGGGCGGCCTCCGGCTACGCGGTGTTCGATGCGGACCGGGCCGAGGTCCAGGGCAAGGACCTCGCGCGCCCGGTGATCCTGGTACGCGAGGAGACGAAACCGGAGGACATCCACGGCTTCTTCGCCTCGCAGGGCATACTGACCAGCCGCGGTGGGAAGACCTCGCACGCCGCGGTCGTCGCGCGCGGTATGGGCAAACCCTGCGTCGCCGGTGCCGAGGGTATCCAGGTCGACGTCCGACGTCGCGAGGCCCATGTCGGCGCACATGTGATCCGCGAGGGCGAGATGATCACGATCGATGGCTCCAGCGGCAACGTGTTTCTGGGACAGGTCCCGATGGTGGAGCCGGAGTTTTCCGACGAGTTGAAGGAATTGCTGCACTGGGCGGACGAGGTTGCCCGCCTGCGGGTGATGGCGAATGCCGACACGCCGTCCGATGCGGCACGCGCCCTCAAATTCGGCGCGCGCGGCATCGGTCTGTGCCGGACCGAGCGCATGTTCAACGCGGTCGAGCGCTTGCCGGTGGTGATCGAGATGATCGTGGCCGAGAATGCCGACCAGCGACAGTCGGCGCTCGACCGCCTGCTGCCGATGCAGCGTGCCGATTTCCGCGGCCTGTTCGAGACCATGGCGCCGCACCCGGTGACCATCCGCCTGCTCGATCCGCCGATCCACGAGTTTCTGCCGACCGAACGCCAGTTGCAGAGCGATATCGAACAGCTCGAGCACCTGCGCGATTCGGTGCAGGGTATGGATGTGCTCGCCGGTTCGCTGATGTTGCTCGAGGGGGGGATCGATGCCGGGGGTGAGCCGGCAGTGACGCAGCTCGTCAATGCCGATCTGGTCGAGGCGGCGATCGCCAAGAAGGAGCAGATGCTGCGCAAGGTGCGCGCGCTGACCGAGGTCAATCCGATGCTCGGTCACCGCGGCGTCCGCCTTGGGATTACCTATCCGGAGATCTATCGGATGCAGATCCGCGCGATTCTCGAGGCCGAGGCCGAGTGCGCCGCGAAGGGGCTCGATGTGTATCCGCAGATGATGGTCCCGCAGGTGTGTACCGCGAAGGAACTGCGCTGGATCAGGGAGTATGTCGACGAGATCCGCGCCGAAGTCGAGCAAAAGACCGGCCAGAAGCTCAACTGTCGCTTCGGCACGATGATCGAGGTGGTGCGTGCGTGCATGCGCGCCGAGGGGCTCGCGCAAGAGGCCGAGTTCTTCTCCTTCGGCACCAACGACCTGACCCAGGCGACGTTTTCTTTCTCGCGCGAGGATGCCGAAAACAAGTTCCTGCCGCTGTACAACCAAAGCAACATCCTGCACGACAACCCGTTCGAGGTGCTCGATACCGAGGGTGTCGGCAAGCTGATGGAGCTCGCGGTGCGATGGGGCAGGGAGGTGAAGCCGGACCTGTCGGTCGGCATCTGCGGCGAGCACGGCGGCCATCCGTCGTCGATCGCTTTCTGCCACGGCGCTGGGCTCGATTATGTTTCCTGTTCCGCACCGCGTGTCCCGGTGGCACGGCTCGCGGCGGCCCATGCGGCCCTGAAGGGCTGAACGTCGGATCCGCGGCCGCGCACGCTGCTTCGGGCCGGGGGGCGGCCGCTCGGGCATGGCCCGCGTGCTCCTCGGCGTCTGCGGTCACGCACCGCACATGCGCCCGGGCGAACCGGTCGCTGCATCTCCCCGGCGCGCTCGTTGGCAGCGCGCTGTGGCTGTTGAGCCTGAATGCGCCGGCATCGGTCGCGATCGAGCTGGCTGTCGACGAGATAAGGGGCGACGACTGGGTTGCGCAAGGCCTGGACGTCAGCCTGACAGAGTCCGCACCAGGGGACCTCAGCATCGTCATCCGGGTAGCGCATCTCGCGCTGCCGGCCGACCACGGCGATCTCGACGATCTGCGGCTCGAATGTCGGGTGCTGCGGCGCGACGACCAGGCCTGGGAATGCCCGGATGGCAGGCTCCGGCTGCGGGACTCGCCGTTGCAGGGGCAGGACGCCACCTGGCACGGCAGCTATGGTCCGGGCGGTAATCTGAGGCTGAGCATCCCGCAGCTCGTGGTCGGGCGGGGTGCGGTAGCGCTGGAGTTCACTTCACAGGCGGGAACCTGGTCCGCCCGCATCGCGCCCTATCGGGTCGCCTTGCCGCGCCTCGCACAGCTGAGCCCGTTCGTCCAACCGCCGCGTGGCTGGCAGCTGGGTGGCCGCGCCAGTGGCGTGCTCGCGCTCGCTGGCCGGGCCGCTGCGCTCTCCGGTCTCGACGGTGAGCTTGTGTTGGACCAGCTGGACTATGCCTCGCCGGATGGCGCGCAGGCCGCCGAGGGCCTGACCCTGAAGCTCGACCTCGCGGCGCGTGCCAAGGGGGCCGCCTGGGTGTTCGATGGCCGGCTCGGTTGGCCGCGCGGAGCGCTGTACAGCGAGCCCTTGTTTCTGGATGCGACACAGGGGCCGGTCGATGCCAGGGCCGCTGGCAGTTGGTCCCCGGCCGGTCGACGGCTCACGCTCGACGCCTGGTCGGTGGAACTGGCGGATACCGCCTATGTCTCGGGCACCGGCAGCTTTGCGTCGGGCGCGCTGCATGACCTCACTGTTGCGGCGCACAGTGAGGATGCGGGCAGCCTGTATCGGCGCCTACTGCAGCCATTCTTGATCGGTACCGCGGCAGACGACATGGACGTGACCGGTCGCGTCGGGCTCGTGCTGCATTTTGACCGGGAGGGTGTCGAACAGGCCGGGCTCGAGATCAACGGGCTCGGCTTCGAAGACCGTCAGGGGCGTTTTATGCTGGGTCCGAGCGACGGCAGCGTGGCGTGGGATCGCGCCAGCCAGGTGTCCGCTTCGCACCTCACGGTCAGCGGTGCCAGCCTGTATCGCATCCCAACCGGCGGATTCAGCGTGCAGGCCCGTTTCGCCGGCGACCGCGTCGAGCTGCTTGAGCCGATCGTTGTGCCATTGCTCGGGGGCGAGGTGGCGTTGGACAGTTTTCGAATGAACGGGGTGTCGGCGGGGGGTGCCAGACCGGCGTGGGAAGGGAGCGCCTCGTTGCGCAACGTGTCGCTCGAGCGACTGACCGAGGTCCTGGAATGGCCGCCGTTCGGCGGCGTCGTCAGCGGGCAGCTCCGCGAGATGCGCTATGCCGACCAGGTCCTGAGCATCGGCGGCGGTCTGGATTTCTCGGCCTTCGACGGCGATGTTCGCGTCGACGACCTCAGCATCCGGGACCCGCTGGGCACGGTCCCGGTACTGCGCGCCGACGCCACGCTGCGTGGTCTGAGTCTGGAGGCGCTGACCCGAACCTTTTCCTTCGGTCTCATCGAGGGACGCCTGGACGGCGACCTGCGCGACCTGCGGCTCGTGGGCTGGCAGCCGGCGACTTTCTCGCTGCACCTTTATACGCCGCCAGACAAGGACGCACGGCGACGCATCAGCCAGCGTGCCGTCGAAAACCTGACCGAGCTTGGCAGCGGGATACCGGCTGGCCTGTCCACGACCGTGTTTCAGGTATTCGACCA
>CBFCWF010000294.1:0-3608 GCA_965601425.1 uncultured Chromatiaceae bacterium | reverse complement strand
CGCTGCTGGTCAACATCGGCGCCGGTGCGAGCCTGATGCTGGCGCTGCGCGCCGAGCTCACCGGTAGCGGGTGGCGCTGGGTCGCGGCCTGGCTGGTCGCCGCGCTGGTGTGCCATGTCTGGGACCTCTGGCTGCGTTGGCGGTCTGCGCCGCAGGACGGGCAACGGCCGGCCGATGGCGTACGTGGTGGCTGAACGACCGCCAGCGATCGTGATCGGCAGTGGTTTCGGCGGGCTCGCCGCGGCCATCCGGCTGGGTGCCCGCGGCTACCGCGTCACTCTGCTCGAGAAGCTCGACAAACCGGGCGGGCGTGCCTATGTGTACGCGCAGGACGGCTTCACCTTCGACGCCGGCCCGACCATCGTCACGGCCCCGTTTTTGCTCGAGGAGCTGTGGTCGCTGTGCGGGCGACGCATGGCCGACGACATCGACCTGCGCGCGATCACGCCTTACTACCGCATCCGCTTCGATGACGGCAGCCACTTCGACTACAGTGGCGATCACGCAGCGATGAAGGCCGAGATCGCCCGCTTCGACGCCAGAGACATTGCCGGCTACGAACGCTATCTCGAGGCCAGCGCGACGCTCTACGACATCGGTTTCGACAAGCTGCTGACCGTCTCCTTCGATTCGTTCGGGAAGATGCTGCGCACGGTGCCCGATCTGTTTCGCGGACAGTTCTTTCGTTCGGTGCACGGCCTGGTTGCCCGGCATTTTCGGCACCCGAAACTGCGCATGGTGTTCAGTTTTCACCCGCTGCTGATCGGCGGCAACCCGTTCACCGCGACCGCCGTCTACGCACTGATCGCCCAACTGGAGAGGCGCCACGGCATCCATTTTGCGATGGGCGGTACCGGCAGCCTGGTCAAGGGTCTGGTATCGCTGATCGAGGGGCAGGGCGGCGAGCTGCGTCTGAATACGCCGGTCAGCCGCATTTGCGTCGAGAATCGCCGCGCGGTCGGGGTCGAACTGTCGACGGGTGAGCGGCTCATGGCGAACGTCGTCGTATCCAATGCCGACGCGGCGGCCACCTATCGCTGGCTGCTCCCCGACGCCGTCCGTGACCGCTGGACCGACAGCAAGCTCGATCGCGCGCGCTACTCGATGAGCCTGTTCGTCTGGTATTTCGGTACCGGGCGGCGTTACCCCGATGTGCCGCATCACATGATCCTGCTCGGACCGCGTTACCGTTCGCTGCTCGCAGACATCTTCGACCACAAGGTGCTGGCCGATGACTTCAGTCTGTATCTGCACCGCCCGACCGCGACCGACAGCTCGCTGGCGCCGGCCGGGTGCGACGCGTTCTACGTCCTGTCGCCGGTGCCGCACCTCGACAGCGGCGTCGACTGGACCGAGGCGGCCGAGGGCTACCGGGCCAGGATCGCCCGCTACCTGGCGGCGACCGTGTTGCCGGGTCTCGAACAACAGGTCGTCAGTTCGCGTCTGCTGACGCCGATGGATTTCCGCGAGCGTCTGTTCTCGGTCAAGGGCGCCGCGTTCAGTCTCGAGCCGGTGTTGACCCAGACGGCCTGGTTCCGTCCCCACAACCGCAGCGAGGATGTCGAAGGCTTGTACCTGGTCGGCGCCGGCACCCACCCGGGGGCGGGGATGCCCGGGGTGATCTCATCGGCCAAGGTGCTCGACGAGATCGTGCCCGATCCCTGAGCAGCCTTGAGCTGGGTCGATCACCGTTGCAGATCGGTGCGCACGCTCGCTGCGGCCAGCCGCCCGGACAGTGCGACCATGGGCACGCCGGGTCCCGGGTGCACGGTGCCGCCCGCGAAGTACAGACCCGGCAGGCGGGCGCGCGAACCCCGGCGACGAAACGAACCGGACCATCCGTGGGTCGGCCAGCCGTAGATCGCGCCCTCGCTGCCGGGAAACAGGCGCGCGAAGTCGGCCGGTGTCGTCAGGTGACGCGCCGACGCATCCGCGCCAATCTGCAGTCCGTGGCGACCCAACAGATCGAAAGCGCGTTGCTCGATCTGTTCCGTCTCGCGTGGCGTCAGCGCCCTCGGCGGCGCGTTGACGAGCAGGAACAAGGGCTCGCGCCCCGCCGTCACGGTCTCTCCAGCGCGGCCCTGGGCGCAGATGTACACGGTCGGCTCACGCGTGACCTCGCGTCGCTCGAAGATGCTGTCGAACTCGTCGCGATAGTCGCTGCCGAAGAATACGCTGTGGTAGGCGAGCGGGAAGCCGCTGGTCGGCGCGGCGAGGCTCCAGGTGATGGCGGACAGCGAACGCGGCTCGCCCTGCCGGCTTGGCGCCGCGTCGCGCGCGGCGTCGCCGAGCAGACCGGCATCGAGCGCCGCGACATCGCCGTTGAAAACGACCGCGTCGGCGCCGATCCATTCGCCGTCGGCAAGCTCGATCCCGCTGACGCGCCCGCCCCGGGTCGCAAGCTTCGCGACATCGGCCGCATAGCGGATCTCGACGCCCGACCGACGCGCGACCCCTGCCAACGCATCGGCGAGCCGCTGCATGCCGCCGCCCACGGTCCAGACGCCGGCACGCTCCGCGTGCGCAATCAGCATCAGCGTCGCCGGCGCGTCGAAGGGAGACGATCCGCAATAGGTTGCATAGCGACCAAACAGCTGCTGCAATCGGGGATCGCCGAAGCGACGGCCGAGTTCGTCCCAGAGGGAAGTGAACGGCTTGGTCGCGTAGAGCCGCGGCAGGCCACCGATGCCCAGCGACCGGGTGAGCGCCACCGGGCCGGGCCGCTCGCGACGCATGAAACTGTGATCCAGGGTATCGAATATGCGCTGCGATTCGTGCGCGAAGCGTCGATAGGCCGCGGCCTCGCGCCGGCCGGCGAATTGGCCGATCGCGTCGACGGTACGTTCGATGTCGCTGTAGAGATCGAGGCGGCTGCCGTCGACCCAGGAATGCCTCGCCAGCACCTCGAGCGGGGTCAGTTCGAGCCAGTCGCCGAGCCGTTCGCCCGCGGTAGCGAACAGCTGCTCGAATACCCAGCGCATCGTGAAGACCGTCGGTCCGGAGTCGATACGATGACCGTCCGCCTCGAGCTCGCGCAGCTTGCCGCCCGGTCGCCCGTGCCGCTCGAGCAGGGTGATCCGATGGCCGTCCGCGGCGAGATCGATCGCGGCCGACAGACCGCCGATGCCGGCGCCGATCACGGCAATATGATGGTCACCTTTCATGGCCCGAGTCCTCGTCTCGATTGCGTTACCCGAGGTCGCTTGCTGCAACCAACGCTGATGGAACCGCGGATGCGATCGGGTGATTGTGCCATGCTCGACGCGCCGGGTGCCTTCGCGCATCCGCGCTGCGCGCTACGCGGGGAGTTAGCCACTCGGGCGAGGCCGGCGGGTAATCGGCATTGAGCAATCGTCGGGCTTGCAACAGATCGCGACGCGCCGTCACCGGGGCCTGGCTCGCGCTGCTCTGCGGTGTCGCCTTACTCGAGGGCTGCTGGTCCACCCAGCCGGCGCAGCCCGGGCCGCGGCAGGAGCTGTCCAGGACGGTTGACGGCCTCGATTCGGTTTCGGTACGGGCGGGAGCGCTGGCCTCGGCCACCGGCTGCCTGATTGATTACCAGGTCTATCGGCCGCCCAGCAGCGATCACACGGTCCAGATCATATTGG
>CBFCWF010000293.1:0-3623 GCA_965601425.1 uncultured Chromatiaceae bacterium | reverse complement strand
TGCCACTTCCTCGCTGTACTGGGTTACGCCAACTGAGGGTCCGCGGCGGACCCGTCGCCGAGGTCCGCTGCCGCGTTCACCGGCACCCTCACCGTGACCGCATGCTCCTGGCGATCGTCAATCAGGGGAATGGGCTGGCCGTCCAGCTCGACGCCATCGAGCGTCCCGCTGATCAGGCCGCCAAGTTGGCCCTCGCCGGCGGCGGTCTGCGTGATGGCGATGTGATAGACCGTTTCGCGATAACGGTAGTGGATGGTCAGTCCCTGCCAATGCGCCGGCAAGCAGGGCGTGACGTAAAGCCTGTCTGTTTCCAGCCGCAGGCCCAGCAGCGACTCGACGACAAGGCGGTACATCCAGCTGGCCGACCCGGTGTACCAGGTCCAGCCGCCGCGCCCGATGTGCGGTGCGACTGCGTACACATCGGCCGCCATCACATAAGGCTCAACCCTGTAGGTGGCGATGGCCTCCGGCGATTTCGTATGGTTGGCCGGATTGATCATAGTCGTCAGTTCCCAGGCGCGCCGACTGTCGCCCACTGCCGCGAACGCCATGGCCGCCCAGATAGCAGCATGGGTGTACTGGCCGCCATTCTCGCGAACGCCCGGCACATAGCCCTTGATATATCCCGGGTCCATGCCCGACTTGTCAAACGGAGGATCGAGTAACTGAATGAGCGCATGCTCACGGCGCACCAGATGTTCATCCACTGCCCCCATGGCCATGCGAACGCGTTCGACACCGCCCGCCCCGGACAGCACGGCCCAGCTCTGTGAGATCGAATCGATCCGGCATTCGCTGTTGCCCGCGGACCCCAGTGGTGTGCCGTTATCGAACCAGGCGCGACGATACCAGGCGCCATCCCATCCGTTCTCTTCAAGGTGCTCGCCCAGGCGCTTGCCTTCGACCACACACAATTCGGCAAAGTCGCTATCGCCGTGGCGACGTGCAAGCACATCGAACTGGCGCAGCACCTCGTACAGGAAAAACCCCAGCCACACGCTCTCCCCCTTGCCCTCAATCCCGACCCTATCCATGCCATCGTTCCAGTCACCGCTACCGATCAACGGCAGGCCGTGGGAACCAAACGCGAGTCCGTGGCGTATGGCCTGCACACAGTGCTGGTACAGGCTAACCGTGGCCTCAGAGCGGCCGGGCAGGTCATAGTAGGAGTCGTGCTCTGGATTGAGCGGACGCCCTTCCAGAAACGCAACGGGTTCGTCCAGCACGCCGGTGTCGCCGGTGTTCCGCACATAGCGACAGGTCGCCAGGGCCAGCCAAAGGTAATCATCGGAACAGTGCGTGCGCACGCCCCGTCCGGAGGGGGGATGCCACCAATGCTGCACATCACCCTCGGGGAACTGGCGGCCGGCACACAGCAGCAGCTGGGCGCGCAGCAGACGCGGCTCGCTGTGCACTAGCGCCATAGCGTCCTGCAATTGGTCGCGGAAGCCGAAGGCGCCGCCCGACTGGTAGTAGCCGCTGCGCCCCCACAGGCGGCAGGCCAGTGTCTGGTAAAACAGCCAGCCATTGGCCAGCACGTTGAGCGACTCGTCGGGTGTCTCCACCTGCACCGCGCCAAGCGTATGGTTCCAGTACTGCCAGACCGCTTCCAGGGCGCGCCGCGCGGCATCGGGGCCACGCAAGCGATGTACCAACTGGTGGGCGTCGTCGCCACCGGGCACCCCTCTCAGGCCGAGCCTGAAGGTGATCTGCCGCTCTTGCCCATCGGCCAGATCGAAACCCACCTGGATCGCGGCACAGGGGTCCAGGCCGCTGCCGATCCGCCCGGACAGGTGGGTGCGCGTCATCGCCGCCGGATTCTCCAGGCTTCTGTTGCGACCGATGAATTCGGCGCGGTCGCAGCTGACGGTCCGGTTCGCGTCGTCCACGTCGAAGAAAGCGAAACGGTCGGGGAAATCGGTGTTGTAGGGGTTACGCGCATAGATCGCGCCGCTGTACGGATCGACCTCGGTGGTGACATACATGGCCGATGTCGGCCGCAGGTCACCCAGCACCCATTCCACATAGCCCGTCGCCGAAAGCCGACGCGGCCGCCCGGAGGTATTGCGCACCTTGAGCACGGAAAACTTGACCGCCGCATCCAACGCGACATAGACCCATAACTCAGTGTGGATACCGTCTTCGGCATGCTCGAACACGCTGTAGCCGAAGCCATGCCGGCTGACATAGGGTGTCGCGCCCCGCCTGGGCAACGGCGTGGGCGACCAGAAATGGCCGCTCTCCTCGTCGCGCAGGTAGAAGGCCTCGCCACTCGCGTCGGTTACCGGGTCGTTGTGCCAGGGCGTCAGACGAAACTGGTGGGCGTTCTCGCCCCAGGTATAGGTCTGGCCGCTCTCCGAGATGACGCAGCCGAACTGCGCGTTCGCCAGCACATTCACCCAAGGCGCCGGCGTGATCTGTCCGGGCGTCGTGGTGATGACGTACTCATGCCCATCGCGGGTGAACCCGCCGATACCATTGGACAGGATCAGATCGCGCCGCGGTGTCTCAAAGGCGGCGGGCGCCTCGTCCTGTCGGGGCCTGCTTGGCGCGAGGCGCGGCACGCGCGTTCGCGGCGCAACGGGGCGGTTGACCTGCTCTGCCAGCGTTCCCCGGCTGTCGCTGAGAATGACGCGGGCGACCGTTTGGAACAGCGTGCGGTCTTCTTCCGAGATCTGCTCTGCCGAGCGCACGAAAATACCGCCCGGCCGGTCGATCGCGTGGGTCTCCAGGCCCACCGCAACCAGGCCCAGGATCTGGTCCTGCAGCACCTGCCGGTAACCGGCGCGATCCTCGTTCCAGATCACCAGGTCCACCGCCAGCCCCTTCAGGCGCCAGTAGGCATGGGCCTGGATGAGCTGGCGCACCAGTTCGAGATTGGCCAGGTCGCCGATGCGCAGCAGGACGATGGGCAGGTCACCCGAAATGGCATAGCCCCACAGGCCGGATTGCCCGCGCCGGTTGCGCATGAGGACGCTACTGTCCGCACGTAGCGAGGCATGGGCGTAGATGACCGAGTTGGCCAGCCGCCCGTAGAGTTGCGCGTCCGCCTCCGTTGCGTTGATCTGGCGCAGCACCACCTGCGCATGGGTCCAGGCCAGCTCGAAGACACGGTCGGCGAGGCGCTGATCCTGGTACTTCTCGACCAGCCCCAGGGCCACGTCGCGGCTGTCGCCGATGCCGTAGACCAGGTCCACGCTGACCGTCTGATCCGGCTCGAGGGTGATTCGACTGCGGATTGCCGCCACCGGATCCAGCACCGAGCCCTGGCTGCGGGTAAGCGCCTCGCCAGCTTTCATTGCCCGCGGCGTCGCGATGTTCTGGCAGCGGCCGATGAAGCGTTCACGGTCGGTCTCGTAGGCAAACTCGCCGACCTGCGCATCGTGCACCGCCATCAAGTGAAACATCCAGGGCACCGGCTCGTCGCGCGAGCGAGGCCGACGCGTGCACAGGATGGCCCGGTGCGCCTCGATGATCTCGGTCTGCACGAACAGATTGCTGAATGCTGGATGCAGGTTATCTGCGGCAGCGGGCGCCAGCACCACCTCCGCGTAACTGGTGACCTCGAGCGTGCGGGGCGCGGCGGAACGGTTGGTGATGCGCACCCGGCGCAGTTCAATGTC
>CBFCWF010000292.1:0-3704 GCA_965601425.1 uncultured Chromatiaceae bacterium | reverse complement strand
TCAGGTTGAGATCAGCATCAATGGTCAAGGCCAATCATCGATTCAATACCTTCCTGTGACGGAACCGGGAAGGTTTTTCTGCGGTTTTTGCAGAGTTGGGAACGTGTGAGCGACGGCCCGTCGGCATGCTTTTGCCTGGGCCAAGGCCCGCTTTTACTCATCCGGCCGCAACGGATACCATCAACAGGATATCTCTCATTCTCTTTACACATTACGAAAAGCCTTATTTGTCACCATGTCTACCGATAAGGAAGCTCTGCAAATTTTCGAGCTCTCCCCTGACCTGATTGGCATGGGCAATCTGGAGGGCTTTTTCACTCGAATCAACAGCGCCTTTGGCCGCTTGCTCGGGTATTCCGACCAGGAGTTTCTCAGCAAGCCGTTTCTGGCCTTTGTCCATGACGACGACTTCTCAAGGACGGCGCAGGCCCTGTCTGAGGCCGTAGAGGGGAAGCAGTTGCTTCTGGTGGAAAACCGCTATCGCTGCAAGGACGGTTCGTACAAATGGATCGACTGGCGGGTGCGCGTGGATTCGTCGGATAAACGCTTTTACGCGGTTGGGCGGGATGTCACTCAGCAGAAAGAGGCCGAGAACCGGCTGAAACGGGCCATCGACAAGGCGGATCGTGCCAACCGGGCCAAGTCGGAATTCCTCGCTAACATGAGCCACGAGATTCGCACGCCCCTGAGTGGGATGGTCACCATGACCAAGGTGCTGCAGGATACAAACCTCGATGCACGCCAATCCAAGTTTGCCAGCGCCATTCTGCTGTCGGCCGAGACCCTCGTCCAGATTCTCGACGACATTCTTGATCTGACAAAGTTCGAATCCGGCCATATCAAAATTTCCGACAACAACTTCTCACTGGAGGCGTTGCTCGCTCACTGCGGGAGCCTTTTTCAGCCATTGGCGGAGGCCAAGGGCCTCGTTTTCCGTATGGAAAAGGCGTTGCAGGGGCATGACCGGGTACGTGGCGACAAGATCCGCGTCTACCAGGTGATCGCCAACCTGATCAGCAACGCCATCAAATTCACCGAACGCGGCAGCGTGAACTGTCGGGTGAGTCTCGAAGAGCAGGAAGGCATGGGCTACCTATTGAGGGTTTCGGTGCAGGATACGGGTCCCGGAATCTCCCCTGCGCAACACGAACATATCTTCGACCGCTTTACCCAGTTGAGCGGGGGCTTCTCAAAGCGCTATGCCGGTACAGGGCTGGGACTCACCGTATCCAAATCCTTGGTCGAGCTCATGCAGGGACGCATAGGTCTAGAGTCCGTTCCCGGGAAAGGGAGTTGCTTCCATTTTGAACTTCCGCTGAGAAAAGCCGAAAAGGACGCGGGTGAGCGTGTGCCGCAAACGCTTTACGAAGCGATCGAAGGGCGGCATGTCCTGATCGTGGATGATGACAGCATCTCAAGACTCGGGGCGCGGCTGCTACTGGAACAGGAGGGTTTTAGAGTCAGCGAGGCAGAAGGCGGAATGATTGCGCTGGACATGATATCCAAACAGGCGTTCGATGCTGTCTTGATGGACGTTCACATGCCGAACATGGATGGGCTGGAGGTTACCCGGCGGATACGGCGTGCCGATGATCCCGCAGTTTCACAGTTATTGGTGATCGGGCTGACTGCCTCGGTATTGAACGGGGAGCGAGAGCGTTACCTTGCCGCCGGCATGGACAGTGTGCTGGCCAAGCCCATCAATGTGGAAGAGGTTTGCTCGGAGATGGCCTCGTTCAATAAAAAATCGTAGGTTGTGCGAATCTTGAAAGGGATGATGACCGCAATCGAGTGGGAATTGCTGCCGACCGTTACCCAATCGGATACAGTACATCGGAAGTTGCCGACGCCGGAACCGTGGAAGAAAGTACACATGAAACGCATCTTTGATTCTTGGTTCGGGATTAACGCTGGCATTGATCCACCTACCGGTCCAGCCCGGTCAAGGCAATTCGTTCTTCGAGCGTTTGGCGGATAGCAGAGAATACCTTCTGGTTGCCGATTTCGACGATCGACAGGATCGGCGAGATGAGCGCGGCAGGTCCGACGAGCGGCAGGACAAGCGTGAGTGCAAGCAAGAGGAGGTCCGCGACGGGGTCAGAGGTAACCAGGTAGAGCGTCTCGGGGGCAGCGACACTTAGCGGCGCCACCTGCATGTCTGCTTGTCCCCAGCAGCGTTTTGCAAACAATGATCGATCGGAACGGGAGCCTCACCAGACAGCGGGCGCTCGGCTTGCGCGGGGGCAGCGTCGGCTGCGGCCTGATAGCGCGTGCCGGAAACGCGGAAAAGTCTTCAACAACTGAGGTGAATGATGAGTCTTATCGACAAAGCTAAAGAGATCTCCGGACAGGCTGCAGATAAAGCGAAAGAGCTTACTGGCCAGGCAGCGGAAATGGCAGGCGACCTTGGTGGCGATGATCTCATTGCGAGCACCATCATCCGGGTCGCTATAAAGAAGGATAGAGTGAATGCGATACTGGAAAAGGAGGGCTGCAATTATCGCATCACTGGAATCGAAGTTGACAATGGCATTCCTCCCAAAGCCACGTTCAGTGTAGAAAAAGTATCTGAATGAACAACGGCTGACACGCACAGCACGACGACGTCGCGGACGGTGCCGATCGAGAATATGGTTTCTCTGATATTCGCGAGTGGCAGCGCACGCGAGTCGACGCACATCGGCGTGAGTGGTGAGTTGGATGAGCGTGGCTATTGAATTGAATTGTGTGCTCGTTTGCCCCAGTTTTGCGTACTTGCGTCGACCACCTCGAATCGTGCATTTCTTCAAGGTTTCGAATAGATGGCATTTCGTCGTCGGGTCTAGCTTCGATTCAAAAGTGTTTCAATGTTCAGTGCAATTCAACCATCTGCGCATGGGTAGCCTGTTCGGCTGGCCAATCGCACTCGTTGCCGGTTTCCTAGTCTCTCAATCACTTCGCGGCGCCATGCCTCAATTGCGCGCACCGTTGCAAGACTTTCTTCTTGCAGGGTTTAGGAGCGAGAATCACCGCCATTGTCTCCGTGTTTCTGGCTGATCGGCCGAGGCAAATATGCAAACTCGTGTTGATGCGCGGTGTATTTCAGGGCGCGTTCGGGATGGTCGGGGCACCATTTTCGCTTTGAGGTAAGTTGGCCGTTCAGCACTCCGCAGTATTTGCTTCAACACCGTAGCCCCTGCTGGACCGCAGGTTACCCTGGATGCCCGTGATGTTTACCCCCACAAGGCGACCGAGACTTCGAGAAGATCGGCCTAACCGGCATCTATTATCTGCCGCGGAATGACGATCTCCACCTGAGCGCTCGCGGCGCCGCGCGGGCCAGTTCGGACGGCACGCCGTTCTACCTTCGGCCCTTCGTCTCACTGCGGGGGGTGCAGGCGATGCGCTACCAAGGTGAGGAGACCGCGGAGATCGAGGCCGAACTCCGCTGGCAGTTTCACCCGCGCTTCAGCTTGGTCGGTTTCGGCGGTATCGGTGTCGCCCACGGCGATGCTCCCGACTCCGGGAACAAGCACCAAGTCTCCGCTGGCGGTGGCGGATTTCGTTACCTCTTGGCGCGCAAGCATGGTCTTCATATGAGGATAGACCTCGCCTTGGGCCCCGATGACCCGATCTGGTATGTCGTTTTCGGAAGCGCCTGGCTCCGGCCCTAGCCCGCATCCGTCACCGGCATCACGGATTCTGGCGAGTTTCGCAGCCGTTCC
>CBFCWF010000291.1:0-3733 GCA_965601425.1 uncultured Chromatiaceae bacterium | reverse complement strand
CACTGCTGACCGTGGTGGCCGGCACCGTCGGTATCCTTGCCAGTCGGCGCCTGGCCCAGCAGGCCGCGTACTTGGTCGTAGTGTCCGCCGGGACCCTGCTCACCGCGTTCGGCCTGGGTGGCGAGGCCGCGTTGGCCGCCGGGCTCTACTACCTGGCCCATACCACGTTCGCCGCCGCAGCCTTGTTCCTGCTGGCCGACATCCTCGGCAGGGCGCGAGGCGCCGTGCACGACCGCCTGACCGCCGGCCCCAGCCTGCCACAGGGCCAGTTGCTGGCAGGGGGCTATCTGCTGATTGCGCTGGCGGTGAGCGGGTTGCCGCCGCTGTCCGGCTTCATCGGCAAGTGGCTCATCCTGCAGTCGAGTCTCGGCGGCACCTGGATGCCGTGGGTGCTCGGTGTGTTGCTGGTCACCAGCCTGCTCGCCGTCATCGCGCTGGCGCGCTCGGGCAGCGAACTGTTCTTCAAGATCGATCCCGGGACAAGCGCCGGCGCTGCGACGCGCCTCGGTGATCTCACTGCCCCGGTGTTGCTAGTGCTCCTCGGCATCGCGATGGTCTTGTATGCCGGGCCCGTGTATGAATTCAGCCAGGCAGCGGCGACACAGCTGGTGCGGCCGGATGCCTATCTGGATGCGGTACTGCAGACCGGCGCCGGAGTGATGACACGATGACCCGCCTGCTGCCGCACCCGCTGCTCTCGGCCATGCTGCTGGTGATCTGGCTGCTGCTGGTGAACGAACTGAGCATCGCCCACCTGCTGCTGGGGGCCCTGCTCGGCTGGGCGGTGCCGCTTTACACCGCGCGCTTCTGGCCGGACCAGGTGCACGTGCGCCGGCCGCTCCTGTTGCTGCGTTTCCTGGCCGTGGTGCTGTACGACATCCTGGTGGCCAACCTCACGGTGGCGCGCCTGATCCTGGGGCGGCAGGAGCGCCTGCGGCCTGCGTTCATCGTGATGCCGCTCGCGCTGCGCGGCGAACTGGCGATCAGCCTGCTCGCCAACACCATATCCCTGACCCCCGGCACGGTATCGACCTACCTGACCGCGGATCGCCGCTGCCTGATCATCCACAGTCTGCATACGACCGCGCCGGAGGAACTGCTGGCCACCATCCGCCAGCGTTACGAGGCGCCATTGAAGGAGATCCTGGAGACATGCTGAGCACGGCCGTCTATATCGCCTTCGGCCTGGTGAGTACCGCGCTACTCTTGTCCTTCTGGCGTCTGCTGCTGGGACCGAGCAAGCCCGACCGGATACTCGCGCTGGACACGCTGTACGTGAACACGGTGGCGCTGCTGGTGCTGCTCGGCATCCACCTCGGCAGCAACCTGTATTTTGAGGCCGCGCTGCTGATCGCGATGATCGGCTTCGTCGGCACCGTGGCGCTGAGCAAGTTCCTTACCCGGGGCGATATCATAGAATGACGACCGTGCTCGAAATGCTGATTTCCGCATTGATCCTGATCGGCGCCGGTTTCACGTTGATCGGTTCGTTGGGGCTGCTGCGCCTGCGCGATTTCTACAGCCGCCTGCACGCGCCGACCAAGGCCACCACACTCGGTGTCGGCAGCCTGCTTATCGCCTCCGCGGTATTCTTCAGCCACCGGGACGAGGGCATGAGCCTGCACGAGGTGCTGGTGACGCTGTTCTTGTTCATCACCGCACCGGTGGGCGCGCACCTGATGGCCAAGGCGGCGCTGCACCTGCGCGTTCGATCGCTGACCAAATCACCCGACGAGGATCTGCTCGAGGGTGCGAGCTGCGATGCGACACGCTCGGAGGCCACGCGCGATTGACGCGCTGGTGGCGCGCAACGTCAGGGTACGGACCCGGGCGTCGCGGAACGATCGACGCCGCGTCGCAAGGACCACTTGAGCAACCCCGGCGAAATCAGGGTTGTGATCACGACCATCAGTACGATGGCCGAGAACAGCTGACTGCTGATCACGCCCAGCGACTTCCCGATGCTCGCGAAGATCAGGCCCACCTCGCCGCGCGGCATCATACCGAGACCCACGGCCAGCCGATTGAGTCCGCGCCCGGCGGCAAAGGCCCCGATGATCGTGGCAAGGCCGACCAGGCACAACAGGAAGATCACGCCATAGCGCGAGAAGATGTCGATCGTGTGCGCGATACCGAGCAGCTGACCGCCGTAAGGTCCGTTCAGCGTAACCGTCATGGCGGCGACCCGATATCGAGGGTTGAAGGTGCACGACAGGCACTTCCCGGCGCCCCTACCTTGGTTTCAACAGGGTAAATCCAGGCTACCACAGTGCTGCCGGCGATCCCTGGGATAACGGAACCACGTGCCGAATACCGGTGATATATTCCCCCGACGGGTGTCCTGACCCGGGCTTCACGGTTCAAGCATCATGCAACCCGCAGCAGACCTGTTCACTTACCGACGCCACTGGGCGCACAAGTTTGGCCCGGCGCCCTTCCTGCCCATGTCGCGCGACGAAATGGACCTGCTCGGCTGGGACAGCTGCGACATCGTCATCGTGACCGGTGACGCCTATGTCGACCACCCGAGCTTCGGCATGGCCGTGATCGGGCGGGTGCTGGAGGCCCAGGGCTTCCGTGTCGGGGTCATTGCCCAGCCAGACTGGACCTCGGCCGACGATTTCGCGCGCCTGGGCCAGCCAAACCTCTACTTCGGCGTAACCGCCGGCAACATGGACTCGATGGTCAACCGCTACACCGCAGAGCGTCGCCTGCGTTCGGACGACGCCTACACACCCGGCGGCGACGCAGGGAGGCGCCCCGACAGGGCGGTCATCGTGTATGCGCAACGCTGCCGGGAGGCCTTCCGCGACGTGCCGGTGGTCATTGGCGGCATCGAGGCAAGCCTGCGCCGGATCGCCCATTTCGACTACTGGCAGGAAAAGGTGCGGCGTTCGGTACTGGTCGATGCCAAGGCAGACCTCTTGCTGTACGGCAACGCCGAGCGCGCGATCGTCGAACTCAGCCATCGCCTCGCGGGGGGCGAACCGATCGACCAGATAACCGACCTCCGCGGCAGCGCGTTCGTGCGCCGGCAGCTACCAGCCGACTGGACCCTGATCGACTCGACGAGCGTCGATACGCCGGGCCGGGTCGACACGCATCCAGACCCGTACGCCGCGACCAGCGCGGGCGGCCGCAGCGGGCCGGGAAACAGCGCCGCGGACACCCGATGCCCGACCGGTCCGCAAGTCGTCGTGTGGCACGATCGCCCGCGCGGGCTCGACAGGCGGAAGACCGTGCTGCGGATTCCGGATTACGAGTCAGTACGCACCGACCCGGTGCTGTATGCGCATGCGTCCCGGGTGCTGCACCTCGAGTCCAATCCCGGCAACGCAAGGGCCTTGGTGCAGCGACATGGAGACAGGGAGGTCTGGATCAATCCGCCGCCGATCCCGCTGCGCACCCCGGAGCTCGACAGGGTGTTCGAGCTGCCCTACCAGCGGGTCCCGCATCCCGCTTACGGCGATGCCGGGATCCCCGCGTACGAAATGATCCGCTTCTCGGTCAACATCATGCGCGGCTGCTTCGGCGGCTGCTCGTTCTGCTCCATCACCGAACACGAGGGTCGCATCATCCAGAATCGCTCGGAGCACAGCATCTTGCGCGAGATCGAGAACATTCGCGACCACACCCCGGGCTTCACCGGGGTGATCTCAGACCTGGGTGGTCCCACCGCGAACATGTGGCGGCTGCATTGCAAGGACCCGGAAATCGAGTCGAAATGCCGGCG
>CBFCWF010000290.1:0-3859 GCA_965601425.1 uncultured Chromatiaceae bacterium | reverse complement strand
GCTGGTCGCGGGGATCGCCATACTGACCAGGATCACGATCGGCACCACGGTCCACAGGATCTCCATGGTAGTGCTCTCGTGGAACTGCGCCGCGACCGCACCGCGCGACTTACGGTGATAGATGATCGAGTAGATCATCGCGCCGAACACCACGACGCCGATCGCGCAGCAGACCCAGAAAATCGTCATGTGCAGGTCGTAAACACTCTGACTGGTGGTCGTGACTCCCTCGCGCATGTTTAGCGCGAAGTCTGCGTGCGCTGATGCGAACGCAGACCCCAGATATACCGACAAAACGCCGGAAAGTTTGCACATCAATCTCACAGCTTCGGACCCCTCGATTTTGAGCATTGTTTCTCGAGTACGACCCGCCAGCGCGGACCGCGACAAATCATGCGGAGAGCAACCTGTCCAGCTCCGCGGCGAGTTTGGCCTTCTCGTCATCGACGAGGAACGCGCCGATCTCCACGCGCCGGCCCGAAGCGCCGATCCACAGCCGCCGCGGGTACCATCGCTCCGTACTGCTGGCCAGCTCCACCCTGACCCAGCCACGCGCGAACTCGACACGCTGTTCGGGTCCGCCGCTTTCCGGGCAGCGTCCGCGGTCGCGCCCTTTTTCGACTGTGACGACAGACTCGCCGATCGACACGACCTCGCATCGCTGCGCCGCGTGCGACACCAGGTAGAAGCAGCCGAACAACACCGCGAGCTCCAGACCGGCAAACGGCAAGACGAGCCAGAAGCCCCGGGTAGCGAGCACGACCGATACCAAAAGCAGGGGTACCGCGATCGTACCCAAAAACATCATCGATTGACGCCAGCTCAACGATCGGTTCGGCCGGATCACCATCCGGCGCACCGCGCTGCCGGGGCATTTATCGGAAATCACCATCGGTCAAGAGACTCTCAGCGACGCCTCGCCATGCGCGTCGAGGCAGACTGGCTTCATGCCGGCTATTGCTTCCCGACCGAGAGGTTATCGCGGAGCATCGGCAGATCCAAGCAAATTTGAGGTGGATCAGTAAAAAAACTGTTTATGACATTCGGCCTCTCTAATATTCGAGTTGATTGATTTAGGTCATTCCCTTCCCCATGGATGCGGACCCGTTCGGCGTGCTGCAACCCCAGCGCGCTGCGGCTGCCAATGGGCGCGGCGGGGCCAACCGACCGGGCCAGTCCGGATGGGTCAGCACGCCCAGGCAGGGGGCGGCGAGGCGATCGACCAGGGTCGCGACGTTCTCGTTCAGGCACACCATGTCGGGCTCGACCTGAGACCCGACCCAGCCGGCCAGGCGGACTCCGCTGTCGCGAATCACTTGCTCGCTCAACAGCGCGTGATTGAGGCAACCCAGTCGCAAACCGACGACCAGCAGCACCGGCAGATCGAGCATCCGCGCCAGGCCCGCGATATCAAGCGTCGGGCTGAGCGGGACGCGCCAGCCACCGGCCCCCTCGACGACCACGAAGTCATGGGCCATGCGCAATGCATCCAGGGCCGCCAGGATTGCCGGCGCACTGATCTCGACCCCCTGGGCCTCGGCGGCCAGGTGTGGCGCGACCGCGGATTCGAAACAATACGGATTGACCGCAGCGTAGGGCAGGTCCAGCCCGCTTGCCGCGATCAGCGCCAAAGCATCGTCATTGAGCAATAACCCGTCGCGCCATGCAGCGCCGGCGGCCACCGGCTTGAAGCCGACCGCGCGTACGCCCTGGACACGCAGGTGCCGAAGCAAGGCGCGCGCGACAAAGGTCTTGCCACAACCGGTGTCAGTGCCGGTAACGAACAAGCCGCGGCTCATTCTGGCCGCCGCAGCGCCTCGAGCGGCACCCGGGTCTCCGCGCCCACACGGCGCTGTGACGGGGCCCAGGCATGACCGTGGACCACCTCATAGCTGACCGGCAAGCGACCGTCGGCGTCGCGGAAGCTGTCGTACGCGGCACAGACCCGGGCGAAACGCCGGCGTCCGGACAGGCCGCGCGGGCGCGACGCATCGGCATTGCCGGCACCGATGTCGCGGATCTCGCGCATCAGTTGCATCGGGTCCCTGTAGGTCAAGGTCATGCGCTCGACGTCCATCACCGGGTCGGCGAGCCCAGCCCGCATCAGCATGTCGCCGTAGTCGTGCATGTCGACGAACTGATGCACGTGCTGCGCGCGATCGACCCGTGCCCAGGCCGCGCGCAACTCGCGCAGCGTGTCCGGCCCGAAAGAAGTGAACAGGAACAGACCACCCGGCCTGAGAACGCGCGCGATATCGGCCATCGCCTGCGCGGGGTCGGCGCTCCACTGCAGCGCCGCGTTGCTGAATATCAGGTCGACGCTCTGATCGCGCAGCGGCAAGCCATCCAGGTCCGCGCACAGGCAGCGCGGCCGCCGCAACCAGCGCCCGCGACGACGGGCGCGCTGCAGCATCGGCAGCGCCAGATCCAGCGCGATCACCTCGGCCTTTGTGTAGCGGGTCATGAGCGCCTCGGTGGCGAGCCCAGTGCCGCAGCCGATATCCAGGATGCGTTTCGGCGCGATCCGGATATAGTCGAGACGCTCAAGCATGCGACGGCCAATCTCGTGCTGCAGCACCGCGGTCTCGTCATAGGACGCCGCGGCACGGCCGAAACTGCGTCGGACCTTGTCCTTGTCCAGCAGCGGCGGCACCCCCGGCGTCATGCGGGCACGGGCCCGCCGACCGCACGCAGCAACGCGTCCAGCACGGCCTGCGGATGCGACAGGAATGGCGCATGCCCCGCCCCCGTAATCACTTCGCTGCACGCACCGGGCAGCAATCCGGGAATCCGCCGGCGCACACCGGGCGGCACCAGCGTGTCGCGCGAACCGAACACCCAACGGGTCGGACAGACGAGCCGCTGCAATTCGCCTCTCAGATCCGAGCCCAGCAACAGTTCGAGCCCCTGGGCGAGACCGTCGCGACCGGCCGGCGGGCGCTGCGCGAGCTCGGCGCGCAGCAGCTTGAGGGTCTCGCGCGGGTGCTCGTCGCCCCTCGCCTGGAGGCTCAGGAAGCGCAGCAGTGTCGCCTTCGGATCGACGGCCAGCGCGGCGGCGAACTGATGAAACGTGGCGACCGGCATCGCACACGGCCAGTCGGCAGCCTGAACGAAGCGCGGCGTCGCCGCCAGCAGCGTCAGGCCGCGGACCCGGCCCGGCGCGTCGAGGGCGGCCCGTAACGCGACCTGACCACCGAGGGACCAACCGACCCAGTGGGCGTGTGCCGGCGCCACCGACAGGCACAAGCGGGCCCACTCGGCCAGATCGGCCGCGCCTGCAGCAGGGCTCTCGCCATGGCCGGGAAGCTCCAGCACGGTCAGGCTGAAGCGCGCCGCGAGGACGGGCATCAGGGGTCCCCAGACCGCGGCATTCATGCCCCAACCGTGGACGAGCACCAGGGGCACGCCTTGTCCGATTCGATACCGATAGAGCGTCATGCGGACAACCCCGCTGCGGTGTCGCCCAGCACCTCGAGCAATGCGTCGATCTGGACCGGCGTGTGCGCGGCCGACAGCGTGACGCGCAGGCGTGCCCCGCCCTCGGGCACGGTCGGCGGCCGAATTGCACCGACGAGTATCCCTTGCCGCGCCAGCGCCTCGCTCCAACGCATCGCCCGCATGCTGTCGCCGACCAGGACGGGCTGAATCGGTGTTTGGGACGGCATCAGCTCGAGACCCAGCTGGGCCGCGCCGCGTCGAAAACGTTGGATCAGACCTTGCAGACGTTCGCGTCGCCATTCCTCGTCGGCCGCGGCACGCAGCCCGCTGCGTGCCGCCTCGGCGATCGCCGGCGGCATCGCCGTCGTGTAGACGTAGGGCCGCGCGAACTGGATCAGGGTCTCGATCAACTCGGCGGAAC
>CBFCWF010000289.1:0-3860 GCA_965601425.1 uncultured Chromatiaceae bacterium | reverse complement strand
CCGGTGGTCCCCGAGCCTTTTGCGCAGCTCGGCGCTGAGCTCGGGCTGGAGCCCGCAACGCTCATCGAGGCGCTAGGTGAAATGCTGCGGGACGGCGTCATACGCCGTATCGGGGCGGTGCCGAATCACTATCGGCTCGGTCTCCGCGGCAACGGCATGACCGTTTGGGATGTTCCCGACGAGCGAGTCGTGGAACTCGGTGACCGGATCGGCGGCATGGACTGTATCAGTCACTGCTATCAGCGGCCGCGCCGTCCCGAAATCTGGCGATATAACCTGTTTGCGATGGTACACGGCCAGGACCGCGAGGAGGTGCTGGACAAGACGGCACGTCTGCGTGCGGCGCTCGGTGACGATGTGCGTGCCCAAGATGTCCTATTCAGCAGCGCTGTCTTGAAGAAGACGGGCCTGCGGCTGGCGGCATGAGGAATCCGACATGTTTCGATTGACACGCTACCTTCAGGCACTCGCCAACCCGGAACTCGCACAGCGTCGCCCCCAAGTCGCCGCACCGACCGGACCAGTGGTGATCTGGAACCTGATCCGGCGCTGTAACCTGACCTGCAAGCACTGTTATGCAACCTCGGCGGACAAGGATTTTCCCGGCGAGCTGTCGACCGCACAGGTGTTCGACGTCATGGATGATCTCCAGGCCTACGGCGTACCGGTCCTGATTCTTTCCGGTGGTGAGCCGCTGATGCGGCCTGACATCTTCGAGATCTCGCGGCGTGCCAAGGCGATGGGATTCTACGTTGGGCTGTCGAGTAACGGCACCTTGATCAGCGAAGACAATATTGAACAGATCCGCGAGGTTGGTTACGACTATGTCGGTGTCAGCCTCGACGGTATGCGTGAGGTTCACGATCGTTTCCGGCGGCGGGTCGGTGCCTTCGATGAGTCGCTCAGGGGGATCCGTCTGTGCCGAGATGCTGGCATCAAGGTCGGCCTGCGTTTCACGCTGACCCAGGACAATGCACGCGACCTACCGGACCTGCTGCGCTTACTCGACGACGAGAGGCTCGACAAGTTTTATCTGTCACACCTGAATTATGCCGGTCGCGGCAACAAGAACCGTGGCGACGATGCGCACCACCGTATGACTCGTGCGGCGATGGAGCTGCTGTTCGAGACTTGCTGGAACCAACTCGTCAGCGGGAACGCCAAGGAGTTCGTGACCGGTAACAACGACGCCGATGGTGTCTACCTGCTGCAATGGGTGGAACGCCACCGGCCCGAGCAGCGGGGAAGGCTGCAAACGATGTTGGAGCGCTGGGGAGGCAATTCGTCCGGGGTTAACATCGCCAATATTGACAACCTGGGGCGAGTCCATCCCGACACCATGTGGTGGGATCATGATCTGGGCTCGGTCAAGGAACGCCCGTTCTCGGCCATTTGGGAGGACACCTCGGATCCGCTGATGGCCGGTCTGAAACGAGCCGACCGCCCGGTCGAGGGCCGTTGCGCGCGATGCCGCCACCTGTCGATATGCGGCGGCAACAGCCGCACGCGGGCCTGGCAGTTGACCGGTAACCCCTGGGCCGAGGACCCGGGCTGTTATCTGAGTAATGAAGAGATCGGCATCATTCCATCCGGTGAGCGAATCGAGCTGCGTCCTTATGACGGGCGCAGGCGTGCACTGGCACAAGGCGCCTCGTGATGCGGCGTCTCTGTTGTCCATTGACTTTTTTGCTGGCGCTGATCATCGCTGCGTTGGTCTACGTCTTCGTGATCCGAGGGCAGGTGCTGCCTGCAAGCGACGGCCGTACCGCAATTCTGCTTGCGCCCGGCGAGCGCGATCTGGTGCTAACCGAGATGCGCGACTTCCTGGTGGCATTGCAGCAGATCAGTCAATCGATTGCGGACGGCGATGCCACCAAAGCCGTGCAGGCGGCACGCCGGGTTGGCGCGGCGTCCCAACAACAGGTACCCGCCGGCTTGGTGGGTAAGCTGCCGCTGGCTTTCAAACAGCTTGGATTCGACACCCATGCACGCTTCGATGAGTTGGCACTGAATATCGAGCAATTCGGTGATACCGCTCAGGCGCTGCCTGAGCTCGCAGGCCTGATGAATAATTGTACCGCCTGCCACGCAGCGTACCGAATCGATCTGGAACCTCAGTGAAACACAGCACGCCCAGAAAGCTGATCTTGCTTGCCGCATTGTGCTTGCTGGCGTCGCGCGGCTTCGCCAACGCGACCGACGCGCCCTCACTGTACGCTCAGCATTGCGCGCAGTGCCATGGTGTTGAGCGCCTGGGCCTGATGGGACCAGCACTGCTCCCTGAGAATCTCAAACGCTTGAAGCGACCTGCCGCAATCGATGCGGTGGCCAACGGCCGGCCGGCCTCCCAGATGCCAGCATTTGGCCATGTTCTCGACGAGCCGCAGATCACCGCAGTGGTCGACTATGTGTATACCCCGCTGGCCGAGCCGCCGGTCTGGGAAATGGGCCAGATCGAAGCGAGCAGAAAGATCCATGTAGTAGCTGAGAGTCTCCCGGCGCGACCGCTGCACGATGCCGACCCGATGAACATGTTTGTCGTCGTCGAACTCGGCGATCATCATGCCACGATACTCGACGGCGACAGTTTCGAGCCGATCCACCGCTTCAAGACCCACTTCGCACTGCACGGTGGCCCCAAATACTCACCCGACGGTCGCTTCGTCTACTTCGCGTCGCGCGACGGCTGGATCAGCAAGTTTGACATGTGGGGTTTGCAGACCGTCGCCGAGGTGCGCGCCGGCATCAATACGCGCAATCTCGCAGTATCGGCCGATGGGCGGTACGCGATGGTTGCCAACTATCTGCCGCACAGCCTGGTACTGCTCGACACGACGGATCTGCGCCCGATCAAGGTCATCCCGGTCGAGGATGACAAAGGTGCAAGCTCGCGTGTCAGCGCGGTCTACGATGCCGGCCCGCGAAGCAGCTTTGTTGCCGCGCTCAAAGACATCCCGGAGGTTTGGGAGATCCACTATGCGGACGAGGGGCTGCCTGTGTACAACGGCCCAATGCATGACTACCGTATGGACGAGGGTGTAGCGCGGGCCGGCGGCCGATTCCCGGTGCGCCGGATCCGTCTCGATGATTATCTCGATGACTTCTTCTTTGATCAGTCTTACAGGCTGGTTATCGGTGCCGCACGCAATGCGAAGAACGGTCAGGTTGTGCATCTGGACGTCGGACGGAAGATTGCCGACCTCGAACTCGATGGCATGCCGCATCTCGGTTCCGGCATAACGTGGGAGTATGAAGGGCGAACCATACTCGCGACGCCGCATCTGAAAAAGAGCGAAGTCAGCATCATTGACATGCAGACCTGGGAGACGATCAAGCGCATACCCACCCAGGGCCCAGGCTTCTTCATGCGCAGCCACGAAAACACCCCGTATGCCTGGGTGGATGTTTTTTTCGGACCCAACCGCGACAAGGTGCACATCATCGACAAGCGAACGCTCGAGATCGTCGAGACTTTGCAGCCCGTGCCGGGCAAGACCGCAGCACACGTCGAGTTCGACAAGGATGGTAGGCATGCGCTGCTCAGCGTCTGGGACCCGGAAGGCGCGGTGATTGTTTACGATGGCGCCACGCTCGAGGAGCGCAAACGCCTGCCCATGGTCAAGCCCTCGGGTAAATACAACGTGCACAATAAGATTACGCGTTCGGCGGGCACCAGCCATTAGTTGGAAGACAGAGCGCGATCCCGGCTGGCTCGACGGTTAGGGCATATGGGGGCTTGGGCAACGGCGTCGTCCCCCACGGACAGATATTGGCGATCTGCGGAGAGCTTCTTGGTGCGCGCCCCCCGCTGTGGCTGATACCCACACAGCGCATTGCAGAACAGGGTCGCCCTTCATTCC
>CBFCWF010000288.1:0-3999 GCA_965601425.1 uncultured Chromatiaceae bacterium | reverse complement strand
GCCCCCTGCGCAATACAGACCGCCAGCTCCGCGTCCACGACCATGACCGCATCCCAGAAATCGTAGCTGTCCTTGAAACGCCTTCGCGCTGCGGTCTTGCAGCGTTCCGCCGACGCGGCGATCTCCTCCTGGCGCTGTTCCGGTTGCAGCAGCGCTTCCAGCTGCAGGCGGTTGAGCATCGCATAGGGATCGAAGGCGGCGTCGTCGGCAGAGCCCTCCGCCGACCGGTAGGCCTCACGCGCCGCTTCGAGCGCACGGGCAATGGTCGACCAGGCATAGCCGGCGTCCGCGAGGAGCTTGGCCTCTGTCTTGTGCGCGCTCCCGAGCACGGACTGTCGCTCGGGGTTCGCCTGCGTCACCGGGTCGTCGTCCTCGCTACCGCCGGCAAGCGCCATCAGCTGGTGCAGCCGCTCGATCGCACGCCTGACGCGCTTCAGCGCGGTATCGCGTACACAGCGTCGGAACGCACGGGCTGAGAGTTCGTGGCTGTCGCACATTCGTTCGGCACTGCGCGCCTCGAGGTTCGCCAGTTGTTCGATGGTCCGGATAGGGACCCGACCGTTCTTGTCCTCCATGACGATCGCCCGACGATAGGCCGCACGTGCGGCATCGAAGCCCGGCGGCCCATAGGCCGCGTAGACCTCGGCAATGGCCGCCTGGACCTCGGGCAGCTCGCCCCACGCCACTGGCGAATCGCGCAGCAGCTGGTCGACCTGCCCGCGCGCCGCGTCGAGACCCTCGTCGCCGGTCCGGTAGTCGGCCTCGTCGCGCAGGCGCCTGAGGTCCTGCAGCAGTTCCGCCTGCGACACACGGCGGCGCGGCCTGCGATCCCGTTCATCGCTGCGCGGTTCGAGCACGAACGCGGCGTCACCGTAGGCCTGGTAGGCGCCCCAGGTGTTCATTCCAGGGTGGCCCTCATAGGTCGCGAGACGCGCCGCATGCACCGCTGTGCCGAACGGGCTGCCCGCAGCGACCAACTGTTCGAAGAAGCGCTCGGCAAAGGTGCGCGCCGCCTGATCGTCCACCGCCCAGCCGGCCACGACGACACAGCGCACGCCGATCTCTATCAGCTCGCGTGCCAGGCTGTAGGCGAGGCGGTTGACGTCCGTGGGTAGTGTCGGCGCCTCGTCCACCCTGCCCAGGTGACAGCAGTTCAGGAACGCCACGTCGGGTACGGCCTCGAGCTGTCCGACCTCGGCCGCGGTCAGCAGGGCGCCGCCGGACAGTACCACGCCGGTGCGCGAGCTGCCGTCCCGTGCCGTCAGGCGGTAGACACCGTGCGCGGACACGACCAGGATCCGGTACTGGTCGCGGAACAGCCGGGTCATCACCTCCATCGCGCCGCTGTCCGGCGGCACAAAATTGACCTGGTAGTTGTTCGCCTCCAGGATGCGCCGCACCGCCCGCCCTTCTTGGGCCGCGCCCGGCAGCCGCGGGAGCGGCCTGTCGTCGGGTGCGCCAAAGTGCTCCAGGTAGCCGCTGGTCGAAGGGTCCGCGATGATGCAGGCCGTCTTGCCGGTCGTGTTGTACACCTGGTGACGAAAGCGTTGCGACGCGAGCTGTCTGACCACCGCGGTCTTGAGAATCAGCGGTTCGTCGTCTGCCTGCAGCATCTCCCAGGGCAGATTGGCGGTGTATCCGTCGAGCACCAGGGCGAGCCTTTCGAGGTCGCGCGCCGTTGCCTTCAACTCCACCGGTATCAGCAGCTGGAACAATGTCCGCGCAAGGTCGGGATTGTAGCGGACGTCGCGGATCGCCTGCGCCACCAGATCCTCCACCAGACCCGGCTGGCGCTGCTGGGCGATCGTCTCGGCGCGGGCCCGCGCCGACAGGAATACGTACTTGAGCCGTGATGCGAGCGCAGACCGGCGCGCAGGCGGGGCGCCAGCGCCCGCCGCGGCGTCGTCGACCGGACGGCTTGCGCCGGTATCGCGTACCGGATCGCACGCGTCCTCGAGCAGTTCCTGCAGCAGCGTTTGCGGGATCGGCGAGACCTTCTGCACCCGATAACATTCCGGTGGACACTCCGCCTCGGGTCGGTCGGCATCCGTGATCAGCAGGCGTGGCCAGTAGCCGAAGACATCGCTCGCATACAGGCGCGGCTGCAGCCCCTTGCCCTCCTTGAGCTGGTCGTGTGGCGCCAGTTCCGCGTCCAGGCGTCGCAGTGACGTCGCCAGTCGTGTCCCGGCCTCGCGCACCGCATGGGCCGCGCTGATTGCGGTGTCCAGAAAGATCTCGAGGAACTCCAGTTCGCTGACCCACAGGCTCGCGCCGGTGGCGTCGCGGAACTGCCGGTTGGCCTCGCAGACGCCGAGGATGATCGCATCGACGAAGTTCTCGACACTGCCCAGCGTGGTCGAATTGTAGCCGATCAGTAGGCTGCCCAGACTGATGCCCCGGGGCTCGGGATCTGTCGTCTGCCCGGCCGCGCGGGGCCTGTCCACCCTGGCGGCCTCGTCGGTGCTTAGCAGCAGCCGCAGTACGCCGGCCCGGACCGTCTCGGTCACGCTGCCCACCGTGAGCTGACCCATCTCCCCGAGGCCGACGATCAGTGTGCCGCGGCCGGTGCCGCGCAGCACCTCCTCTCCGCTGCGTGGCATCAACACCACGGTCGAGGTGCCGACCGCTCCGGGGTAGAGACCGAGCCGTTCACGCTGGCTCAGGGCCCGCCCAACCAGGTGTTCGTCGATCTGTGACTCGGCACCGGCGATCGGATCACCGAGATAGTGCCCGCACATCACCGGCACCTGTGCATGTCGTAGGTCCATCGCGCTGACCCAGACCGCCAGTCGCTGCCGGGACGTCGCCGGCTGCGGGCGCCGCGGGCCGCTCGCCATGAGCCCGCGGACCAGTTCCTGTTCGCTCGGGTAGGGGACCGGACCGGCGTCGTAGGTCCGGGTGGCCGGCGCCCCGCGGCTGACCGGGATGCGTCCCAGGCGGCCGGTGCTGCCGGTCTGCAGCAGCTCAACGATCGCCGGGAAAAATTCTGAGGTGTCGGCCAGGTCGCCGTGCGCCGCCGGCATGTACCACAGATTCTCCGGCGGGAGGAAATCCAGCCTGCCCGAGTCCCAGCTCACCGAGCCGTCGCCTGCCGTCGTGCCGACCATGCGCAGCCGCCCGCGATCGAGGGTCAGGCCGCAGGGTGTGTTCCCGGCCTGGCCGAACACATAGCTGACGCGGTCCGGCGACGCGATCGCCCTTGGTCGCCAGCCGCCGTCCGGTGCACTCTCGCCGATGACCTCGCCCCACAGCGCGCGCGCTGCATCGATCGCGTTGTCGGTCGGGACGCCGACGACGCCGTCGCCGAACCAGCGATCCGCGTTGTGCTGGCCCAGTTGTGTCCAGACCGCCGGGTCGAGGTAGTCGTCGACCGGGCTGCCGCCGGTGTCTTCGAAACCGGGGCGGGGTAACAGCTGGGCTGCGCCGGGAAAGCCGGCAACGATGTCCAGCACCTCCTGCAGCGAATGGGACAGATCGATGCGCGCCAGTCTGCGCATGGTGCCGGCCTTGCCCAGCAGGCTTTCCACCATCAAATGGGAGCCATTGTTCGGGGTCCCCAGCATCACGAGGCGACCCGCCGGCCGGTCGGTATCGATGATCGCCTGCCACAGGTCCGGATGCGCTGCGATCATCCCGCGCGCGACCAGGCCGCCCATGCTGTGCGCGAGCAGGCGCAGCGGCTGCGTCGGATGCAGCGTTAGCGCTTCGCGCACGGTAGCCGCCAGCCGGTCAGCGCTCTCCTGGACCGGTCGCCGCCAGTCATACGGGAAGCGGATCACACTGTGGCTGTGCTCCAGGTGGTCGATCAGGTCGCCGTAGAACATCTGGAACAGCGATTCCTCGTAGACCGCGCGCGCGCCGAAACGTATTTCCTCGAGCCCGCCGCGTATCAGCTGCAATGGGTCGAACCAGACCCGATTGCCGCTTCCCGGACGCTGATTGGAGCGCCGCAGTTCCAGGTGCGAGCCCATGATCCCCGGCAGCAGGATCACGACCGGA
>CBFCWF010000287.1:0-4047 GCA_965601425.1 uncultured Chromatiaceae bacterium | reverse complement strand
GGCAGAGAAGTCGGCTTCCGAGAAAGCTGCCATTCGATTGTGCGGCGCAGCAACCTGTCATCGACCCACTGCTGCTGGTCAGGTTGCGTCTGGTGATCGGCAGGTCAGTAACAGGAACGGACATGCCCCGGCCAGGCAATCCCGCCCTCAGAGTGCTTGGCGCTGCCAGGTCGGCTAATTGGCGCTCCCGGCCATGAGCGGTCGTTCACCAAGCACTGAGCGACGGTGAGCTTAATGCGCGTTGTGGACATGCAGCCATCGGGGCCAATGATCCAAATTCCCAAAGTGAAAGATTAGTGAGCCATCGGGACGCTCGACGAACAGCCCGTCATGGAACAGCAGCGTTGATTCCACATACACACCGGGCAGCATCGAACCCGAACATCAGATTTAGCTTTGGTGGGCCGCTGCATGGACCGCCATCCGACTCGTCACCGGTTGGCATCGGCTGTCTGTTGCTGTTCGATTCCGTCGAGGAATTCCACCGTGACCTCGATGGCTTCGTCCAGGTTCAGGTCACGGAAGAAATGCCCGCCCGACTGGATTGTGTACATAAACACCTTTTCATCGTCGACATAGGGCTCGAGAAACGACACGACATTGGGTTGGCGCTCGTCGTCGCTGCCGACGATGATCTGAATCGGCAGCACTGCCCTCCGCAGGTAGCTGCGCGGGTCAAAGCGCAACGGCTGACCCCCGTACCAGTCGACAAAGGCGCGTGCGGTGACCCGGGCCTGCGGGCAGATCGTGAAGTCGGCACGCATGAACTCATCGCCCTGCCCTTGATCGATCAGTGATTTGGCCTGGACGAGGACATCATCGAGCTTGACTCGCCAGCGCTTTTCGTAGGCCGATGCGACGCGTTCGTGACCAATAGTCATCGGAGCGAGCAGTACTAGCGCGGAGACATCGGCGGCGGGATGCTCGATCGCCAGTCCCAGCGCCTCGTTGGCCCCGGACGAATGCCCCATCAGAGTGATGTCCCGCGCGCCCTGCGCGCGCAGCCACTCGATCCAGGCGTCGCCCTCGGCCACGCTGTCGTCAAATTGCGCGGTTATCGGCATTGTGCACGCAAGGCTGCCGCGTCGGCCGTCCATGCCCAGGCTGAGGTTGATCGCGAGCGAGCTGCGGCCTGCCGCCTGCAGTCCGTTCTGCAGGCCACGGATGATCTCCGTGTCGTAGTGCTGCATCAGCGCGTGGATGATCAACACCACGCCGTCGGCAACCGATGCGTTCTCCGCGAGTTCGAGGTTGGCGACCAGGGTCTTGCCGTCATTCTTGATTTGTACCTCGTCGGCGAATGTCACTGCCGTCGACATCGACAGCAAGGCGGCGGTCGCCAGTCCGCGCAATGGTGCGAAGGCGGGTAGCCGGTCGACGTGTTTCATGGTGATTTCCCTCTGCGTGGTGTCAGGCGCTGCGACAACTGCCGGTGCAGACTGCGCAGCGCTGC
Organism: uncultured Chromatiaceae bacterium; assembly: GCA_965601425.1. Taxonomy (GTDB): domain Bacteria; phylum Pseudomonadota; class Gammaproteobacteria; order Chromatiales; family Chromatiaceae; genus Thiosocius. The sequence continues at coordinate 2,594 of CBFCWF010000287.1, read as the reverse complement.
GCGTTCCATTGGCGGGTGTCCCTGCATACCTGCTCATGCAGGCGGTTTGCCACTGTCTTGAATGTGGCACAAAAGACGTCCGTCCAGGCGTGTTTTCTTCAATACCGCAACCCATGTGTGGAGAACAGCAAGAGTACAGGTCGGGCGCTCAGCAATCGTCGTCTTCGGTGATCTCGGCACCTGTCTTTTCGTCGCGCTGTGGTTGCCCCACGTCATCCGTGATTACCGTACGGATGAACATCATGCGGTCTACGCGATCGAACTGCGCATCCATGGCATGTTCGACGTCGGTATCGCGCAGGCCGTCGTAGATGGTGACGCGGCCCCGCTGTTCCAGCTTCAGTTGCGCGGGAGTCGGTGAAACAATCTGCTTGAGCTGCCAATCACGATAGGCCGTTTCTGCATCCGCCAGAACCGGCGTGAGCGATAGGCAGAGCAGTGTTGCCAACAGGGTTGTCTTGCGCATCTTCAAGTCCTCCTCGATTGTCAGTCGGTCTATCTAGTGTCCTGACTGAGGACACTAGCGCTGCACCACGAGTGACAGCGGCGGTGTGCTTGGTCACACTTATAGGACGGCTGGATCGCAGGGACTCGACCGAAACTCGACGGAAATCAGGCGAAAAGACGACGGATAAAACCAACGGATTTTCAATGGCTTACATTATGGGTCTGCGCGCTGAACGGAAGCGCGACGGAGGCGGGCAAATGCAATGAAGCAGGGTCCGGCAACACACGACTCCCTGAAAGGTGCGGCTTTTAACCTGGGTCACTGGCTGGTTGAACCAGGTCTCGGCCGGATCAGTTCCGAGGGCGAAGAAGGCAAACTGGAACCGCGCGTCATGGAGGTGCTGGTCTATCTTGCGCGGCGGCCCGGTGAGCTTGTCACCCGCGAGGATCTCGAACGCGACGTCTGGCTCGGCGCCGTGGTCGGCTACGACGCGGTGACCGGAACGGTCATCAAACTGCGCAAAGCATTGCACGACCGTGCGAGGCAGCCACGCTACATTGAGACAATTCCAAAGCGCGGCTACCGGTTGATAGCGCCGGTCGACTACGCAGTGGACAAAGCGGCCCTTCCGGTCGCGCCAGCTGTCGGGGAAGGACCGCCAGATGGTCCGATGGTTGAGCGGCCCCCGATTCCGGCCGGGTCGTCTGGCGCAAAAGCGGCGGTCACGCGCAAACGAGCCTGGGTTCCGTTCGTGCTGGCCGCAATACTCGTCTTGATCATCGGCGCCGCGTTCATTGCCGGCCGGGTCGCCGACGAGGGTGGGGCACCGGTCCTCAGTCTGCCCGACCGACCGTCACTGGCGGTCCTGCCGTTCGAAAACCTCAGCGACGACCCGGCCGACGACTACTTCAGTGACGGGATGACGGATGATCTCATCACCGACCTGTCCGCGCTGCCCGATATCTTCCTGATTTCGAGGCATTCGTCGTTCTTCTATAAGGACAAGCCCGTCGACCCACATAAGGTCGGCACCGAATTGGGCGTCCGCTACCTGGTGGTCGGCAGCGTTCGGCGAGCCGGCGAAACCCTGCGCGTGAATGCGCAGTTGGTTGATACCCTGCACGGACAGCAACTGTGGGCCGAGCGTTTCGATCGCAAGGCAGCTGACATATTCACCGTTCAGGATCAGATCAACGCCCGGATTATGGACGCGCTGTCGTTGACGTTGGGCGATGGTCAAGCCGCGCTCAGCGGCCGCCAGACGGCGAGCCCGGCGGCCTACGATGCCTATCTGCAAGGTATGAGCCATTTCTGGCGCGCAACGGCCGACGACTATGACCGTGCGTACGATTTCTTTCAGCATGCGATCGCGTTGGATCCAGACTATGCAGACGCCTACGCGGCGCTGGCGGCACTGCACTGGCAGGCGTACAAGCGGGGCTGGTACCGCAATCAACCGTGGTTGGGCTTGTCCTGGGAAAAGATCATGGATGCGCTGAACATGGCGAAGAAACAGCCGTCGGCGCTGGCCTATTTCGTCGATTCCGGTGTTTACACGACCAATCATCGACACGATCTGGCGGTCGCACAGGCGCGTGAAGCGGTCGCGCAGTTCCCAAACGACGCACTCGTGCACCTGACGCTCGCCGATGCGCTTAGTTTCGCAGGTCAGCCGGCTGAGGCCAGGCGCAGCGCAGAGCAGGGATTGCGGCTGGATCCCAGGCAACCGGAACCCTACCTGTTTGCGCTCGGCAGGGCGCAGTTCGAGATGGGCCGGATGGAAGACGCGGTGGACACGCTGGGAATAGTGGTGTCTGCCAACGAAACCGACGTGCTGCCGCGCACCCTGCTGGTGTCGGCACTGGGCCACCTGGGTCGAATGGAAGAGGCACACCGGCAGTTGATGGACCTCGAAGCCCTTTACAGACAAGATCGCCTGCGACGTTTGAATCTGCGAGACCTCGGAGAGGTCTGGCCGTATCGCGAGCAGGAAAACCTGGAACGCATCCGGCAGGGGCTTCGCATGCTAGGTGTTCCGGAGTGGTGACGCCGATCGACCACGCCGACTCAGAACAGCAGAATTCAATTATAAGCCAGCCCTTAAGGACGGCTCCGTGTTGGTTCCTGCCGGTCGAGGAACTAAAAA
>CBFCWF010000286.1:0-4223 GCA_965601425.1 uncultured Chromatiaceae bacterium | reverse complement strand
CGATCAGGCCGTCGATGTGTTCCTCCTTGTCACCACCGGCGGGCTCGTCCGGCGACACCGCGTCGAACACCTCATCGGCCGGATGACGGTAAGCATCGCCGTGGTCGCGATGCAGCGTCGCGGCGATGTCCCAGACGTAGTCGCCCCGGTAGCCGTTGCTGGGAAAATCGAGGGCCTCGCCGCACAGCTCGAGATAGCGCAGCCATACCGAGGTGGCCAGGATATCCATCTGGCGACCGGCATCGTTGACGTAGTACTCACGGTGTACTTCGTAGCCGATGGCCTCGAGCAGGTCCGCGACGACTGCCCCATACGCGGCGCCACGACCGTGCCCGACATGCAGTGGCCCGGTCGGGTTAGCCGAAACGAACTCCACCTGGACACGCTTGCCGGCCCCGATCCGGCTCCGCCCGAACGCATGGCCCTGGTCCAGGATCTCGGGGATCAGCCCCCGGTAGGCCGCGTCTGTGAGGCGAAAGTTGATGAAACCGGGTCCTGCAATCTCGACGCCGGCCACACTGTCGGAGGGCGGCATGACCGCGACCAGGCGCTCGGCGAGGTCGCGCGGGCGCATGCCGGCCACCTTGCTGTTCACCATCGCGGCATTCGTCGCATAGTCCCCGTGCGCCGCATCGCGTGCCCGCTCGACCAGCGCGGGCCGTACGGCGGCCGGATCCAGCACCTCGGCGGCGGCGAGTCGATCGAGGGCCCGGGAAACCAGGTCGGCAATGTGCGATTTCATGGGGAAGGAATCGAGGTGGCTAGCGGGCGCGCAAGGATAGCAGGAACCGCAAGCGATGTGTCGGCCACAGGGCCCATGCGTCCCGTATGCCGGCTTGCCGCTTCAGTACAGATCGATCGGGTCGACGTCCAGGCTCCAACGCACGCGGCGAGCCGCGTCCAGGCTCGCCGCGTGGACCGGCAACTCGCGCAACAGCCCGTGCAGCACATCACGCTGCACCGCCTGCAGCAGCAGGTGTACTCGGTGGCGCCCCGCACGGCGGGTCATCGGTGCCGGCACCGGGCCCCATAGTTCGACCCCGGGCCGCGCCCTTCCAGCCGCCCAGTCGACCACCTGTTCGAGAAACGCCTGCGCGAACTCGATTCGGGTCGCGTCGGCGCGCAGCAGGGCCTGGTGGCTGTAGGGCGGCAGACCGGCCTCGCGCCGCTCGCGCAGGGCCTCAGTGGCAAATGCCGCGTAGCCGCCACGGACCAGCGTGCGGAGCAGCGGATGGTCCGGGTAGCGGGTCTGGATCAGCACCTGGCCGGGTCGGTCGCCACGGCCGGCACGGCCGGCCACCTGGACCAGGAGTTGCGCCATGCGCTCGGTACTGCGGAAATCAGCGCTGTAGAGACCGCCGTCCGCATCCACTACCCCGACGAGGGTGACGCGCGGGAAATGGTGGCCCTTGGCCAGCATCTGGGTTCCGACCAGCAGGGCGGCTTCCGCCGCGTGCAGCCGCGCCAACTGTCGCTCGAGGCTACCCTTGCGCGCGGTCGCATCGCGGTCGACGCGGATCAGCGGGTAATCTGCAAAGCGTTCGGCAAGAAAATCCTCAAGCTGTTCGGTGCCCTGACCCAGCGGGTGCAGATCGGTCGCGGCGCACGCCGGGCAGCGCTGTGGCACGGGCCGCTGCGCGCCGCAATGGTGGCACCACAACAGGCCGCTGGCACGGTGCAGTGTCTGGCGCGCGTCGCAGCGCGGGCAATCCGAGATCCAACCACAGCTGAAGCAACTGAGTACGGGCGCGAATCCGCGGCGATTCAGGAACAGCATGACCTGCTCGCCCCTTTCGAGCGTACGGGAGACCCCTGCCAGCAGCGGTTCACTCAGCCCGCAGCGCAACGGCTGGTCGCGGACGTCAAGCAGATCGACGCGGGGACTGCGCGCACCGCCGGCGCGCTTTTCGAGCCGGAGATGGAGGTATCGACCCGTCTGCACGTTGCGTAGGCTTTCGAGCGACGGCGTCGCCGAGCCCAGGATCACCGGACAATCGGCGCGCTGTGCCCGCACCACCGCAAGGTCCCGCGCAGAGTATCGAAAGCCCTCGGTCTGCTTGAACGAGGGGTCATGCTCCTCATCGACGATCACGAGCCCCAGCTCGGCCATCGGGGTGAAGATCGAAGAACGCGTCCCCAGCAGCACGCGAGACAGGCCGAGACGCACCCGGTGCCAGGTCAGCTCGCGATCGCCCTCGGAGAGCGCGGAATGCATCACCCGCACGGTCGACCCCAGGCGCTGCCGAAAACGGCGCAGCAGTTGCGGCGTGAGCGAGATCTCGGGCACCAGCACCAGCACGCCCTGGCCGCGTGCAAGCACGGCCGCGGCCGATTGCAGATAAATCTCGGTCTTGCCGCTCCCCGTCACCCCGTCGAGCAGCGCGACCGCGAACCTGCCACCGAGGGCACCGACCCGGCCGACGGCGCGAGACTGGCCCTCGTTCAGGGCCAGGCCGCTGCTGTCGCGAGGCGGCGGATCCGGCGCTGCCCCGCGCTGAAAATGTTCGAGCCAGCCCTTCTTCAATAAAGCGCGCAGCGCCGGTCCGGCGTCCGGCATTTCCGCACGCAGCGCGGCCTTGGTCGTCCGGCAATCCGGTCGGGCCCCAAACCAGGCGAGCAGTTCGGCCTGCCGACGGGCGTTCCGCGGCGGGTCGGCGAGTTGTTTCAACCCGGCCCGGGTCAGGGCCCACGCCGGCTCACCGAGAGGCAACACCGTATCGTTCTTGCGCAGACGCAGTGGCAATGCCGCCGCCACGACTTCACCGACGGGATGGTGATAATAGCCTGCAGCCCACGTCAGGAAAGCCAGGTCCGCGCGATCCAGCAAAGGCTCGGCATCCAGTACGGCGTCGATGGGCTTGAGCCGGCTCGTCGGGACGGCACTCTCTCGAGCCAGCTCGATCACGACGCCAATGACCCGCGTTCGGCCGAATGAAACCCGGACCCGGCTGCCAGCCACCACCGCACAGCCGGTCGGCAGGCGATAGTCGAACAGCGAGTACAGCGGCACAGCCACGGCGACGCGGGCGATGCGCATCGCTCAGCGACTCACAGCGGGTCGCGCGCGACACCGGCAGCGCGCCGGGCGGACCGTGTCGGGCGTGGTGATACCTTTTTCAATCAATCGCTTAGCACAAAATCCACAGCATCTGTGGATAACTCTGTGGAACAGGGTTGTGGATTCGCCCGGAGGCCATGCCCGGGGTTGATTTGAGACGAATTGAGTGAAAATTGGTCAATCCTCAAATCTTCAGAAATAACGGGGGCTTGCCTAGCTTCGCAGAAATCGGGAACGACCCATCGGCGGCGGGGCTTCCCGAACGGCCGGCGGCATAGAATGTGTGCATAAGTCAATAGGCAAACGACGCCAATCATATCCGCGGACGGGCCCCGGTCGCCGTGACGCGACGCGTCCAGCCTGCCGGCCGGGGCGCCAGCCGGCAGCCGTCGCCCTGGTCGCAATGTACTGCAGTGGGGCCGGCCCGGGCCAGCCGCCCACGGCGCCCCTTGAAAAGGCGTCGACATCTATGCAATAACCGGGCAACTGTTGTGCGAGAGCAGGACTTTGGCCTTTTTACCACATCAGATATTGCGTACCGATGCCTCCGGGATGCCGCTCGAGTGGATTGATTTCCGGCAGGCCGCACGGCTTCACATCCTCGGCATGATCGCTTACGAATGCGGTGAGCCGCTGTTCACGCTGCGCGGCGGGATCAATGCGTTGAGTCGCCGCCGCAGCACGATAGAGATCAATTCGATCGTCGCCACGCACGGCAACCACCGGCTGCGGGACAGCTACACACCCCCGCTGAGCAACCGCACCCTGTTTCAGCGCGACGACCACCTTTGCCTGTACTGTGGCAACCGCTTCGTACAGCACGCGCTGTCGCGCGACCACGTTACACCGATCAGCCAGGGTGGGCGGAATCAGTGGGCCAACGTGGTCACGGCCTGCACGCGCTGCAACAATCACAAGGCCGGCCGGACCCCCGAACAGGCCGGTATGGAACTGCTGGCGATTCCGTTCTCCCCGACCCACGCCGAGTATATTTTTCTGCAAGGACGCAACGTGCTGGCCGATCAGATGGAATTCCTGCGCGCCCACTTCCCCCGCTGCAGCCCCCTTCGTGAGCGCCAGCACGGCTCGCGGGACGCCGTTACTTGACCTTGTGGCGCGACATCGCGGCCCGGATCGGCGCGGCGACCGGGGAGGCGTTCGATCC
>CBFCWF010000285.1:0-4228 GCA_965601425.1 uncultured Chromatiaceae bacterium | reverse complement strand
AATGGAGCAGACTGCCGAGTCGTTCGTCGATGTCGAGGAATACGAAAATCAGATTATGTACCCGGAGTTCGCCCGCTGGGCGGAGAAGGCCGGACACCCCGATCTGGCGCGTCTGTTCCGCAAGGTGGCCGGCGAAGAGAAACTGCACGCGGTCTGGTTGCGCGAACTCTACGACGAGATCGGCGTGCCGAGTCGTGGCGAGGACACGCAGCGCGCGATCGATGCACTGCAGGCCATCCAGGCAAACTGCGATGCGCTGATCGAGATGAATCCGCAGGGCGTGGTCGAAAAGGCGCTGAGCGTCGCGATCAGCGTCGAGGAGCGCGAGTACCAGGACATCTACCCACGCTTCCGCGACCAGGCCCTGGCCAACGGTCAGGCCGCTACCGCCGCCGTCTACCAGCGCGTCATCGACTCCGAAGCGGAGCATGCCGGCTGGTTCCGCTCGGCGCTGGCCGATTTCCGGCAGACTGCTCAGCCGGCGGCAAGCGCCTGACCCGGTCGCGGCACAGGGGCCGGTTGCGGTCCCTGTGCCCGCTCCGATCTTCGGTCCCGACGCGGCCGCCGCGCCTCGAGCGAGCCATTCGCGGCCTGTTACCGAACAAACGCGCGGGATCACCAGGCCATGTCACGACGCGAACTCCCTGGTGGTCGCCATTCTCCCAGAGGCCTTTCCGGCGCATAGACCGCACCGCGCACGCGGTCTCCCCGTGGCCCGCTGGGTTCACGCGATTGCCGGCCCCGACAATAATCGTGTCCAGTTGACGACGATCAATCGCGCGCGATCTAATCTTGATTCTGCTCAAGTTAATCGTCCCGCCGCATGGCTAGGCTTGGAAGTCCCTGAAAGCGGACAGACCTGGTCTGGCAGGCGCAATGACAACTATCAATACCGCGCGACGGGCGTTCTTCAGAGGCAGTGCAGCGGGCATCAAACACAAGGTGCCGTGGGCGGTCGATGCCTTCGTCGACCTGTGCAGCCGCTGCGGCGACTGTGTGCGGGTCTGCGAGGAGCGCGTACTCGTCCCTGGCGACGGCGGCTTCCCGACCGTCGATTTCACACGCGGCGGCTGTACCTTCTGCGGGGCCTGTGCAGGCGTCTGCCGTGCCGGCGCGATCGACGCGAGGCTGCGGCCGCCCTGGCGGCTCCGCGTGTCGATCGCTGCGCATTGCCTCAGTGCGCGGGGGACGACCTGCCGGGCCTGCGGTGATATCTGCGAACTGCAGGCGATTCGCTTTCGACTGCAGACCGGGGGACGCGCGATCCCCTCGGTGAATGCCTCCCTGTGCAACGGCTGTGGCAGTTGCATCGCCACGTGCCCGACGCAGGTTATCCAGATCGAGGAGGCCGCATGAGCGAGTATCACGTCTGTGGCGTGCTGCTGATGTCCCGACCCGAATTCGTACCGAAGGTCGAGCGCGCACTCGCGAAGCTGTCGGGCGTCGAGCTCCATGCCAGCGACGGCGGCCGCATGGTCGTCACGGTCGAGGGCAACGCTTACCGTGACTGCGCCGACGCCCTGAATGAACTCGCGACACTCGAGGGGGTGGCCTCATCCTCCCTCGTCTACCACCAGATCGAAAACGAATCCCTGCCGGAGGAGCCCCAGTAAATGAAACAGTCACGCCGTGAATTCATCAAAACCAACGCCGTCGCGGCCACCGCGGCCGCTGCCGGTATCACGATCCCTGGCGTCCAGGCGATAGCCGCCGGCGACGATGACAATGTGCGCTGGGACAAGGTGCCCTGCCGTTTTTGCGGCACCGGCTGCTCGGTATTGGTCGGCACCCAGGACGGCAGCGTGGTCGCGACGCAGGGCGACCCGGATGCCCCGGTCAACCGCGGACTGAACTGCATCAAGGGCTATTTCCTTTCCAAGATCATGTATGGCGCCGACCGGCTCACCCAGCCACTACTGCGGAAGAAAGACGGCAAGTTCGACAAGGACGGAGACTTCGAGCCGGTCTCCTGGGACGAGGCCTTCGACGTGATGGCCTCAAAATGGAAGGCCGCGATTGCGCAGAGCATGCAGGAGAACAAGGGCAAGCCGCCCGAGGAGATCACCTCGCGCGTCGGCATGTTCGGCTCCGGCCAGTGGACCGTGTTCGAGGGCTATGCGGCATCCAAGCTGTACAAGGCCGGCTTCCGCTCCAATAACATCGATCCGAACGCACGCCACTGCATGGCCTCGGCGGTAGGCGCGTTCATCCGTGCGTTCGGTGCCGACGAACCGATGGGCTGCTACGACGACCTCGAGCATGCGGATGCGTTCGTGCTCTGGGGCTCGAACATGGCCGAGATGCACCCGGTGCTCTGGTCGCGCCTGACTGACACGCGTCTGACCAAGGAGGGCTGTGAGGTCCATGTGCTCTCGACCTTCGAGCACCGCAGCTTCGAGTTGGCCGACCACGGCGTCATCTTCAAACCGCAGACCGACCTGGCAATCCTGAACTACATCGCGAACTACATCGTGAACAACGACGCGGTGAACTGGGACTTCGTCAATGCCCATGTCAACTTCACGAAGACGCCGACCGACATCGGCTACGGTCTGCGTCCCGAGGATCCGCGTGAACAGGCGGCCAAGAACGCCGGCAAGGGCAAACTGGCCAAGATCGATTTCGAGCAGTACAAGAAGGACCTCGAGCCCTATACCGCCGAATACGTCTCGCAGCTGTCGGGTGTGCCGGTCGAGAGCCTGGAAAAACTGGCCAAGCTTTACGCCGACCCGAGCAAGAAGGTCGTGTCGTACTGGACCATGGGTTTCAACCAGCACGTGCGCGGGGTCTGGGTGAACGGCCTGATGTACAACGTGCACCTGTTGACCGGCAAGATCTCGGAACCGGGGAACGGCCCGTTTTCGCTGACCGGGCAGCCGTCGGCCTGCGGCACCGCGCGTGAGGTCGGCACCTTCGCGCATCGCCTGCCGGCCGATCTGGTGGTCAAGAAGAAGCCGCACCGCGACTTCACCGAGAAGGTCTGGCAACTGCCCGAGGGCACGCTGCCGGGCAAGGTCGGTTATCACGCGGTGTTGCAGAGCCGAATGCTCAAGGACGGTAAGCTCAACTGCTACTGGGTGACGACGAACAACAATATGCAGGCCGGCCCGAATATCAATGACGAGATGTACCCGGGTTGGCGCAACCCGGCCAGCTTCGTCGTCGTGTCCGAGGCCTACCCGACGGTATCTGCGATGGCCGCCGACCTGATCCTTCCGGTCGCGATGTGGGCCGAGAAAGAGGGCGCGTTCGGCAACGCAGAGCGGCGTACCCAGTTCTGGCGTCAGCAGACCAAGGCGCCGGGCGAGTCGCGATCGGACCTGTGGCAGTTCGTCGAGTTTTCCAAGCGCTTCAAGACCGAGGAGGTTTGGCCAGAGGAACTGTTGGCGAAGAAGCCCGAGTATCGGGGCAAGACCCTGTTCGACGTGCTGTTCGCGAACGGTGTGGTCGACAAGTTCCCGAAGCAACAGGTGAGCGACGATCGTGGCAATCAATATGCCAACGATGAAATGGAGGATTTCGGCTTCTATCTGCAGAAGGGCCTTTACGAGGAGTACCGCATTTTCGGTATCCAGGGGCCGAAGAAGGGCCACGACCTCGCCGAGTTCGACCACTACCATAAGGTGCGCGGCCTGCGTTGGCCGGTGGTCGACGGCAAAGAGACCCTATGGCGTTACCGCGAGGGCTACGATCCCTTCGTGCCGGCAGGCACCAAGGTCGCGTTCTATGGCAATGCCGATGGTCGGGCGAACATCATCTCGGCACCCTACGAACCGCCGGCCGAGGCCCCGGATGCCGAGTACGACATGTGGATGAGCACCGGCCGTATCCTCGAGCATTGGCACTCCGGCTCGATGACACGCCGTGTGCCCGAGCTCTACCGTGCGGCGCCGGATGCCCTGGTCTATATGACCCCGGCCGATGCGAAGAAGCGCGGACTCAAGCGCGGCGACGCGGCGAAAATCGTCAGTCGTCGCGGCGAGATCGTGTGTCGCGTCGAGACAAAGGGCCGCAACAAGATGCCGGAAGGCATGGTGTTCGTCCCCTTCTTCGACGCCGGTCGCCTGGTGAACAAGCTGGTGCTGGATGCCACCGATCCGCTATCGAAAGAGACCGACTTCAAAAAGACCGCCGTCAAGGTCATGCCGGCGTGAGCAGAGTGTGACCTCCGACCGCAGCGCGGGGGTGATCTGTGATGAACCAGAGAGGACAAGACGGAAAAGGTGTC
>CBFCWF010000284.1:0-4273 GCA_965601425.1 uncultured Chromatiaceae bacterium | reverse complement strand
TGCTGCGTTCGAGTTCTGCCGCGAGTATCTGGGTCAGCCCCTCGATGCCGAACTTGGACACCCCGTAGGCGCCCCAGAAGGCCTTGCCGTTGCGACCCGTCGCATCCGTGGTAAAAAGTACCCGCGCATCGCTCGATCGCTCGAGCAGGGGGAGGCAGGCCTGGGTCATCAGAAACGGTGCGGTCAGGTTCACCTGCAGCATCCTGGTCCAGTCATCGGGCTCGTAGTCCTTGATCCGGCTCAGATAGGGCAGGGTGGCGGCATTGTGCAACAGCCCGTCGAGTTGCCCGAAGTTGACGTCGATGACGTGCGCCAGTTCCTCGTAGTCGTGCGGCGATGCGCCCTCGAGGTGCATCGGGTAGATCGCCGGCTCGGGACCGCCGGCCGCCTCGATGGCGTCGTAGAGCGTCTCCAGCTTCGCGACCGTCTTGCCGAGCAGCACGACCGTGGCGCCGTGCGCGGCAAAGGCGAGTGCGGCGGCCCGGCCGATACCGTCGCCGGCCCCGGTCACGAGCACGACGCGGTCTTCGAGGATGTCGTCGGCGGGGCGATAGTCTTCGTGCATGGCAATCTCTTCCGAACGGTCAGCGGCAGCGCCAGGCGGTCCACAGGTGGGCGATCGGCGCGCGGTCAATCAGGGTGTCCGTGACAGGATAACCCCTGGCGCGCATCTTTTGGTGCAGTGCCTGGGTCAGCCTGGTCAGTTTTCGGGCCAGCGCGGGCAGGCCCGGATCGCGCGCGGCGTGGTCGACGGCAAACTGCTGCAACAGCGCATCGAAACGCGCACGGCGCTGACCGGCGTCCATGCGACCGACGGCGGTCGGACTCATCGCTGGCGGCAGCCGGTGCGGCATTGTGCCCAGATGCCGGACCTGCTCGACGGCGGCACAGTAGGCGCCGGACTCGACGCATGACGCCTCGGGATATGCCGCGCCAGGCTCGACGCATGCGAGCAGGCGGAAGAAGCCGCCGAAACCGACACGGCAGCCGTGCGCAAACGCCGCGTCGTCTGCCGGACCGGCCGAGCGCAGCCTGGCTTCTGCAGCATCGATCAGGCCCTGCATCAGCGGGAACGCGGCGCGCTCGAGCCGGCATGCCTGCAGTGCGACCGCGAGTGGGTGCCGCGCACGACCCCGCGCGGTTCTGTCCAGTTCCTCCCGCCACCAGTCGAGTTTCAGGCGGGCGACGCCCGGGTCCAGCGGGCGGTCGGCGATCCCCTGGGTCAGTTCGTACCAGGCGATCAGCAGCGCGTTGCGCTGGCGCTCCGCATCCGGAGAGAAACGCACCGCGTAGTAGACCGGTGTGCCGAACGGCGTGGCGCGGTTCGGGAACGACCACTCCGAGGCTTCAGCGGTGGGGTCCGTCATCTTGCAGAAGTTCGAGCAGCTGCCCGGGGTCGCTGATCGTCAGGTCGCTCTGCCAGGCATCGGGTGGGTCTGCCGGATGCAGGTAACCGTACAGTGCACCGACCGTGGTGCAGCCGGCGGCCTTGCCCGCGAGCATGTCGCGCCCGGCATCGCCGACGTACCAGGCGCGCTCCGGGTCGCAGCCGAGCAGTGCACAGGCGTGCAGTATTGGTTCGGGATGCGGCTTGCGCCTGGCACAGGTGTCACCGCTGACGATGCAGCCGGCACGCCCATCCAGGCGCATCGCGGCCATCAGCGGGTCGGTCAGCCAGGCCGGCTTGTTGGTCACGATACCCCATCGGACCGCGCGCGACTCGAGACCGGACAACACCGCCGACATCCCGGCGAACAGTGCCGTCTCGCGGCACAGGTTTTCGGCATAGACATCGAGCAGGAATCGCCGGCGTTCCTCGAACCCCGGTGCCTCGGGCGGCATGCCGAAGCCCAGTTGGGTCAATGCGACGCCACCGTGCGACACGACCGGGCGGATCTTCGCGTAGGGCAGCGGCGCATGTCCGAAATGTTCCAGCGTCCGGTTCAACGCATAGGCGAGGTCGGGTGCGGTGTCCGCCAGCGTGCCGTCGAGGTCGAACAGCATCGCACATGGCTGGCCTTCGGCGTTCATTCGACCCGCTGTGTCGCGACCATGTAGTTGACGTCGACATCACGCGGGTCGAGGCGATACACGCCGCTCAGCGGATTGTAGGTGAGACCGGTGATGTCCCGCGTCTCGAGATCGGCCGCGCGCGTCCAGCGTGCCAGTTCCGACGGACGGATGAATTTCGCATAGTCGTGGGTCCCCTTGGGCAGCAGCCGCAGCAGGTATTCGGCGCCGAGGATCGCGAACAGATACGATTTCGGGTTGCGATTGATCGTGGAAAAAAAGACCTGACCGCCCGGCCGGACTAGCTGTGCACAGGCACGAACGACCGATGACGGGTCCGGGACGTGCTCGAGCATCTCCATACAGGTGACCAGGTCGTACTGTCCCGGCTGCTCGGCGGCCAGCTGTTCGGCCGAGCCATGCCGGTAGTCGACCTGCTGGCCGGTCTCGAGCAGATGCAGCCGGGCGACCTCGAGCGGCGCCAGGCCCATGTCGATGCCGGTCACCTGAGCGCCGCGTGCCGCCATCGATTCGGCGAGGATCCCGCCACCGCAGCCGACGTCAATGACCCGCTTGCCATCGAGTCCTGCGCGCCGGTCGATGTAGTCGAGACGCAGCGGGTTGATCTCGTGCAGCGGCTTGAATTCGCTGTGCGGGTCCCACCAGCGCGATGCCAGCTCCTCGAACTTGCTCACCTCGGCATGGTCGACATTCACGGCTGCACACATCTCGCTTTCCCCGGTCATTGGGCTCCGTAGGATTATACGGCGCAGGACCGGGGCCGCGACACAAAGGGCGGTCGCTTACGTGGTTTTTTGCCCGATCCGTTCACGCCAGGCGGCGGCCCTGCCGAGCACCTGCGCCAGATCGATCGTGGTCAGCTCACGATCGGCCAGCAGCCGCCGCCCGGCAATCCAGACTTCGCGGACCTGCTCGCGGCCCGCCGCATAGACCAGTTGTGAAATCGGGTTGAACAGGGGCTGGGTCTCGGGTTGTGCGAGATCGACCGCGACGATATCGGCGGATTTTCCCACCGCCAGCGAGCCGGTGATCTGTTCGATGCCGAGGGCCTTCGCGCCGTTCAGCGTCGCTATACGCAGCGCGGCTTCGGCCGGCAGCGCACAGGCATCGCCGCGCTGGCCCTTGGCCTGGAGCGCGGCGGTCTGCATCTCGCCGAGCATGTCGAGGTCGTTGTTGCTCGCCGCCCCGTCGGTGCCGAGCGCGACATTGACGCCCGCATCGAGCAGCCCGACCACCGGGCAGTGTCCGGAGGCGAGCTTCAGATTGGATTCGGGGCAGTGCACCACCTGCGCGCCGCTTTCGCCGAACAGCGCGATCTCGTGCGCCTCGAGCTGTGTCATATGCACCGCGATCAGCCCGGGCGTGATCATGTCGAGCCGGCGCAGGCGCTCGATCGGCCGCTGCCCGGTCTGCTCGACGCCGCCGTGCACCTCGGCCAGCGTCTCGTGCAGGTGCATGTGAACCGGCAGGTCCAGCTCGTTGGCGAGCTTCGCCACGCGTCTCAGCGGTCCCTCCGCGACCGAGTAGGGCGCGTGCGGCGCAAAGGCGGCCCGCACCAGGGGATCGTTGCGGAACTGGTCGTGGACCGCGACGCCCTTGTCGAAGTACTCGTCCGCATCGCCCGCCCAGGCCGACGGAAAGTCGATCAGGATCAGTCCGACCGTCGCCCGCATACCCGCCTGGGCCGCGACGCGCCCGGTGACGTCCGGGAAGAAGTACATGTCGTTGAAGCAGGTCGTGCCGCCCCGGATCATTTCGGCGATCGCGAGCCGCGAACCGTCGGCGACGAACTCCTCGTGGGCCCAGCGCGCCTCGGCGGGCCAGATGTGCTCGCTGAGCCAGTTCATCAGCGGCAGGTCGTCGGCGAGGCCACGGAACAGCGTCATCGCGGCGTGGGTGTGGGCGTTGATCAGGCCGGGGATCAGGCAATGTCCGGGCAGATCGAGGGTCTCGCGTCCCGCGATCTGTTGTTCCGCCTCCGCGCGTGTCGCGATCGCGACGATCCGGCCGTCCTCGATCGCGACGCTGTGCCGCTCGAGTGCGCCGGGGGATTCGACCGGGATCACCCAGTCCGCATGAATGACGAGGTCTGCCTGCACGATACGCTGCCGTTGATTGCTCCAGGGGGCGTAAAATACCGCAAATACCGGCAGCGGCCACCTCCAACCGGGGGGAACCGGTGCGCTGCCTAGTGGGCTGCTTGGTAAGTTCGGTTACTCTCAGAGCCCCGCTACTTGGCCAA
>CBFCWF010000283.1:0-4305 GCA_965601425.1 uncultured Chromatiaceae bacterium | reverse complement strand
GGCTCATACTGGATGATCTTGTCGAGGTGATGGAAAAACTCGAAATTGTTCGGGTGGATGGTGTTGTACGATTTGCCCGAAGCGCTGACGAACTTCATCGCCGGCGGGTTGTTCGCCTTGGAGAGCGGATAGACCTTCAGGCTTCCCTTCACGAAATCGGCCGCCTTGTCCACCCCGTCCGCGATCGAGGCCCGCAGAAAGATCCAGATCCGGTAGGTCTTCGGTTTGAGGACGGTGTAACCCTCGGGGACATCGCCCTTGTAGCCCGGCGGGAGGTAAAGATATTTCCCGGCCTTCATGAGGTCGTTGACGTAGCGGAAATAGCTGTCGTTGGCGGCGCCAAGGAGACCGTCAGGTACCTCGACGACGGTGGGACCGTCCCGCTTCAGATCGAGGTCAGGGAGCGCGTAAAGGGTCGAGGTGTTGGCGGTCAGGAAAAGGGTCTCCGAACTCATCAACTTGTCGAAGATGACGACTTCGTGCGCCTCCACCGCGCCAATGGAACGGGATCCATCCATGAGCGCGACGACCGAGCAGGCGGGTTGCCCCTTCAAGAACGTATCCATCGCACGGGCCGTGTCGAGGTAGTCGTAGACCTTTTCGGCGGTCTCCGGCAGCGGCGAGCCGTCGAGGAACTTCAGTTTGCCGATGGAGGTCTCGACCTCGTTTGGCGTATGGATGGACTTGAGCACTTCTTCGGACACCTGGGCGACGGCAGCGTTACCGATGAGTACCGCGGCACCAATCGATAGCGCGATAGTTTTTGCGATTTTTTTCATAACCCTCTTCTCCTTCTAATCAAAGTTCGTTTCACTTGCGGCATCCCTTTGCTCACTTCGGAAACAACAAGTTCGCCTGGAATCTGAGACCCCAGTCCGGCCCGTCGTCCGGCGCTTCGACATAGTTGCGATAACCGAGTCGTAGATTGATTTGGTTGTTTGCTGAATTTCTTCGCTAACCGTGCATCCACGACAACCCCAAAGCCTTGCTCTCAATGAAAAATATACCCACCGGGACCGGCAATCGCTTCTCTTGAAACAAGGGGGATATGAGGGGGGTCGCGCCCGGAGGCCGCACCCCTTTGCACTGAGGCATCATCCTGCTTACGGGAGCGGCCTGCCGATGAGGTCGATGAACAGGGAAGACGCATCACCGGAGGCCGCCAGCTGGCCGTCTAGAGCGCGCACCGTGTAGGTAAGCTTACTGTCCTCGAGCCGGGGATCCTGCAGCACCACCATGACGTCGTCGACCGACAATCGGGACTGGTTCTGTGAACAACTTCTCAGTGCCGACGCATCTCGCCGAACAACAGACTGCCAACCGCGCCAGCAGCGGCGCCTTTGCCCGCATCCCCGGCGATGGCGCCGATCACCGCGCCCTTGGCCGCACCGCTCAAGGTGTCACTGGCGACATTTCGCTCCTGCGCCGCCAACGGTTCGATGGCGAAGAACAGCAGCGCACCCATTAGAATCATCTTGCGTTTCATCTTCGTACTCCCGATTGATCCGTTCCAGCAATCCTCTTTTCCGCACCAGTACGCTGACCTCAATCCGGCAGACAACAACCGAAGACAAGAAAGCCCTCACCCTGCTTCGAGGCGGTGACCGTCATCCGTCCGGTCGCTTTGTCGATCACCGCACTCCAACCACCGTCCGGTTCCATACCGACCAGCACCAGGCGGTTACCGTCCGCATTGACGTTCAGGATGTTCGAGGCGCGGGCATCACCCTCGCTCCTGATGCTCGTCGCCACCTTGGCGGCCGGGTCGACCTTGAAGAAGACCGGCAGGTTGATCGCCTCCGCCGGTCCCTCGACACAAGAGACCAGAAGATTTGCTGATAGGTTTTCATGTGTTCCTCCGTTGAGCGTCTCGCCCTAAGTTCGAATCCTGAGTTTTCGGTCAACGCGCCATCGGCCGCGAACCCGACACATCACCCATCCCTTGTTCACTTGAACAGGCTGGCGAGCTTGTTCTGCACCACCGGCGTGGCGGTGAACTTCAGCAGCCATTCCGGCCCGAAGGCATCCGGTTGCTCGACGAAATACTGCACCTGGGCCTGGAACTTCCATGGCTTGCCGCCGATCGCGGTCGTCTTGGCCACACCGATCCCCAGGGGTACCGTCCATGCCTGGTCGCTGTCGGCGTTCCAGTCGTAGGTGATGACCGGGGACGAGGCAATCTGCCAGCCCTTGCCCAGACCGTAGGCGTAGAAGTACTGGGCTGTCATCACACTGTGATCGGTGTCGTCCCAGCCGCCGATGTTCCATTGATTGCTGACCAATGCGCCCAGGACGCCCCACTCGCGCAGGATGCCACCGAACACCTCAGGCCCGAGCCGCCACTGCTTGCCGGCCACGTCCGAGTCCGTGGCGGTCGGCAGGGTGCCGGCGGCGCCGACGCCCCACAGGTAGCCGTCTTTTTTCGTCTTCATCTCGGTGCCGGCGTAGACCAGGTCGAAGGTGATATCGCCCAGGCTGGTGTCCGCATCGTCGAATCCGCTCTTGCCCGGATCGAACACCGGCTGGTTGAAGAGCAAGGGGACCGCGGGCCGAAAGATGACCCTTCTACCCTGGTCGCCGACGGGAAACGGCAAGCTCGGCTGGAAGATCATCGACCAGCTGTCCTGATCACCGGCGCCCGGCAGATCGCCTTTATAGGCCTGGTACTGCAGGTTAAAATTGAGGCTCGCCAGCGATCCGGCGGGATTGGCCAGCTCCTTGGCGATCTCGTCCGCGCTCTTGGCGGCGGTCTCGGCCCAGGCGGATCCGGAGCCTAGGATTAGGCCCAGACCGATCGACGCTGGCAGCCCGGCCTGGCGTGCGGAAATGATCATGACGTTATCTCCTCTTCATCACTCACGAGTTGCACGGACAGGATGGGCAGGTGTAATCCGTAGAGGGTGTCGAGCACTCCGCTCAAACCCGCCTGATCCAGGATCCGCACAAGCAGTTGCGTGACCTGAGGATTGCCCGCTTCGACACGGGCATCTCCCATGTGCGTCACAGTGCGCTCGTCCAGATGGCCCTGCACCAGAATGCGATATGACGCAGGTTCACCGATTCCCAATAGGCTAGGTTGATGAGACTGAACCACTTGTATTTCCTCTTGTGTGCCCCTGTCGTAGTTAGCTTCGACGGCTCGTTTAACGCCAAGCCCAGTGTGGTGTCACAGTAGGCGTCTGCACATGCCGGTCGCTTCCAGTTACGCCAATGGGTCGAGTCGATCAGCTGGCCAGTCAATCAACCGGCTTTTGCCCCCTTACTCGCCAGCTCGTCCAGTCGGTTGCGCAGCTTCTGCGCCCAATAATCCATCGCTTGCTTGGTGTAATCCCATTTGGAGTAGGCGTCTAGATAACTGGATACGCCTTCGGAGACGCCGTTGGTCCAGTTGTACTTCTTGCCTGCCCGGCTCTCGATATAGGCCCCGAGTTGTTGACTCGAGACACTGTCCAGCGCCTCGAACTCGATACTTGCCTCGCCGGTGAACGCGGTGCTGCCCGCATCGCCTTTGGCAACCCCACTACCGGCGTCCGCGACCCAGACAAAGGGGACCACGAGGGTGACCACCGAGGCCGCCGGTTCGTTGGGGACCAGGTCGGTCACGGCGATGCGCAGACGCAGGACGTCCGGCCCCGGTTCGTTGACCACCGGATAGGCGTCCCCCACAGCGTTGACAAGCGCCTGGTGGAAGTAGTCGGTGAGCGCCTTGAGATCGTCCGGGTCAATGCCCTTGTAGTCGCTGTCTTCCTTGTAATACACCTTGATTCTGTCAATCAGCAGCTTCTTGTAGCCAACGAAATCCACCGCGTCGTCCACGTATCGGTAGGCATCGCTGTCGTCTCCTTCTGGTTTGAGCCTGGAATAGTCGGTGAGAAAACCCTTGGCCTGATAATCGCCGAAGGTCGGCTCGCCTCCCCCTTCCGCCAATGTTATCCCTGGAACCGTCAACGCTGCGGCGAGCAGCAGGGCCGTCAAAAATTTCACGCAGTAAGTCACTCTCATCTCCCGCCGGAATGGCTTCGTCGATTTGGGTTCGATTTGAGTTTACGTACCGGCGATACCTGCCTCTTCTCTTGAAACAAGGGGGAAACGAGGGGGTTTGCCTGCGCGCGGGGGTTTCAGCTTGGGCACCAGTCGATCTCGACTGCGATCAACTTCGCAGGATCGCGGATCAGAACGCCAGCCGCGCCCGGAGGCCCGCGACCCCTATGCAGTCCTGGTCCGGAGCGAGCGCAGGATTTACCAGCAGCTGGATATCTGGCGTGATCGTGATGTGGGGCGTCAGCTGCATGCGGTAGAAGACCT
>CBFCWF010000282.1:0-4419 GCA_965601425.1 uncultured Chromatiaceae bacterium | reverse complement strand
GGCAATACCCGTGCAACGTTGCGATGGACGCACAGTTTGTCACAAACTGAGGTCCGGACGCGGGTGCGGTGCCCCGCCCGAAGCGCGGAGTCGTCGGGACGCGGGGTTTTCCTTTCCACATCAGGCAGCGATTGTCTGGAAACAATACAACAGGGTACCTCGAGGAGGAACGTTAATATGTCAAGATTGAACACGCTGATTGCCGCATCGCTGGTCGCTGCGGCGGGACTGGGCACGGCGACCACGGCCAGCGCCAGCAGCTTCATCACGATCGGCACCGGCGGTGTGACCGGCGTCTATTACCCGACCGGCGGCGCGATCTGTCGGCTGGTCAACAAGGGTCGCAAAGCGCACGGTATCCGCTGCTCGGTCGAGTCGACCGGCGGCTCGGTCTACAACCTCAACACCATCCGAGCCGGCGAACTGGACATGGGTGTGGCGCAGTCCGACTGGCAGTACCATGCGTACAACGGCACCGACAAGTTCGCCGACCAGGGCCCCAACAAGGACCTGCGCGCGGTGTTCTCGGTGCATGCGGAACCGTTCACCGTGGTCGCCCGCAAGGATTCCGGCATCAAGACCTTCGACGATCTGAAGGGCAAACGCGTCAACATCGGCAACCCCGGCTCGGGCCAGCGCGGCACGATGGAGGTCGTGATGGCGGCAAAGGGCTGGACCAAGAAGGACTTCTCGCTGGTCTCCGAACTGAAGGCGGCAGAGCAGTCGCAGGCGCTGTGCGATAACAAGATCGACGCGATGGTCTATGTTGTCGGTCACCCGAACGGCTCGATCAAGGAGGCAACCACGTCCTGCGACACGGTGCTGATTCCGGTCGACGGCGAGGCAATCACGAAGCTGGTAGACGACAACTCCTACTACCGCATCGCCACCATCCCCGGGGGCATGTATGCGGGGAGCGATGCCGATGTGCAGACCTTTGGTGTCGGGGCGACGTTCGTGTCCTCCACCAACACGCCGCCTGACACCGTCTATCAGGTCGTGAAAGCGGTGTTCGAGAACTTCGGCGATTTCCGCAAACTGCACCCGGCGTTCAGCAACCTGAAGAAGGAGGAGATGGTCAAAGACGGACTGTCTGCACCGCTGCACGATGGTGCCGCGAAGTATTACAGCGAGGCCGGCCTGCTGTAGGCCGGTACGGGTCCGGCGGCAGACCCTATGCCGCCGGATGCTATGGCGCGGCACGCCAGTGTGTGCCACAGGCGCCTGAACTGACTGCCCTGACCGGGAACGCCTTGCGGGCGGGGATGCCCGCCTTTCCATCAGACGAGAGTGACACCGGGGAGACCGCCCTTGGCCGAGAACGCAGCCGCCGACAGCAAACTCACGGACGCGCAAGACCTGGTGGCCCAGGTCGACGTCGGGGCACGGCATCCCGACGGTTTTCCGGGCAAGGTCCTGTTCGGCGTTCCGGTCGCCTGGTCGCTTTTCCAGTTGTGGTACGCGTCACCGCTGCCCTTTCTGCTCGGCTTCGGCGTGTTCAACAACACCGAGGCGCGGTCCATCCACCTGGCGTTCGCGATCTTCCTGGCGTTCACCGCATTTCCGGCATTCCGTCGTTCGCCGCGCGATCACATCCCGCTGCAGGACTGGATCTTCGCCGCGGTCGGCGCGTTCTGCGCCGCGTACATCTATATCTTCTACACCGAACTGTCGGGTCGCTCCGGGGCCCCCACGACATTCGACCTGGTGACCGCGGTCATCGGGATGCTGCTGCTGCTCGAGGCGACGCGGCGCGCGCTCGGCCCGCCGCTGATGATCGTCGCGATCGTTTTTCTCGCCTACACGTTCGGCGGGCCCTACATGCCCGACGTCATTGCGCACAAGGGCCAGAGCCTGCACAAGGTCATGTCGCACCAGTGGCTGACCACCGAGGGCGTTTTCGGTATCGCGCTCGGTGTCTCGACCAGTTTCGTGTTCCTGTTCGTGCTGTTCGGTGCGATGCTGGAACAGGCCGGTGCAGGCAACTACTTCATCAAGGTCGCCTTTGCGCTGCTCGGCCATCTGAGGGGCGGCCCGGCCAAGGCGGCCGTGGTGGCCTCGGCGACCACCGGTCTGATCTCCGGCTCATCGATCGCCAACGTCGCGACGACCGGCACCTTCACGATCCCGTTGATGAAACGGGTCGGCTTCCCCGGCAAGAAGGCGGGCGCGGTCGAAGTCGCGGCCTCGACCAACGGCCAGTTGACGCCACCGGTCATGGGCGCAGCCGCCTTCCTGATGATCGAGTACGTCGGTATCTCGTACCTCGAGGTCATCAAGCACGCGATCCTGCCGGCGGTGATCTCGTACATCGCGCTGTTCTATATCGTGCACCTCGAGGCCCTGAAGGCAGACATGCAGGGCTTGCCGAGGCGGCATCACCCGACGATCGCACAGCGCCTGATGACCTTTGCAGCGGTCGTCACCGGCATTTGCGTGATCGGCTTCGCCGTCTACTACGGCATCGGCTGGATCAAAGACCTCGCCGGCGACGCGGCGATCTATATCGTCGGCGTACTGGTGACGGCGGCCTACATCGGCCTGCTCAAGTTCGCGACCACGTACCCCGAGCTGCAGATGGACGATCCGGAAAACCCGGTGCTCGAACTGCCCGAGACCGGCCCGACGGTCAAGGCCGGACTCTACTTCCTGCTGCCCATCGTGGTGCTGATGTGGTGCCTGATCGTCGAACGCTTCTCGCCCGGCCTGTCCGCATTCTGGGCCACGATGCTGATGATCGTGATCGTACTCACGCAGCGCCCGCTGCTCGCGTTCTTCCGCGGACAAGCGCTGCAGGGACAGTTGAGGCGCGGCCTGACCGAGTGCATCGACGGCCTCGCGCATGGCGCACGCAACATGATCGGGATCGGCGTCGCGACCGCCGCGGCCGGTATCATCGTCGGTACCATCACGCTGACCGGGATCGGCCAGGTGATGATCGAGTTCGTTGAGTTCATCTCCGGCGGCAATCTGATGGCGGCGCTGATCTTCACCGCGATGATCTGCATCATCCTGGGGATGGGGCTGCCGACCACGGCGAACTACATCGTGGTGTCCAGTCTGATGGCACCGGTCGTCGTGTCTCTTGCCTCGGCCAACGGTCTGATCGTGCCGTTGATCGCGGTGCACATGTTCGTGTTCTACTTCGGCATCCTCGCCGACGACACGCCACCGGTCGGGCTGGCCGCTTTCGCGGCCGCGGCGATTGCGAAGAGCGACCCGATCCGGACCGGCGTACAGGGCTTCATGTACGACATCCGCACCGCGATCCTGCCTTTCCTGTTCATCTTCAACACCGAACTCTTGCTGATCGGGATCGGCCACTGGTTTCAGCTGCTGGCGGTCATCTCGGCGGCGACCATCGCGATGCTGTTGTTCGCGGCCGCGACCCAGGGCTATTGGCTGGTTCGCAGCCGTCTCTGGGAATCGCTGGCCCTGCTGTTGGTCGCGTTCACGTTGTTTCGCCCCGGTTTCTGGTGGGACAGGCTCTACGAGCCGACCGAGACCATCCCAGCGAGCCGGATCGTCGAGCAGGCCGCGCAGGCACCGAGTAACGGCAAGCTGCAGATGATCGTCGAGGGCGAGAACCTGGACGGCAAGTTCATGACCCGAACCGTGCTGCTACCGCTCGGCGCGGCCGGGGACGGCGAAGAGCGGCTGCGCGCCGCCGGCCTAGAGATCCGTACCGAAGACGACCGCGTTTTCGCCGACAACGTGATGTTCGACAGCGATGCGCAGAAGGTCGGTATCGATTTCGACTGGGAGATCGTGAGCATGCAGGCCGAGGCGGAAAGGCCGCCGAAGCATCTGATGTTCATCCCGGCACTCGCGCTACTCGGCCTGATCGCCTGGTTGCAGCGGCGCCGTAAACCGGCAAAGGGCGCGACTGCGCAAGCGGCCTGAATGGGAGACTCGATATGTTCAAGGAAATTCTGCTGCCCGTCGACCTGCAGGAAACCAAGCTCTCGGAGCGGGCCGTGGCCTGCGCCAAGGACCTGGCCGAGCGATATGACGCGGCCATCACGATACTCACGGTGATACCGGATTTCGGCCTGCCGCTGGTCGCGAGCTATTTCCCCGAGAGCGCGCTGCGACAGGCCCGGGAGGACGTCACGAAAGAGCTGAAGAAGTTCATTGCGGACCGGTTCGACCCAACACCACCCATCCGTTCCAGCGTTCGCCAGGGCAGCCCGCACAAGGCCATCGTGAGCTACGCAGAGGAACACGGTATCGATCTGATCATCATGCCGTCGCGGGCCAACGATCTGAGTAAGAAGTTTCTCGGGTCGAGCACCAGTCATGTCGTCGATCGGGCCGAGTGCTCGGTAATGGTGGTCAGACCCTGATCCACGCCGCCTGCGAACGATTACCCCGCCAGGAGAAGATCATTGAGCGACTGCTGTCCACCCGGTAGCGACG
>CBFCWF010000281.1:0-4420 GCA_965601425.1 uncultured Chromatiaceae bacterium | reverse complement strand
CGCCGAGCGGGCCCGAATCGGCGTTCGGGACCATCGCATAGAGGTCGAATTCCATTTGCCGATCACGGTGCCGCTGGACTCGCAGCATGGCGACGTCGTCTACCAGGTCGCTGAACCCAGCTACTACTTCGAGATGCTGCACGCGGCGGAGGGTCCGGCCATCGTGCTCAAAGATGCCCCTTCGGGCTGTCGATACCATGTCGAACCACCCAAACCGGACGCGGCACTGGTTGCCTATGCCGCTTCACTCGGTATCAATGAGAGCGGTGGTGATGAACTCGGGATCCAATTTGCTGAAACGGTGATCATTAACCACAAACACAACCACGTGCATGGTGAGAGTTGCGGCTGCAAGCACGTGCCAAGTGCGGTCGAGATCGATGCGGCCGGCAACCGCCGTGTTGCGGCCGGTGTTGTATTGGCCATTGGCCTGCGGCCCTGCAGCGGTGCCGTACTGGTGTTGATACTCGCCGCCGTGATGGATCTGGTCTGGCACGGTGCCTTGGCCGTACTGGCGATGTCGCTCGGCACGGCGATCACCATCGTCACGCTGGCGATCATGGCCACCAAGGCCCGCGAGTGGGCGAGTGCGGTAGTTGCACACCGGTCGCCACTCTGGGCGCTGGCCGGCGGTGGTGTGGGCGTGCTCGGCGGTGTGGTGTTGCTGCTGTTCGGGCTGATGTTGCTGAGTACCTCGTTTGCGACCCGGTCACCCATAACCGTCTGACCGATGCGAGCCCGCGGCCGCAAGTCAGGGGAGTTGTCGAGAAGATTGGAAATGTTATATTATTTCACCATTGCGATGCCCGTCAGGGCCGCGTAACCGACCGCGGCACAGCCAGCGCCAATGCACCGAAAACGGGAGAGAAACTTGATGCAGAAGCTGCTGTTGACGTTGATTCTGTCGTTCGTACCAGCCGTTGGTTTCGCCGAGCCTTTACGCGTGTTCGCCAGCGTCGTACCGATTCAGTCTTTCGTGGAAAAGATTGGTGGCGAACACGTGGATGCCAGGGTGATGGTGCGCCCCGGCTTCAATCCCCACACCTACGATCCCACGCCGCAGCAGATCAGCGCGCTGGCCGGTGCGTTGCTGTACGTGCGTACCGGCGTGCCTTTCGAAACGGCCTGGATGACGCGCATCCAGTCGGCCAATCCGTCGATGCAGGTGTTTGACGCGCGCGACGGCATCGCATTGCGCGAGATGAAGGACCAAGATCACGACGCACACGGGCATGACGTCAAGCGCGATAAGCACGAAAGGCGCACCGCTCGCAGCGAAGAGCATGGGCATGGCGACAAGCATGGAAAGGGAGCGGCGGAAAGCCATGGGCACGATGCTCACGGTGAACACGACAGCCATGCCAAGCACGAATCACACGAGGCCGAACACCACGGTCATCATGAACAGGACCCCCATGTGTGGGTCAGCCCGCCGCTGGTCCGGCACATGGTCGGTCGGATCCGAGACAAACTCGCCGAGCTGGCGCCTGAACACGCGGCAGATTTCGCGCGCAATTGCGACGCCTTTGTGGCCGAGCTGGATGCCCTCGATCACGAGTTACACAAGCTGCTCGGCCCACTGTCCAACCGCAAGTTCATGGTTTTCCATCCGGCCTGGGGCTATTTCGCCGATGCGTATGGACTGATCCAGGTGCCGATCGAGCGCGAGGGCAAGGAACCGGGCGCGCGTGCGCTGGTCGCACTGATCGACCAGGCGAAACAGGAGAACATCCAGGTGGTTTTCGTGCAGCCGCAGTTCGACAGACGGTCGGCGTCGCAGGTGGCTCAGGCGATCGATGGTGGCGTGGTAGCAGTTGATCCGCTGGCGGCGGATTATGTCGATAACCTGCGCCGGGTCGGGCGACAGTTTGCGGAGGCACTGCAGCCTTGAGTTCGGTCATCGACATCCAGTCGCTGAACTTCTCTTACGGCAGCGTGCCGACGTTGTCGCGGATTGACCTTCAGGTTGCGGATGGCGAGTTTTTCGGCATCGTTGGCCCGAACGCTGGCGGAAAGAGCACGCTGCTGAAACTGATCCTCGGACTGCTGCAGCCGCAGTCAGGTCGCATTGAAGTAATGGGCCAGCCGCCGTGTGCAGCCAGTCGAGTGCTTGGCTATGTGCCGCAATACCCGAGTTTTTCGCGTGATTTCCCGATTTCGGTCGAGCAGGTTGTACAACTGGGGCGGCTGGGCCTGGATCACACCGGTGGGCAGCGTGGTGGCAAGTGGCATACGCTGTGGCCCGGCCGGGTATCCCGCATCGATCGTGAGGCGGTGCGGCGTTCGCTGGCCGAGGTCGAGGCCGGTGATATCGCGAAACGCCAGATCGGCAGTCTGTCCGGCGGACAGCTGCAGCGCGTGCTGCTGGCCCGGGCGCTGGTCGGCGCACCGCGCATCCTGATCCTCGACGAGCCGACCGCGAACATCGACCAGCGGATGGAGAGCGAGATCTTCGACCTGCTCAAGGAGTTGAATGCCCGCATGACGATCCTCGTTGTGTCGCACGATGTGGCCTTCATCTCGCGTTACGTCAGCCGGGTAGCCTGCATCAATCGAACTCTGGTATGCCACAATACTGATGCCATCGACGGGAATGTGATCCAGGATCTCTACGGGGACCATGTGCGCATGATCGCGCACAGTCATTGACAGATGGAGGGATTCTTCACAGCGTTGTCGCAGCACGCTTTCTTGCAGACTGCCGTCGCCACGGCATTGCTGGCGAGCATCGGTTGCGGGGTTATGGGCACCTATGTGGTTATCAAGCGAATCGCCTTCATCGCCGGCGGTATCGCCCATTCGGTCCTGGGAGGGATGGGTGCAGCCGTCTACTTTGGCTTTGAACCGCTGCATGGCGCGTTGCCAGCCGCGATAGCGGCGGCGCTGCTGATCGGCTGGGTGCGGCTGCACTGGCACGCACAGGAGGACACCTTGATCAGTGCGCTGTGGGCGATCGGCATGGCGGTCGGTGTGTTGTTCATTGCCAAGGCGCCGGGCTACCAGGCCGACCTGATGAGTTACCTATTCGGCAACATCCTGCTCGTCCCGAGCGAGAGCCTGTGGTTGATGGTCGTACTTGACCTGGTACTGCTGGCAACTGTGGCCGCCTATCACCGCCAATTCCTCGCCGTCGTGTTCGACGAAGAATTCGCCCGCCTGCGCGGCGTCCCGGTGGGGTTCTTCTACTTGCTGTTGCTGGTCTTGGTCGCGGTGACGGTCGTGCTGCTGATCCAGGTCGTCGGCCTGATCCTGGTACTGGCACTGCTGACGCTGCCGGCAGCCGTCGCCGGTCACTATGTCCATTCGCTCGGCCGCATGATGCTGATTGCAACGCTGCTCGGTGCGGTGTTGAGCATCACGGGCCTGGCCCTGTCGTATGGCCCGGATCTACCGGCCGGCCCGACCATCATCCTGCTGGTGGGTGGGGTCTATGTCTTGTCCGCGATGCTGGCGCAAATCCTCGGCCGTCGCCGAGCGCGTCTGGCGGCTGTGCGGGGTGCGCGGAAGGGAGGAATCGATGCATAACAAAGAACTTGCCCATGTGTTGGAGCGAGCCGAGGCCCTTTGTCGGGAGCGTGGGGTGCGACTGACCGATCAACGTCGAACCGTTCTGCAGTTGCTGTGTGTGTCCGACAAGCCGTTGAGTGCCTATGAACTGCTGGATCGGATGCGTGGCGTCGTGAAGAACCCGGCGCCGCCGACGGTCTACCGCGCCTTGGATTTCTTGCTGGAACAAGGTCTGGTGCACAAGCTGGAGAGCCTGCACGCGTACGTGGGCTGCGCCCATCCCGACCATCCGCACGCCAGCCAGTTTTTGATCTGCGATGACTGTGGCGAGGTCGCCGAGGTCGAGGATCACAGCGTGGCCAAGAGTCTGAAGGCGGCCGGCAAGGCGATCGGGTTCCGCACCAAGCGGCCGGTTGTCGAGGTGCTGGGGACCTGTGCGCAGTGCTCGGAAAAGCAAGACGATTGACGCCGCAACGAACGACTTTGCATACCGTTCATCAAGCTGTATGGGAGACAATGAACATGAAACTGAACCGAATCATCCTGACGGTATCCCTGCTTGCTCCGCTTGCGCTGGTCGCGCCTGGGGCCATCGCGGCGGATAAGCACGACCACGACCAAGAAAAGCGCCAGCATGACGCCCATGTCCACGGTATCGCCGCGCTGAACCTGGCGCTCGAGGGCGACGAGGTGCATGTCGAACTCGACAGTCCGGCCGCGAATATCGTCGGCTTCGAGCACGCGCCATCGTCGGAGGCCGACCATGCCGCGCTGGACAAGGCTGTCGCCACGTTGAAAGACGGTGATCAGTTGTTCAGGTTCAATTCGGAGGCGGGTTGTCGCATGGAAGAGGCGAAGGTCACCTCGGCGTTGCTGGACGAAGACCACAAGGGACACGCGGACGATCACGGCC
>CBFCWF010000280.1:0-4486 GCA_965601425.1 uncultured Chromatiaceae bacterium | reverse complement strand
AAGGCCTGCTCTTCATCACTCCATTCACAAGGTCCCAGGCGATGGATATGCGCCATCATCCGGTCGGCCAGGGTCTGGTTCGGCAGGCAGTCATAGGCGGCATCCAGGTTCGTCATCTCCACCTTGGTCTGGGTCGCCAGTGCAGCCCCTTTGGCGATGTCCTTCACCCAGGTGATATTCTTGAGCACATCCGCCGCGTTGTGACCGCGATAGCGAAAAACCACCTTGGCGTAATCCGGCACCACATTCACGGCGTTGCCGCCCTCGGTGATGATGTAATGCATCCTCGCCGTCGGCAGGATGTGCTCACGCATCATGTCCACCCCGTGCAAAAACAGCTGGGCCGCCTGCAGGGCGCTACGCCCGTCCCAGGGGGTGGCGCCCGCATGGGCGGAGATCCCGTGCCACTCAAACCACCAATCGCTGGCCGCGGTACTGTTGATATTCCAGACCGTGTTGACATTGAACGGATGCCAGTGAAGGCAGGCATCCAGGCCCTTGAAAGCCCCGGCCTTGGCCATGAAGTTCTTGCCGGAGAGCAATTCCTCAGCCGGGCAACCAAAGACCTTCAAGGTTCCGGGGATGTTGTCCTTTTCCATCTGGGCCTTGAGTGCCAGGGCCGCCCCGATGGCGCCGGACCCGATCAGATTGTGGCCGCAGCCATGCCCGTTAGTGACGCCGTCTTCGCGAGGTGTCTTGGTGGCTACCGGTTCATTACCGAGGTCGGGCAGAGCGTCGAACTCCACCAGGATACCGATGACGGGCGATCCGGAACCGCAGGTGGCGATCCACGAGGTATCGATCCCGCCGATCCCCCGGTCACTGATGGTGAAACCATGTTTCTCCAGCACTGCGGACTCGTAGGAAGAGCTTTGCGTTTCTTCCATGCCGAGTTCGGCAAAGGTCCAGACCTTTGATGCCATGTCCCAGATAGTCTCTGCAACGACTTCAACCTGCTGAGCGATTGGGCTGTAGTCTTTTTCTGTTTGAGCTGTCATCGGGAGCCCTCCTGTTGATCTCCTCGGATTGCACTCTCAAACTACAACCCCGCGCTGGATGCAGCTTCTCTTGAAACGAGGGGGAAATAAGGGGGATGTGCATTCGGCTGCGGCCGGTGAGCCGGTTGAGAGGCATGTCGCTGGCAAGAAGCCAAAGGTTGAGGCGCTCGAAACAGACCAGCAGTCCGCGCCGACGAGGATTAGGCGCTTGCCATTGAAATCTTGAACAAAAATACCAAGAAATTTCCCCAATGCTTCAACCAGTTCGGCCATCTCGAACGTTGTTCGCTGCGCCCTGGCAATGTGCACAGTGCCGACGGATGGGAAGAGGTTCTGAGGCCGGTCATTGCGCAATACGCGGATCGTCACCTGATGCGGTTCTTCCGGGCCGATGCGGCTTTCGCCATTCCGGACCTTTACGAGCTGCTGGAAGCCGAGGGTTATTTCTACGCCATCCGCCTACGCGCCAATCGTGTCCTTCAGGGCAAGTTTGCCCATCTGCTCAAGCGCCCGGTCGGTCGTCCGCCGAAACAAGTTCGTCGCCTATACGGTGACTTCGAGTATCAGGCGGCGTCCTGGGACAAACCAAGACGGGTCATCGCCAAGGTAGAGTGGCATCCCGGCGAGTTGTTCCCCCGCGTCGGTTTCGTCGTCACCAACCTGCCGATGGACCCTGACTGGATCATCCATTTCTACAATCAGCGTGGCACCGCCGAGCAGCACATCAAAGAAGGCAAGCAGGCGATCAACTGGACGCGGCTGTCCTGCAAGGGCATGGCGCAGAACGAGGTCCGCCTTCAACTTCACGCACTGGCCTACAATCTCGGCGTTTTCCTGCAAGGCACAGACCTTCCCGAGGAGATGGCGGATTGGTCGCTCACCAGTCTGCAAACGCGGCTGATCAAAATAGGTGCGCGGGTCGTCCGCCATGCCCGCGCCATAACGTTTCAACTGGCGGAGGTGGCCGTCAGCGGCGCTCTGTTCCATCGCATCCTTGCAGCTATCCACCGGCTGCGCTCGCCGCCGGTTCTCACATGAGGTGGCTGGCAGCAAAACCCGAGGGAAAGCGGCTCACCGGGTCTGTCCAAAGCGGTCTCGATCAGACCAAAACCCGGATCAACCCCACCGTCGAGACCAGAAATCGCGCTCAGTTCGCGCGCCAAAGGTCGGAACCACGGTACAGCCTGCCCAAGAGGCTTGATAGGGGCGCAAAACGGCTGCAACATGCAACAGAAGGCGCTCTACTTGGGGAATGTCAGTTGTGGGAGAGAACACGATGATCAAAACGACAGGATACCTCGCGGCATTTGCGTTGATGGTCGGCAGTGCCATGGCTTCGGATTGGGCGCCGGCACAACCAGGACCAGCACCGGCGCCAGATACGTCTGTGCTTATCAAGAATGTCAGTGTGTTCGACGGCCAGAATGCCGAACTGATCACCGGCAAAGATGTGGTGATCAAAGGAAACGTGATCGACAGTATTGTCGATCAAGGCGGTGATGAAAGTGGTTTCGACCGCGTGGTTGATGGAAAGGGCGGCTATCTCAGCCCCGGTCTGATCGACGTGCATTACCACGCTGTCCTTGGACTTGAACCGGCTCTCATGGCTTCAGCCTCCAAAAACTACGTGACCTCCGTGGCCACTTGGGAGCTTGAGGAAGTGCTCAGGCGTGGTGTGACCACGGTGCGCGATGCTGGAGGTGATGTTGCGGGCATCAAGAAGGCGATCGACGAGGGTTATCTCACCGGCCCACGCATCTATCCCAGTCAGGCCGTGCTTTCCCAATACTCCGGCCATGGCGATTTCCGGAACGTGAACTTCATGCCCAAGGAGTGGGGCGGACCGCGCGACCCGATGGAGGCCTCGGGCGCCGTGATCACCGCCAATGGCGAGCAGCAGGTGCTGGCCGCGACGCGCGACAACCTCTACAAGGCCGCCTCGCAGATCAAGATCGCCGTGACCGGTGGCGTGATCTCATTCACCGACCCCCTCTTCGTCGCCGAGTTCCTGCACGAGGAGATCGAGACCGCGGTGAGAGCGGCCGAAGATTACGGCACCTACGTTATGGCCCACGCACATTCGCCCACAGGTATCAAGCGCGCCATCGAGGCGGGCGTGAAGTCCATCGACCACAACAGCCTGGCCGACGAGGAAGCGATCAAGATGATGGCCGAAAACGGCGTGCATATGTCGGTGCAGGTGCTCACCCCCTCGCAGATCGTCGAGACCTATCCGGAGACGGATATCCGCCACATCAAGGCGCAGCAGGCACTCGACGGAACCGCGAAGGTGATGAAATGGGCCGATCAGTACGGCGTACATCAAGCCTGGGGCACCGACCTTCTGAACGATCTGGAGCAGCGCGCACTTCAGCTTAAAGACCTGACGATGCGGACGAAGTGGTATGACGACGCCACGCTGATGATCCAGGCCACCGGCAATGGCGGCGAGACGGTCGGGCTTTCCGGAAAGCGCAACCCCTATGGCAAGCTTGGCGTGATCGAGGAAGGTGCGATGGCGGACATCCTGATCTACAAAGCCAACCCGCTTGAGGACATCTCGATCATCGAGGACTACGAAACCAACCTGGTCTTCATCATGAAGAACGGGGAAGTCTTCAAGGACATCCTTGAATGAGCCAGCCGCACCGGGTCGCGCCCGGCGCGGCTCGGTGCCCTCAAAAGCGCCACCAACTAAACCTCATGTTGAGATTTTCATAATACCCGTTCTAGACCGTCTCCAGGATTCCCGGGGGCACCATTGGCATCGGCACTGGCGGGACCACCGAAGACGGCCTTGTCGTTCGCGACCGCAGCCCCCACGCTCCAACCGAACGGTGCGGCTGCATCCGGCATGTTTGCGGTCATTTCACCCGCTGCCACGCCTGGCCCTGGCAGAAAACCGACACGCATCCTTCGACATCCAGCTCGTCGCCCTTGAGCGTCATGTCGGACTTGAAGGTTTTATTGTGCTCGGGGTCCCAAATGGTCCCGCCTGAGAATTTGCCCGCTCCGTCCGCAGCCATGTTGTTGATCATCAGCTTTCCCAGGTTCGCGTAGCCGGTATCTTCGCCTGCCCTGGTGAATGCCTTCGAGATGGTGCCGCAGAACTTCGACCGATCCGATGCACAGGGCGCTACGGTGACCTCGAGATAGGCGCCGGTGTCGTTGGCCTCGGTCTTCCAGATGCCCGTCACCTCTGCGAGCACGGCAAAGGGCATGGCTGCCAACGCCACAATCGCTACGAATCTTTTCATTACTTTCTCCGTCGTTTGGTTGGCGCGAACGCCTGTAAGAAACAAGTCGACTCGAACTCAGCGAGGACGCGACTACAGCGGCCTACCCATTCCCTGGGCCGGGAAGTTCGGATATCGAAAGTCCACGTGACCGGAATACTGACCGAGCACCACCTGGCTGGGGCAGATACGCTGCGGCAACCAAGCGCTTTGTGCTATTTCGCATCTGTATTCTCCTCGTCTGTGGGTAAA
>CBFCWF010000279.1:0-4511 GCA_965601425.1 uncultured Chromatiaceae bacterium | reverse complement strand
CTCGACTGCACCTTCTCCTGGGACCTGACCGGGTCGCAAACCATGGGTTACCGCCCGACCCAGTCTTGAACGCGGCGCCGGCTCCAGGCCGGCACCGTCGCCCGGACGCCAGCCTCCCACGGGTGCGAAACGCCTCGTTCGCCGCGTGGGAAAAGTCGACTGAGGGGCCCGTTTCGATGGCCACTCAGCTGCAGCGGCCCATCGGGAGCTTCAAGACCCGTCGAGCCGTCCCGGCATCAGTGTTCAGAACAGGCCGTCGTGCCTGGCCTCGTCGTCGGACAGCAGCCGCATCTGCTGCAGCTTCCAGGTGTCGTCGTCGCGCCCCAGCAGCATTTCCACGCCCTGCCGGCTGATGGTGCCGTCGGTGGTTCGCGTGGTCTCGAGCGACTTGAACAGCACCCGGTCGTCGCTCGCAGTTCGGATGTCCGGGGCGCTGTACGCGATATCGTTGAGCAGTCGCTGCGGAAACTCATGCGCACACTGGCGATACCAATCGTCGAAATCCAGGGTGTCGAAGCCCGGAACCCCGAAAACCAGCACCTCCGGCGAGATCATCGCCATGTGCGCGGCCAGGTCTCCCGCGAGCGCTGTACTCACGAAGCGTTCCAGCCAGTCTTCGACAATCTTCATGGTCTCGGTTCCTCCATTGGCGACCCAGATGCCCGGGATCCGGTGCAGGCCGGCGAGTGATTATTCACACCCACCGACCGCGACATTTTGCCGCCTGCTGCGCCAATTCGTCGACATATTGCAGATCGCGTCCGCAAAAGCGATAAAAATCAAGGGATTCCAGCCGCGACCGGCAATGCCCCGACAGCCCGCCCGACGAGATCCGGATGGCGTCGAAACAATCCACAGAGTTATCCACAGGATGCTGCCGCTGCTGCCGACGTTGTTTGCGCGGTCGCCTGGCAACTGTTTGCCGCCGCACTCGGACAGCGGCTCGCCAGCCGAAGGCGTCGGCATATCGTTGCGCCGCTGACCCGGGTATAATTTCGCGCCCTTTCCTGTCGGTGAGTATTCCCCGTGATCCAGAACCTGCGCAACATCGCGATCATCGCGCACGTCGACCATGGCAAGACGACGTTGGTCGACGAGTTGCTTAAACAGTCGGGCACGCTCGGCGAGCGATTCGGCGCGGTCGAGCGCGTCATGGACTCGAACGACCAGGAAAAGGAGCGCGGCATCACGATCCTGTCCAAGAACACCGCGCTCCAATGGCGGGACTATCGCATCAACATCGTGGATACGCCGGGGCATGCCGACTTCGGCGGCGAGGTGGAGCGGGTGCTGTCGATGGTCGATTCGGTGTTGCTGTTGGTGGATGCCCAGGAAGGCCCGATGCCGCAGACCCGCTTCGTCACCCAGAAGGCTTTCAAACACGGCCTGCGGCCGATCGTGGTCGTCAACAAGATCGACAAACCCGGTGCGCGCCCGGACTGGGTGATCGACCAGGTGTTCGAGCTATTCGACAATCTCGGTGCGAGCGACCAGCAACTGGATTTTCCGATCATCTACGCATCGGCAATCAACGGCTATGCGTCTACCGATGACCGCGCGCGCGCGGGTGACATGACACCGCTGTTCGAGGCGATCGTCGAGCACTGCCCGGCGCCCGAGGTGGACCCGGACGGCCCGCTGCAGATGCAGATCTCGAACCTGGACTACAACAGCTATGTCGGGGCGATCGCGGTGGGCCGTGTGACCCGCGGCAGCATACGGCCAAATCAGCAGGTCGTCGTGGTCAAGTACGATGGCGAGCAGCACAAGGCCAAGATCGGTCTGGTCTACGGTTATCACGGCCTCGAACGCCACGAAGTCGCCGAGGCCGGCGCGGGGGATATCATTGCGATCACCGGGATCGAGGCCCCGAACGTGTCCGATACCCTGT
Organism: uncultured Chromatiaceae bacterium; assembly: GCA_965601425.1. Classification (GTDB taxonomy): domain Bacteria; phylum Pseudomonadota; class Gammaproteobacteria; order Chromatiales; family Chromatiaceae; genus Thiosocius. The sequence goes on along the minus strand of CBFCWF010000279.1, from coordinate 2,620 downwards.
GTGACCCAATCGAGGTCGAGGCCCTGTCGCCGCTGACGGTCGACGAGCCGACCGTGTCGATGACCTTCCAGGTCAACGCCTCGCCGTTCGCTGGCCGCGAGGGCAAATACCTGACCTCGCGCCAGCTCAAGGAACGCCTGGAACGCGAGCTGATTCACAATGTGGCGCTGCGCGTCGAGGAAGGTACCGACCCAGAGAAGTTCAAGGTCTCGGGCCGCGGTGAACTGCATCTCTCGGTGCTGCTCGAATCCATGCGCCGCGAGGGTTTCGAACTCGCCGTGTCGCGCCCGGAGGTGATCTTCCGCGAGGTCGAGGGCGAGGTCTGTGAACCCTACGAACAGCTCACTGTGGATGTCGAGGAACAGCACCAGGGCGCGATCATGGAGGCGCTCGGCACCCGCAGGGGCGAGTTGCGCGACATGCAGCCAGACGGCGGCGGCCGCGTGCGTCTCGACTATATCATCCCGTCGCGTGGACTGATCGGCTTCCAGACCGAGTTCATGACCAGCACTTCGGGCAGCGGGCTCATCTACCATGTGTTCGATCACTACGGCGCGGCGCAGAAAGGCGGCATTGCCCCGCGCAAGAACGGGGTGCTGATATCGAATGGCGGCGGCAAGGTGCTGGGCTATGCGTTGATGAACCTGCAGGAGCGCGGGCGACTGTTCGCCAAGCCGGGTGACGAGGTCTACGAGGGTCAAATCGTCGGCATCCACGCGCGCGACAACGACCTCACGGTCAACCCGCTCAAGGCCAAGCAGCTCACCAACATCCGCGCAGCCGGCAAGGACGACGCAGTGATGCTGACACCCCCGATCCGCCTCACGCTCGAGCAGGCCCTGGAATTCATCGAGGACGACGAACTGGTCGAGATCACGCCGGGTGCAATCCGTCTGCGCAAAAAGCACCTCAAGGAGCACGAACGCAAGCGCGCAGCACGCGCCTGAGCTGCACCGAACGTCCCAAAATCGGGTTAGACTCACCCAGAATGAAAGACCTGTACCCCGAGATCCGGCCTTACCGTGCGCAACACTTGGCGGTGGACGAGCTGCACACACTTTACGTCGAGGAGGTCGGCAGCGCAGATGGCATGCCTGCGCTGTTCCTGCACGGTGGCCCGGGCGCAGGCTGCGAGCCTTACCATCGGCGTTTCTTCGACCCCCAGCGTTATCGTCTGATACTGTTCGATCAGCGCGGGGCGGGTCGCTCGACGCCGCATGCGGCGTTGGCCAACAACACGACCTGGGATCTGGTCGCGGATATCGAGAAAATCCGGGAGCATCTGGGAATCGATCGCTGGCTGTTGTTCGGCGGCTCCTGGGGATCGACGCTCGCGCTGGCCTATGCGCAAGCCCATCCCGAGCGTGTGTTCGGGCTCGTGCTGCGCGGCATCTTCCTGTGTCGGCCGGACGAGATCGCATGGTTTTATCAGCGCGGTGCGAACCGGCTGTTCCCCGACTACTGGGAGGATTTCGAAAGCCCGATCGACCCGACGGAACGCGGTGACATGCTGAGTGCCTACCATCGCCTGCTGACCGGCCAGGATGAGCTGCGCCGACTCGCTGCCGCGAAGGCCTGGTCGACCTGGGAGGGACGCACCGCGACGCTGCTGCCGGACGAACGCGTCGCCTCGCATTTTGCCCAGCCGCACGTCGCACTGAGCATGGCACGCATCGAGTGCCACTATTTCGTCAACCAGGCCTTTTTACGCCCTGACCAGCTGCTCGAGGATGCCGGACGCCTGGCGAGCATTCCCGGCGTGATCGTGCACGGCCGTTATGACGCGATCTGTCCGTTCGAGAATGCCTGGCAGCTGCACCAGGCCTGGTCGGGCAGCGAGTTGTCGATTGTCGCCGATGCCGGGCACTCGGCCACGGAGCCGGGCATCCGCCGGCGCCTTGTTGAGGCGACCGATTATTTCGCGAAAGGGGTGGGCTGAGTCCGAGGGCCCGGGTTCAGGCGGGGGCGGCAAGCCGCTCGATCAGTCGTTGCAGGGCCTGCTGGTCTGCCGGGCCGATATCGATCGTCTCCAGGCCCGCCCAGTATTCATCGGGGCTGTTGGCCGGCGTGCACCAGAGTATCTTGACTCCCATCGGCACGGTCCCACCGCCGAGTCCGGCGGGTACCTCAATCTCCAACTGCAGGATACCGTCGGTGAACAGTTGCCGGTTGGTGATCAGCATCATGCCACCGACCGACAGGTTGCCAATAACGCCGAGCGGTTCCCCGTCGAGACTGTTGATCGCCCGCAGACCCATCTCGCAGGCATCGATTCTGTTGCTTTTGCGGCGGTCGTCCACGGTCACTCCTGGTGCTGGTCAGCCATTGACGGAATCCTCGAGCGCGCGCCGGATGCGTCGCAGCGACCTCGCAACGAAGCTCGAGGTCTCTTGCTCCATCGGGCGAACCGATCCTTCACGGATCTTGCGGGCCACGCTGGTCGCCGGCATCAATGCCACCTTGGCGCCGTGCTGGTCGACGAACAGCATGTTGCGGGTATGCGGATTGACCCACAGCAGTTTCACTGCCTGCTCCTCTGCGGCCTCGGCATCTTTGATCACGAACCAGTTCCCGGCCTCGCGCATGAGCTTGTCGGCGACTCGCTGGTCTTCGTCGCTGA
>CBFCWF010000278.1:0-4525 GCA_965601425.1 uncultured Chromatiaceae bacterium | reverse complement strand
ACTGGCCACCTACATGGTCGAGGGTGGTAGCACCAAGACATTCGCGCTCTCGAAGGGGATGATGTTCGATCACCCGGACTGGATGCACCGGCTGCTCGGCAAGCTGGCGGATGCCGTCACCGCGTACCTCAATGCGCAGGTGGCCGCCGGCGCCCAGGCCCTCATGATCTTCGACACCTGGGGCGGCACGCTGACCCCGCGCGACTACAGGGCGTTCTCACTGGCCTATATGCAGCGCATCCTGGGTGGCCTGACCCGCGAGGCGGACGGGCGCCGGGTGCCCGTCATTCTGTTCACCAAGGGTGGCGGTCAGTGGCTCGAGCTCATGGCGGACACCGGCTGTGATGCGCTGGGGCTGGACTGGACGCTGGATATTGCCGACGCGAGGGCGCGCGTCGGCGATCGTGTCGCGCTGCAGGGGAACCTCGACCCCTGCACCCTGTACGCCTCTCCGACAGTGATTCGCCGCTCGGTCGCCGAGATCCTCGCCGGCTACGGCAGCGGGCCGGGGCATGTGTTCAATCTCGGACACGGCATCCATCCCACGATCCCGCCCGAGCACGCCGCGGCGCTGGTCGAGGCGGTGCACGAACTGAGCAGGCCGTATCACACCGTCTGAGCTTGATCGGGGCGGCCTACCAGAAAGGTCGTCCCTCGGCCTTCAGCTGCGCAATGTGTTGCCGGAATGCAGCTGGGCCGTGTGCCAAGAAGAGCTGTTCACGCGTGTAGGTCCCGTTTTCCTTGACCTGCTCGGAGAACAGCAGCGGACGGCCGTTGCGCTCTGCAAAGGCCTTGAGCCAACTCAGGGCCCGTCCCGGAATCCGCCGTCCGACCGGCACCGCGACATCGACCGGCAGGCCGTTCCAGCGCGCCTTGCCGAAGATCACGATCACCTTGGCCTTGTCCGGTTTCATCCATTCGGGCAGCGGGCTGTTCGCCGCCACCCAGCCGCATTTGAAATTGACACAGGGGTCGCGTGGACGGTTTGCATAGTCGTTGCAGCCCTTGCCGCTGACGCAGTGTGGGCAGGCATGACCCGGGTATACCGGATGGCCCCGGATGTCCATCTGCACCCAGCCGTCGCAGCAGGCGGTGCAGGGCTGACATTCGCGCGCCGCGGGCGCCGTCGTGCCGGTCAAATCCGGTATACCGTCTTGGTCATCAGCTTCGCGGTCGCCTTCATCAGCGTGCGCACCGGCAGCGGCAGCGCCTGGCCGCCATGATCCAACGCCTTGCGGCCGTGTTCGATCTCGTCGGTCTTCATCTGTTCGAGGATCGCCCGGGTGCGCCGATCCTGCCCGGCGACCTCGGTCAGGTGATGATCGAGATGGTTTTCGACCTGTTTCTCGGTCTCGGCGACGAACCCCAGACTCCACTTGTCGCCGGCGATCCCGGCCGCTGCGCCGATCGCAAACGAGCCCGCGTACCACAGCGGGTTGAGCAGGCTCAGGTGACCACCCAGTTCCTCCACGCGCTGCTCACACCAGTCCAGGTGATCGTTCTCTTCCGCTGCGGAGCGCTGCATGCTGTCGCGCACCACCGGATCGCGCGCGGTCAGCGCCTGGCCCTGATACAGGGCCTGCGCGCAGACCTCGCCCGTGTGGTTGATGCGCATCAGGCGTCCGGTGTGGTCGCGCTCCGAGTCGCTGAGTTCGGCCTCCGGGATGCTTTCGGCGGGATTCGGTCGCTCGGTGACCTGGGGACGGCCGAAGAGGGTGCGCAGCGACTGGTCGATGCTCATCAAGAGTCGGTCGGTCGGGGTGAGGTCTCGGGTCTGCATCTGCGTCCACCGTGGTTGCGAAGCCAAGTCTTTTCAATTCTAGCAAGCTCAGACCCCACTCGGGTCGCGCGGTTCCGGCCGCGTCGTCAGGTCGCGCGGTCGAGCAGCTGTCGCGCCAGCAGTTCGACCGGATGCAGCACCTCGACCTGCGCGCCACGCTCGCGCAGACCCGCCGCCAGGTGCATTGCGCAGCCGACATTGGCGGTCAATAGCAGCGTGTGCCTGCCGTTGAGTATCTGTTCCACCAACGGGGCACGCAGGCGCGCCGCAGTCTGCGGTCGACGCAGCATATAGTCGCCCGCAGCGCCGCAACACTGACCTGCGACCCCGATGGGCGCGATCTGCAGTCCGGGGATCAGTTCGAGCAGTGTGCTGACCCACTGCGCACCGCGATAGGTGTTCTCGATGCTGCACGGACTGTGCAATGCGACGTCGCGGGCCAGGGGCGAGAAGTCGCTCGGCCGCAAGCCGCCACGTTCGAGCAGGAAGCGGTGGATGTCGAAATGCGGCGCCGGCATTGGTGGCCGGTAGTCCTCGAGGTGGACGCCACAGCCGCTGACCAGGCTCACTACCGCATCCATTTCGTGGCTAAACAGCGCGCGGCTGCGTGTCGCCAGTCGCGTTGCCCCGCGCACGTCACCGGCATGCCGGGCCAGGGCCCCGCAGCATGGCTGCGACTTCGGCAGCCAGACGGCAAAGCCGCAGTGGCGCAGCAGCCGCAGCGCCGAGGCAATGGCGCCGCCCTGCTGACCCCTGCCGATGCAGCCGGCAAACAGGCCGACCCGGCCGCGCGGCCGGCCGGCGAGCGGGGCGTAGTCGCCGGGGGCGGGCGCCGGCCCGGTCGGCGTCAGCGCACGGGCGGCCGCGTGCAAGCGATGCAGCGGCGGGACGGGGCGGGAAAGGGCTCCCGGGATCGCACGTGCCAGCCACAGACCGGTGCGCAACAGCGCAGGGCGGCGCAGCAGATCCCCCGGCCGCGGCGTCCGCCCGGGATATAGGCGCTCGCGCGCCGCGTCGAGCAGCCGTCCGTACGGGACCTGGGAGGGACAAACCCGTTCGCAACGCCGACAGGCGAGACAGCTGTCGAGATGCCTCGCCATTGCCGCGTCACGCGGCAGCTGGCCGCTGAACAGGCCCTCGATGAGCGCGAGGCGCCCGCGCGGTGACTCGTTCTCGTTGGTCTCCAGCCGATAGGTCGGACATTCCGGCAGGCACATGCCGCACTTGACGCAGCGGTCGAGATCCGACTTGATGGCCTGCTCGCCGTCAGGATTCTGCATGCCTTAATATAGCCCAGCCCTCATCGTAGCCATGCCCGGAAACTTGTATGAGTTATTTTGCCCGCCACATCTTTTTCTGTACCAACCAGCGAGACGACGGCAGTCAGTGCTGCAATCAATGCGGTGCCCAGCAGGCCCGCGACTATGTGAAACGGCGCTGCAAGGCGCTGGGCATCTCCGGCCCGGGCCAGGTCAGGGTCAACAACGCCGGCTGTCTCGACCGGTGTGCGCTGGGTCCGGTCGCGGTCGTCTACCCTGAGGCCGTCTGGTATACCTACGTAGATACGCAGGACCTCGACGAAATCGTCGACAGCCACCTGGTCCATGGTCGGGTCGTAGACCGTCTGAGGCTCGATCCGGAATAGGCCGCGGCCGCCAGCGGCTTACAGCGGATGCGCAGGCAAGGTCTGCCCCGCGAACGCGTTGAGCCGGCGCTGAAGGCGATCGCGACGATGTTCGCATTGACCCTACGTCCGGAAAGATGCGTTGCAATGGGGTCCTGCAGGACCCGCCGGCGCGCCGCCGACACTTACGTGTTGCCGGACGGCTGCGGGCCCCGAAATCGACCTGCGAGCGCGGCAAACAGGGGTTGACAGGGAGTGGGCAATATAAGAACATACTCACATGCTGATTCACGATGAATCAGTTCTCCTCCATCCTCCTTTGGTGGTTATTGATAGCGCGACGCCCCCGTCGCGCTTTTTTTTTGCGCGCAACGGCACCGCGCTGCGGGATTTGGCCGAGTCCTCGTTGCGACACTTGCACCGGCGACGTTAACCGGCTAAGATTCGCGCCCTTTCGTGAAGCACGCATAACTCCTTGTTTGGGGCAGGATAATGAGCACTACGGTAAGCGCGAAGCCGGCCGAGGTACGGCGGGAATGGTTGTTGGTCGATGCCGAAGGCAAAACGCTTGGGCGCCTCGCCTCGGAAATCGCTCGCCGCCTCAAGGGTAAACACAAACCCCTGTTCACGCCGCACGTCGACACCGGTGACTATGTCGTCGTCGTCAATGCCGCAAAGGTCGCGGTGACCGGCAACAAGCTCAAGGACAAGATGTATCACCACCATACCGGCTATATCGGCAATCTGAAGTCGATCAGCCTTGAGAAGCAGTTGCAGAAGGCGCCGGAACGGGTGATCGAGACCGCGGTACGTGGCATGTTGCCGCGCAACCCGCTCGGCCGCTCGATGATGAAAAAACTGCGCATCTTCTCCGGTCCGGAGCATACGCACCAGGCACAGCAGCCCAAGCCGCTTGAACTTTAAAGAAAGAACGGAACTGAGCATGGCACAGCAAATGAACTATGGCACCGGCCGCCGCAAGACCTCCGCCGCCCGCGTGTTCCTCAACAGTGGCAACGGCAGCATCGTCGTGAACGGCCGCCCGCTGGACGAATTCTTCGGCCGTGAGACCGCCCGCATGGTCGTGCGTCAGCCGCTGGTCGTGACCGAGATGACCGACA
>CBFCWF010000277.1:0-4533 GCA_965601425.1 uncultured Chromatiaceae bacterium | reverse complement strand
GCAAGGGCTTACGGAGACGTGAGCCCTTTTTTCTGCCCGTACGGAAAGGGTACGGGAAACGACTCGAGCCCGCGTCAGAACGGGAGCGGACGCAACAGGGCAGCACCCAATGTAATCCCTACAAAGCGGCGCCCGCTTGTCTCAGTCTCGGCGCATCGGCCACACGTTCGGAATGCCGGCTTTTCGCGAGGTGTCGTGTCAGGGTCCCTAACTGGATGAGATGGTTGTGATCAACCGGTGGCTTGCGCTACACGGCTATCAGAGTCTGTACTTCCTGTCGGCACTCGGTCTGATTGTTGCGCCCATCCTGTTGGTGGCGTATCCACCGTTGCTGGATTATCCCTCGCAACTTGCCAGAACCTTCATCACGCTGAATATCGCGTCGTTCTCGGATTTCTACGTGCTGAATCCTTCCGTCCCGCCGAACATCGCCGGCGAGCTACTGATCGGCTTCTTCGCGCGATTTTTTCCGATCGAGACTGCGGGCAAGCTGTTCATCGTATTCACGCTGTTGGTTCAAGTGACAGGGGTCAGTGCTCTCCATTACGCGCTTTGGGGACGCGCCGAGCTCGCGCTGCCCGCCATCATGGCGGCGTTCTTCGTGTTTGGCTGGACGCTCGATATGGGCTTCCTGAACTACCTATTCGCGATTGGATTGATGCTCTGGGGGCTGGCGACGTTACTGCTCGCCGGGCGTCTGTCCATGACGAAACGTATGCTGCTCGCCTTCCTGATTGCGGTGCTGCTTGCGTTCGCGCACATCGTCGCGCTGGTGTTGTTGATGGTGATCCTCTACACGTACCAGTTACAGAGGGCCTGGATTTCGCGCTCCTGGCGGACGTTGTTCGCCGAGAGTGATATCCATGCGCCACTGCTGTTCGTACTGGCCGGATTCCTTGCAACAGGCGTGGCCGTGGAAAACCAGCCCATGCAGTGGCGAGAAGAATGGCAATACAAGCTGCGGCAACTCTTTCACGCGATGGATCTGGGCCTCACCAACGGCTGGATAAGCCTGGCCGTCCTGCTGCTGTTCGCTGCGGCTCTGTTCTACACGGCACGTTTGCGCGTTCGCACAGACATGCTGTTGGCCATTGGGATGTTGCTGGTCGTCTTTCTGGCGGCACCGCACAAAATGGCGGGTGGTGCCTATCTCGATGCGCGGATTCCGACCGCAATCATCCTGGTCGCGATCGCTTGCGTCCGCCTCGACTTTCGCAGCGACCGGCGGCGGCATGGCTTCTTGATGTTGCTGTTCACGCTGTTGACGCTGCGTATGACCTACCAGGTTGTCGACTATGCGAAACACGATGCCGATGCCCGGGATATCATTGATGCGCTGTCAGCTGTGCAAGCGAACAGCGTGGTCGTGGTCGCCGTCGACGGCACCAGCGAGCGGGCCGTTGTGCCGATCCGGGAGCGCCGACTATGGCATGCGGCCGACCTGGCCGCATTGCATCAGCCGCTGTTCGTACTGACAACGCACGCGTTGCGTTTCCAGCATACGATCCTCTGCCGTGATCTATGGCAGCCCTGGTATGCGAGCTTGGGCAATGTGCCGCAGTTGCTCGCGGTCGAGGCCGATATCGAGTCCATGCTGCAGCAGCTACGCAGGGCGGTAGATCGTGCCGAGAGTGAGCTGACGGGCAGGCGCTTCCCCGCCTATGTGCTGCTGCTGCATCCCAACGAACTGGCGCCGAGTATGAGCCTGCGCGGACGACGGGTTGCCACCGATCGCCATTTCCTGCTTCTGCAGATACTGCCGTAGCGAGCCACTGGATGCCCTGAAACCGCGCAGCCATCGATCTGCCGGGACCTGTGCCTGTGCTGTGCTGTCGGCATGTGTCGAGGGTACCGGCTGAAATGTCATCGCCCGCGGATGGCGTCACTGCGACGAAGCAGCGGGCGACGCTGATACCGTCTGCTGAACGTATGAAGACCGATCAGGCGCAGTCGGGCTGATCGTATCTTCGCAGCGAGAAAGCGCGGACTTGGTCTTGCGCAGGCAGCACTTTCAACGCCACCGGCGCCAACGTGCCCAGCCCCCAGCGGCCGGCTCGATTGGGTCGTCAACGAACGATTTCGGTTCGGGCTGCGGTTCAGTGACCTCGGCACCGCCCGCTGACACCAGCAGCCCGGCCTGGGCGATCAGTTCCGCATGCAGAGCACTTGCTTCATACATGTCAGCGAAGCGCGCTACCGCCGGTTCATCTCGATCCTCAAGCAGGTCCCGAATGTAGGAATAAGCCAGCGGTTGGTACTGCAACTTGACATCGACCCGATAGGGTCCTTGCGCCGAGCCCAGCGGCACGTCGTAACGTATCGTGTCCTCGCCCTGGTTGAAGTCGGCATCTTCTCGCGCCGAACCGAATACCCCGATCTTGGCCGCCACCTGTGCCTTGTCGAAACCGCGCGGCGTGAGGCGGTTGTCTTTGAGATAGCCGGCTGCCTCCAACAGCGTATAGGTCGGTTCGCCATCGGTATTGGCCATGACCGCTTCATAGACCTGCACCTGATCCGGGCTGTCGATCACCTGGTAGTGCGTCTCATAGGCGCTGAGGTCGGCGTCGGCAGCGACACCGTGTATGCTGCCATCGGGATTCAATCGTCCGGATTCGAACACCGTATTGCCCGCGGCATCGCTGACGCGCAAATACACGAAAGCACGTCGCGAGGGGTAACCGGAAGGCAACTTGTGGCCACTGTTGTTGGTGACTTTGACGTCCATCACCAGGCGACCGCTGGCCACAGTATGCTGCACAATCTCGACGCTCGCCGCCGTTGTCAGGTGTTCACGGGTGCGGGCGATAGCGGGGCCGAAGTCGGCGTCGGTGGCACCGAGCGCCTCGCTGTTCTGATCGATGATATGCATCATCACCGTGTTCGCACCAAGGAACTGATGGCGAGAGAAATCGTCCATCGGACTGAGGAAGCGCGGACGGTTGGCCAGCTTCACGCCGTCAGTGGTCGGCATGTGGCAGTCTTGGCAGCTGCGTGCCTCCTCTCCCTCGGCGGCATAGATACTGTTTTCCCATTCGGTGTACACCATCTGCTCCGGGAAATGCGCGGGCAGGCCGTCGACCGTAACCGGCACACCATCGGCATCGACAAACTGCGTGCGTAGATCGTGACAGGCGGCACAGGCTTCGGAGCCCGAGATATGTGCCGAGTGCACCGGGGTGAATCCGCTGAAGTTGCGCATCGGATTGACCCGTGGAGCGACCCCCGGTCCGTATGCGCGCTTGCTTGTTGGATCGATCGCGAATCGCCCTGTGTCGCCGGCTTCCGTACCCAAGATTTCGTCGTCCTCGATCTGGTGGCACAGCGTGCAACTCACCCCATCCATCGCGGCATCGAAATAGGGGTGTGCCGGGTCGATCTCGCCGTGCTTGAACAATCTCATCGCCACGCCCTGGAGATCTGCCTCAACATTTGCCATCGGCGCATGGCAGCGGGTGCAAATATGCTGCAGCTCATGCTCCAGCGAGGGATTGCGTTTGATCTCACTGGCCACCTTGGCCTGCCAGAACGGATCAATCGCAGCATTGGCCATCATGCTGGTTTTCCAATCGGACTCGATCGAGACGTCCGTGCCATCGCTGTCGCTCAGGCGATTGTGACACTCGGCGCAAACCGCAGAGCCGGAAAAGTGGGGGCTGTCAAACGCCGCATCACCGGCCGGCAGCGCTTGCGCCGGGATGTTGCTGAACAACAGGACGCCCCCCGCAAGAAGCGAAGAAAGAAAGGATCTACTCATCGTGACTAGTCTCCGGGCCCGCCGGCTTCCTCGCTCGGGGCCCATATCATCGTGACGACCTCCGACGGGTCCTTCTTGACCCGGATTCAACTCAAAAACACGCGTTCGAGTTCGGGGTGGCCACTGGTTGACTGAATAAAACGCCCAAGCTCCGTCGGTGGCAATGGAATGGGACGTTGCTATCCAGGGAGCGGTATCAAACGCCGTAACTTTAATGAAGAAGCGCGGTGCAAAACGTCAAATGCGTCGCAAAATCTGGCCCGTGGTTGCGACATCTTCGCCGCAATGCCCGAGCACAGCTGCAACATTGGCCTGCCAGTCACGGCGGAAATGTGCGAGGTACATGCTGCCGACGAACCGTGGTGCGCGCCCCGCGTCGTCCTTCTCGATCAGGGACGTATTCACGACGTTTTCCGGAAGAAATGATCGGGATGATCAGGCCAGCTTGTCGCTTGCGTTCTAAAGGACGTGCCATTCGGGTTAACGGGCCGGTACCGCGCGGAACCCCAAAAAACGGCCCGGGGGGTGTCGCATCGGCGCTGGCCGTATGACACCCCCCGGGCGCGTTCCACTATCGGGTGGACTCGCCGTTACGCCCTTTGGGGCGTTGTTGACAGCGTCCAGGGTATTGACCGAGCGGGGCCAACGCCCGGCATCCCAGACAGGCCGCCCATACCCCGCTGGCCCTGAATGTCTTACATCCCGGACATGCCGCCCATGCCCCGCTGGCCCTGCATGCCGGACATCCCGGACATGCCGCCCATGCCCTGCTGGCCCTG
>CBFCWF010000276.1:0-4541 GCA_965601425.1 uncultured Chromatiaceae bacterium | reverse complement strand
CGTCGGTGATGGTCCCCGAGATCATCACCGGGAGGCGCATCGACTGGTCGTCGAAGTACTTCTCGACCGCGTAGACGGCGGCCTTCGCGTTCAGGGTGTCGAAGATTGTCTCGATCAGCAGGATGTCGCAGCCACCGTCGACCAGCGCGCCGGTTGACTCGTAGTACTGATCGACCAGTTCCTCGAACGTGATGTTGCGGTAACCCGGATCGTTGACATCCGGCGAGATCGACAGCGTGCGGCTGGTCGGCCCGAGCACACCGGCGACGAAGCGCGGCCGGCGAGGGGTCGAATACCGGTCGGCCGCCTCGCGTGCCAACCGTGACGCGGCCAGGTTGATCTCGAGTGCCATGTCCTGCATGTCGTAATCAGACATCGAGACGCGGGTGGCATTGAAGGTATTTGTTTCGATAATGTCCGCGCCGGCCTCGAGATACTGCTCGTGGATGCCACGGATGATCTCCGGGCGGGTGATCGCGAGCAGGTCGTTGTTGCCCTTGAGGTCGGTGTGCCAGTCGACGAAGCGCTCCCCCCGATAGTCTGCCTCTGCCAATTCATGGCGCTGGATCATCGTGCCCATGGCACCGTCCAGGATCAGGATGCGCTCGGCCATCAGGGACCTGAGCAGGGCGGTATTGTCGCGTGGCATGGAGGATTTGGGGGTCTGCTGCTGGTAGCCGCGCATTATACAGCACCGTGGAACGCGGACTCCGGCTTACGCTGCAGCAGGAAAAGCAAATAAATCCCAAACGGCGCGCCATAAAGAGCTTTGGAGGTACGCCGTGCCCGTGCTGTGGTTAGACTGCGACCGCTTTGAGAACAATGCCCAAGGAGGTAACGACGCATGGCAGAACTCTTTTCCTCAGACTGGATGAACAACCTGAAAGATGCCTGGAACGCAGACCCGGAAGTGAAAGACAAGCTTGCACAGATCGGCTTCAATTCGGTCATCACCTGTGGTTTCAAGGACGAAGAAACACCGCGGGGGGTCTTCGTGGTCGAGAACGGCGAATGTGTCCGTGCCGGAGATTACGACGGCAGCAAGCCAGACTGGGACATGCGCGCGGACCGCAGCAACTGGATGAAGTGGGCCTCGGAGGGCATCGGTATGGCCGGCCTGGGGACTGCGTTCGCGATGGGCAAGCTCAAGTTCCTCAGCGGCGACTTCAAGGGCATGATCAAAGACCCACGCATGGCGGGGCCGTTCGTCAAGAGCTTTGCGCTGATGAAAACCATCGACACCCAATAGACGGCGTACTGCGTCCCGATCGCCCGGCGGCCGGACCGCTTCGTCCCGCCGCCGGGCGGGGTCACTCGATCCAGTGGTTGACGCTGCCCTGAACCCCGGCGATCAGCCGGTTGCGGCGCCGCTCCGCGTCGTCTGCCGGGTCTTCACGATGCCAGTCCAACAACATCCGGCGCTGCCGCTCGAAGATCGTTAAATCATACCTGTCGGCCATGTAAAGCATGGCCCTGGCGATATTGCCCCGGGACACGGGCCGCGGCTCCACCTGTCGCCGTTGGTAATCGATCTCGAAGTCGCATTCGGGCTCGATCCAGCGCTCGCCACGAATGACGCGATACGGGTAGGAACCGCGGCGTTTGTTGATATCCTTGCGTGCCGGGTACATGTTGTGCATGTCGGACTCGATTTCGTTGAATCGCCGGCTGTCGCGACGACATGACTGGCGGTCGCCGCAGCGCAGCGCGCGCGTGACCCAGCCCATCGGATAGACATGTTCGATGTTATATTTGCGATCACGGGCAGCAAATGCTGCGCCGCAATACAGACCCTTCCCACCGTCCGGATATAAGGTGCGCCAGAAAACCGGTATGGTATCGAGATAGCCGCGCGAGTCGGCGCACGCCACCAGCGGGACCAGCAGCAAAACGAAAGTGACCCGTTTCACGTCGCCTCCTTTCCTGTCGAGACCGAGTCCGGGATAATCCCCCCACTGAGACAAAATGAAAAGTGAGTGCCGCAGATGGATGAGCCTTTGGTAGACAGCGAACTCGCCGACAGCGAACCGCAGCGCCGGTCCGGCCCCTGGAAGATGATCATCGCGGTCGCCGTGCTGACCCTGATCGGCGTCTGGCTGGTGCCAGACAACCGGCCGGAGGAGACACCGGCCGTGGCCGTCCCACCGGACAGCGCGGCCCCGAGCCTGCTCGCCGACGCCGAGCAACCGGCCCCGGTCGGTGACCCGAGCATCGACCTCCCGGCCACCGAAGCCGGCGCGAAGGCCGGTCCGCCCGGCTCGCGGGCGCGCACGCTGATCGCCGAGACGCGTGCCGGAGGCGTCAACGGGGACCTCGACGGGGTCTTTGATGCGGCAGAGCAGGCCCGCGCCGCGGGCGAGATGGCCGATGCCTACCTGTTGTACTTCTTCGCTGCGCGCCAGGGGCATGCCGCTTCCGCGCTCGCGCTTGGGGTGCAGGCGGATCCTGCGACGCGCGATCCGGCCGACAGTGTCTTCGAGTCGGCCGACCTCGCCCAGGCACACAAATGGTATGCGATGGCCGCGCAGAACGGCGACGCGACCGCGCGTGAGCGGCTCGCTGATCTCAGGGCCCGGGTCGAGCAGCTCGCGGACGGCGGTGACGAGCAGGCGCAGCGTATTTCGCTGCTGTGGCAATGAACATGCGGGGAATGTTCAAGGTGCTGCTCGCGCTGCTCGTCGGCCACGCCTCGGCGCTCGCCGCTGAAGCCCCCCTGCTGATGCCAGGCAAACAGGCGCTCTACCAGCGGGTGCTGGCGATTCCTGACGCAAAAATGCACGCGGCGCCCGCCGCAGCGGACTCGGAGGCGGTCACGCCGTTCACCGCGTTCTACGTGTATGCCAGGACGACCGACGCAGGCTCGGAATGGCTGCAGGTCGGCACGGACAGGCATGGCGGGATCAACGGATGGCTGCGGGCCGGCGACACGCTCGCATGGGCCCAGGGACTGACCGTCGCGTTTCGCGAGGCCGTCGATCGTGACCGCGCCCTGCTTTACCGGGAGCCGACCGCGGTTCGTGAGTTGGCCGAGACCCGGGATCTGACGCGCTACGATGCGCTGTACAGTGCAGCCCTCGCCGGCGAGATCCGTGCCGACTCGCCCGTGGTCGCGATCCAGCCGCCCGGCAAACTCGACATCCGGGAAGATTTCTACCTGGTGCCGATACTGACTCACGAAGACCTCTATCTGGGCAGCGAGCAGGCGCGCCTGCTGCAGGTATCCAGCGTGCCGCTCGACAGCGAGCCACCGCCGGCGGACGAACCGGCTACCCCGGTCGCCGCGGCTGACGCCCCTGCCAATGACGCCGACAGCGAGTATCGGGCCGGTCTGGTATTCGCGATCGATGCGACGCTGTCGATGGACCCCTACATCGACCGCACCCGGGAAGCCGTGATGAAGATCTACGATGCGCTCGGCGATGCGGGCTTGCTCGGCAACGTCAATTTCGGTCTGGTCGCGTTTCGCGATTCGCCACGGGCCGTGCCTCAGCTCGACTACCTCGCCCGCACCTACGTCGACCTCGAACAGGGCCGCAACCCTGGCAATTTCATCAACCGGGTCAATGACCTCGCCGCCGCGCAGACCTCGAGCCAGGATTTCATCGAGGATTCGTATGCGGGCGTCAAGCAAGCCCTGGATGACATGCAATGGGCATCGCATGCAGCACGCTATCTGGTGCTGATCACGGATGCCGGTCCACGCACCGCCGGCGACCCGCTTTCGAGTACCGGCCTGAGTGCGCAGGGCCTGCGCCAGTTGGCGCGCGAGAAAGGCGTCGCGATATTTGTGCTGCACCTGCTGACGGAGTCCAACGAGGCAGATCATGCCAGTGCGATGGCCCAGTACCGCGAACTGGCGAAGTTTCCCGGTATCGGCAGCCTCTACTATGCGGTACCGACCGGCGACGTTCAGGAGTTTGGCCAGGTCCTCGATACGCTCGCCGGCCAGATCACGATGCAGGTCCAGATGGCAGCCGGCGCCCAGCCGTTGCCGCCCACGCCGATCGAACCCGAGCCAAGCCCCAATCCACGGCTGGCGGAATTGCAGAGCAAGATCGCCAAGCTTGGCTATGCGCTGCGCATGCAGTACCTGCAGCGCAGCGACGGCGGCAAGGTTCCGAAGGTCTTCGATGCCTGGCTGCTCGACCGCGACATCCGTAACCCGGAGCAGCGCACGCTCGATGTCCGGGTCCTGCTGACCCGCGACCAGCTGTCCGATCTGCATGACATCCTCAGAGGCGTATTGCAGACCGCCGAGGAAGGGCTGCTGTCGCCGCAGAACTTCCTGAACGAGCTCAAGAGCCTCGCTGCGACCATCTCGCGCGACCCTGAGCAACTGGGGAGTACGACCGCAACGACCGCGGGCGCCGGCAACAGCCTGGCGGATCTGGGTTTCATGCGGGAGTACATTGAAGATCTGCCCTACACCGGCGAGGTCATGAACCTGTCGCTGGAAGATTGGGAGACCTGGCCCGCGCGCCGGCAGATCGAATTCCTGCACGGACTCGAGGACAAGATCAGCTACTACCGGGCGCTGCATG
>CBFCWF010000275.1:0-4553 GCA_965601425.1 uncultured Chromatiaceae bacterium | reverse complement strand
CATGGGCACGATTGGCGCCACCTTCATCCTGATCGGCATCGGATTCCTCTACATGATGACCGGTACGCTGAACATGCAGGATCTGGCGGAACGGTTGCCGGCAGTATTGGAGACCCGCACCGTGCGGGCAGGATTCGCATTCCTTACCGTGGGCATCGGGCTCAAGCTGGCGATGTTTCCAATGCATCTTTGGCTGCCCAATGCCTATACCTATGCGCCCTCGGTCGTGACCGCCTTCCTCGCCGCAACCGCGACCAAGGTCGCCGTCTATGCACTGCTGCGCTTCCTGTTCGGGGTCTTCGGCTTCGAATTCGCCCTGATAGATATGCCGCTGGACGATGTCCTGATGATCGCTGGCCTGGCGGGAATCCTGATCGCGTCGCTGGTTGCTGTGTTCCAAGTGGATATCGCGCGCATGCTGGCCTATTCGAGCGTCGCGCAGATCGGTTACATGGTGCTGGGCATCAGCCTGGCCTCGGCCACCGGGCTCACTGCAGCGATCCTGCACGTGTTCAACCACGCGTTGATGAAGGGTGCGCTGTTCCTCGCGCTCGGCGCGGTTGCGTACCGTATAGGTGGTGTCGGCTTGCGTGATTTTGCCGGTCTGGGGCGACGCATGCCATGGACCATGGCGGCGATCGTGCTCGGTGGCCTGAGCCTGATCGGCGTGCCACCGACCGCTGGCTTCATCACGAAGTGGTATCTGGTGCTGGGTACCGTGGAGCAGGAGCTGTGGCCGGTTGCCGTACTGGTGCTGGTCGGTTCTCTGTTGGCGTTGGTGTATGTCTGGAGACTGGTCGAGGTGGCTTACTTTGAACCAGTGCCCGAAGGGGCCGCGCCGGTGCGTGAGGCGCCCTGGTCGATGTTGGTGCCGATCTGGCTGCTGGTCGGCGCCAATCTCTATTTCGGCATACACACCGAGGTCACGGTGGGCTTGGCAACCCAGGCCGCCAACGAGCTGATGGGAATTCGACCGTGAGCCCGGAACAGCTGCTGACCTGGATTCCGCTGGTGCCGCTCCTCGCGGCTTTCGGCGTCGTCGCCGCCCGCGCCAATCCAAACCTGCGTGAAGGGATCAGCATCGGCGCCGGGGTGATCCTGTTCCTGCTGGTCGCCGCGTTGGCTGCGACCATCGACTGGGAGACACCACCCACGCTGGTGATCGCGACACCTGTGACGGGCCTGTCATTGTCGCTGACACCCGAACCGCTCGGCATGTTGTTCGCGTTGGTCGCCAGCCTGCTGTGGCCGATCACGACGGTGTACGCGGTCGGGTACATGCGCGCGCACCACGAGCAGAATCAGACCCGTTTCTACACCGCGTTCGCGGCCTCGATCGCTGCTGCGATGTGTATTGCGCTGGCCGGCAATATGCTGACGCTGTTCGTGTTCTATGAGGTGCTGTCGGTCTCGACCTATCCGCTGGTCACTCATGCGGGTACCGACAAGGCCAAACGCGCGGGCCGGGTCTACCTCGGACTGTTGATGGGCACCTCGATCGGCTTCCTGTTGTTGGCGATGATCTGGACCTGGAGCCTGACCGGCACACTCGACTTTACGCCCGGTGGTGTGTTCGGCGACGAGGTCAGTGGCGGCGTGCTCGGTATCCTGTTGTTGCTGTATGTGTTCGGCACCGGCAAGGCGGCGTTGATGCCGTTCCACCGCTGGCTGCCGGCGGCGATGGTCGCGCCGACGCCGGTGTCCGCCCTGCTGCATGCGGTGGCGGTTGTCAAGGCGGGTGTGTTCACCGTGCTCAAAGTCAGTGTTTACATCTTCGGTCTGGAGCGTATCGAACAATTGGTGATGGCCGAGTGGCTGGTCGCACTGGCCGCGTTGACCATCGTGCTCGCCTCGACAATCGCGTTGCGTCAGGACAATTTCAAGGCCCGTCTCGCGTACTCCACTGTCAGCCAGCTTTCCTACATCACCATGGGCGCGCTGCTCGGCGTGGCCACTGGCGCGATCGGCGGCGGCCTGCATATCGCGATGCACGCCTTTGGCAAGATCACATTGTTCTTCTGCGCCGGCGCCGTACTGGTCACAGCGCACAAATCGAAGATCAGTGAACTCAACGGCATCGGCCGGCGCATGCCTTGGACCATGGGTGCGTTCGCGATCGGCGCCGTTTCCATGATTGGTGCACCGCCCTTCGCCGGTTTCATATCCAAATGGTATCTCTTGAGCGGCGCCCTGCAGACCGAGCAGGTTATCGCCGTCGCCGCACTCATCATCTCGACCCTGCTGAATGCGGCCTATTTCATGCCGATAGTGTATGCCGCCTTCTTCAAGCCGGAGGACGAGGGCCACGGGCATGCCGCCCACGGCGAAGCACCTTTGCCGATCGTGTTGGCGCTGAGTGCGACCGCGCTGTTCACGCTATTGATTTTCTTCTTTCCGGGCATACCGCTGTCGCTCGTCCAGCAGATGGTGGGGGGCTAATGGACACGCCACCGAAGGATCCCAAGACCCAAACAGGTCAGGATGAACAAAAGCACTGGCTGTACCGCAGCGAGAATCTGCCCAAGTTGTGGTTCATTCAGATCCTGATACTGGTGCTGGCCCTGTTGCCAGAGTTTTTTGTCCATCACCACCCGCATTTAGAACAGACCGGCTTCACGCTGGATACGCGTTTCGGTTTCTTCGCCTGGTATGGTTTCCTAAGCTGCGCGGGCATGGTCGCGGGCGCGAAGATTCTCGGTATCTTCCTGAAACGCAAGGACACTTACTATGATGAGTGAACTTGTGTTTCCACCTGGCCTGATCATGGTGTTGGGTGCCGTGTTGATCCCGCTGCTCGGCGAGCGCCAGCGTGGGCTGGTGCTGCTCGGTCTGCCGATACTGACCCTGTTGGCCGTGTGGGGCCTGCCGGCCGACGCGTCACTGCAGCTCGGCTTTCTCGACTTCACCCTCGAGCCGGTCCGCTCGACCGCCGAGGGCCGCCTGTTTGCAACCGTATTCGCGATCATGGCCTTTGCCGGCGGTCTGTACGCCCATCGTCAGGCCAGCGTCACCGAACTGACTGCGGCGTTTATCTATGCCGGCTCGGCGATCGGCGTGACCTTTGCCGGCGATCTGATCACCGTGTTCGTGTTCTGGGAGGTCATGGCGCTCGGCTCGACCGTCGTCGTCTGGTCGGCCGGCACGCAAAGCGCCTACAGAGCCGGCCTGCGCTACCTGCTCGTCCACCTGCTCGGCGGCGTCGTGCTGATGATCGGCATCGTCGCGCACGTGCTCGAGACCGGCTCGCTCGAGTTCACCGCGATGCAACCCGACAGCTTCGGCAACTGGCTGATCCTCGTCGGCTTCCTGGTCAATGCCGGGGCACCGCCGCTGTCGGCCTGGATTGCCGACGCCTACCCCGAGGCCAGCCCGAGCGGCACCGTATTCCTGTCGGCGTTCACGACCAAGACCGCCGTGTTCGCGCTGCTGGTCGGGTTTCCAGGCGCCGACATTCTCGTCCCGATCGGCCTGTACATGGTGTTCTACGGCATCATCTACGCGCTGCTCGAGAATGACATGCGCCGCATTCTGGCCTATTCGATTGTCAACCAAGTCGGCTTCATGGTCGCAGCGATCGGCATCGGTACCACGATGGCGCTGAACGGCGCCGCTGCGCATGCCTTTGCGCACATCATCTACAAGGCCTTGCTGCTGATGTCGGCAGGCAGCGTGCTGCTGATGACCGGCAAGCGCAAGTGCACCGATCTCGGCGGCCTGTTCCAGAGTATGCCGGTGACCGCGATCAACGGCATCGTCGGTGCGCTGGCAATCTCGGCCTTCCCGTTCACTTCTGGTTTCGTGACCAAGTCGCTCGAGACCTCGGCCGCGGCCAACGAGGGCATGCTGCTCGTCTGGCTGTTGCTGCTCGCAGCATCGGCCGGGGTGTTTCTGCACGCCGGCATCAAGTTCCCGTGGTTCGTGTTCTTCCAGAAGGACTCGGGGCTGCGTCCGCCCGACCCACCGGCGAACCTGCGCGTGGCGATGTGGCTATTCTCGTTCCTGTGCCTGGCGATTGGCATCTACCCACAGCCGCTGTATGCCATCCTGCCTTATCCGGTCGACTACCAGCCGTACACGGTTGATCACCTGGTGACCCAGTTTCAGGTGTTGCTGTTTGCCGGCTTCGCGTTTTTCGTCATGTTGAAGCAGATGCGCCGTACGTTGACTATCAGCCTCGATTTCGACTGGTTCTATCGCAAGTTCTTCAACGAGATCGGCAACGAGTTCACGGTGCGCACCAGCATCGCGCGTCGGATACACGAGCAGAGGGCCGTGGTTGGCGTCCGCCGCTTGATCAGCAATCTCTACCGCCATCATGGACCACGCGGCATACTGGCCCGTGCCTGGCCGACCGGCATCATGGTGATCTGGGTCGCGGTGATGCTCGGGATCTCGCTGCTCTTCTACTATGTCTGAGCCGGCCCGACGCGCGTCCGCGCTGCTCAGGCGATGTGGATATTGGTATAGCCGAGACTGCGCATCATGCGTTCGACCGTCAGACTGTTGCCGCAGAAGCAGCGGACGTAGCAGCGTCCATGGTGCAGCCCGAGTGT
>CBFCWF010000274.1:0-4578 GCA_965601425.1 uncultured Chromatiaceae bacterium | reverse complement strand
AAGCAGCGGCGATTTCAGCCGCCCGATCTTCTCCAGGTTGTCGTATCGGGCATCGAGGGCCCAGCCGCCCAGCGACCAGAGCAGGGAGTAATGTAGCCGCCCCATCGCCGGGATGGAGGTGAACGGGGACTCGAGCACCAGCGCGCCCGGCGGCTGCTCCAGGGCCAGCTGCAGGGCGACGCCGGCGCCCACCGATCGGCCGAAGTAGATCATTCGTTCCGCCCTCCAGCCCTTGTCTTTCAGCCATGAGAGCGCACCACGCATGTCGCTGTAGGTGCCGTCCTCGCTCGGCGTTCCTTCGCTGCGCCCGTATCCACGGTAGCTGATGATGAACACCGCGAGCCCGAGCTTTCGCAGCAGTCGCAGGTTGTCTACCCGGTGGGAGATGTTGCCGGCGTTACCGTGACAGAACACCAGCAACGGCTCGCCTGGTTCACCCGACAGGTACCAGCCATGCAGCTGGGTGCCGTCTGCAGCGCTGAAGAAGACATCCTCGTACTCCAGGCGCATCGCCGCGGGCGTGGTGACCAGCTCCCGGTCCGGGAAGTACAGGAACATCTGCTCCAGGGCGGCGCATGCGGGCGTCGGCAGCAGCGCCGCGCCGAGCAGGATTGGCAGGCTCTTCAGCAGCTCCTCGTTGAGCATCATGCGTCTCCGCGAACAGTTGAGGAACCTCCGGTCCATGCATGAACTCGCGTCCTGCATCCGGTTTGTCCAGCTTCGGCATTAGGAATCTTCGCGCTAGCGAGCCGTTGAATGTGATTCGCGCCTTGAAGCTGGAGATTCTGAAGTGCCATTCAATTGGCCGAGAATAAACCGGCGGCCCTCCGGGTTCGACTGACGAAATCGCTTACGAGTAACGGTATCCCGAACATCATACGATGGCCAGCAGCGGTTGCGGGCGAGCCGTGGCCCCCAGGTATCGGCGGCGGCCGACAAGCGGCGGACGGGCCGGGAGACCATAGGCTGGGCCTCGCACCGGATCGCCGGGTTCTCGGTGAACAGCGGCTCGTGGCCGGTCAGAAACCATGGGTCAAGGCCGGTTATCCGGGCAGGGTGCCGGTCAGACGTCGCGACTCGAATCGCTCGGCTCAGATCTGTCGGCAACTGAGCGGTACCCGTGAGAGGCGATCGATGCCGAGATTTTGCCGGCGGCAGTCTGGCATCATTGTGCGTCGTTCGGCAATCCGCAACGCAGGGCGTCGGCAGATGCACACTGCAGAGTCTCGCGTGTTTCCGGTAGTCTGTGGATCATGACGCAGGGTCTCTACATCACGGGTGCCGAAAAAGGCAACGGAAAATCCCTCATCGTACTCGCGCTGATGGAGGCGCTGTCGGGCCGGTCCGGGAAGGTAGGCTTCTTTCGGCCCGTGGTCCGCGGTGCCGACCGACATGACGAGCTGATTCACTTGATCAGTGAGCGCTTCCAACTGAACATTTCGTACGCGGATATGTATGGCTGCAGTGGTGAGGAGGCCCGCGAACTGCTAAAGAAGGATCGTTATGACGAGGTGTTGAAGCGCATATTGGGCAAGTACCGAAAGCTCCAGAGCGAGTGCGATTTTGTGCTTTGCGCGGGGACCGACTATACCGAAGGCCATGCCGCATTCGAGTTCGATTTCAATGTCGATGTGGCGAACAATCTCGGTTGCTTCATGATCCCGGTTGTGCGCGGCAACGGACGTGAAGATCGCGAAATCGTCGATGCTTCAAACGGGTTCTTGTATGCGCTGCAAGACCGAGGCTGTGACCTGCTCTGTGCTGTCGTCAATGGTGTCGCGCCCGACCGGCTCGACTCCCTGAAGGAGGCTTTCGCCGCGACCTCAAGCGTCAAAACGACCGTCCATGTGATCCCGGAAGCGGCAGCGCTGCGGCAACCGACAATGGACGACGTCTCGAAAGACATCGACGCCACGCGACTCTACGGTGACGCCGAGCAGCTGAGTCGACAGATCCGGCATTACGAGGTGGCGGCCATGCAGGTCCCGGGCTTTCTCGATCGTATCGAGACGGACAGCCTGGTGCTGACGCCGGGCGACCGCTCGGACATCATCCTTGCATGCCTGATGTCCTATCCTTCGACCGGCTACCCACGGATTGCCGGACTCCTGTTGACGGGTGGATTGCAGCCAGCGGTGCAGATCAAGCAGCTGATCGACGGTCTGGGTAGGCCGCCGTTCGCGGTTCTCGCTACGGATACGGACACCTTCACCGCTGCGACGAAAGTCAACGGCGTCTCCGCGGTCCTGTCGCCGGAGAACGAACGCAAGATCGCGACGGCGCTCGGCACGGTCGAGAGCCATGTGGACATGGCGGCTATTGTCCAGGAGCTCAACGCCAAGAAGAGCACGCGTGTGACGCCGTTGATGTTCGAGTACACACTGCTTCACCGCGCGCTCCAGCGACCGAAGCGCATCGTGTTGCCTGAGGGTCGGGACGAGAGAATCCTGCATGCCGCCGAGATCCTGTCGCTGCGTGGCGCGGCCGATCTGACATTGCTCGGTGATCCGGCGCAGATAGGCCAGGCTATCGAAGCGTTGCGGCTGCAACTCGACAAGGTCCGCATCATAGACCCGCAGCACTCCGGGCTGCGCGAACAGTATGCCGAGCGCTACTTCGAGTTGCGGAAACACAAAGGTATCTCGCTGGACATGGCCCGGGATGCCATGGCCGATGTCAGTTACTTCGGGACCATGATGGTCCAACACGGTCACGCTGACGGCATGGTCTCGGGCGCGGTCCACACCACACAGCACACGATCCGCCCGTCGTTCGAGATCATCAAGACGCGGCCGGACACCGCGCTGGTATCCAGCGTGTTCCTTATGTGCCTCGAGGACCGCGTGCTGGTGTACGGCGACTGTGCGGTCAATCCGAACCCGGACGCCGAACAACTGGCGGATATCGCGATCAGTTCGGCGTATACGGCCAGGGTATTCGGGATCGAGCCGCGTATTGCGATGCTGTCCTACTCAACAGGCGAGTCCGGGAAAGGGGAAGCGGTGGAGAAGGTCCGCGAGGCCACCAGGATCGTGGTCCGACGCCGGCCGGACTTGGAGGTCGAGGGGCCCATCCAGTACGATGCCGCAGTGGATGCCGGCGTTGCGAAAACCAAGCTGCCCGGCAGCGAGGTCGCCGGCAACGCGACGGTCTTCATCTTCCCCGATCTCAATACCGGCAACAGCACCTACAAGGCCGTTCAGCGCTCTGCCGGCGCGGTCGCGATCGGGCCAGTGCTTCAGGGGCTGAACAAGCCCGTCAATGACCTGAGCCGTGGATGCACGGTCACCGACATCGTCAACACGGTGGCGATTACTGCAGTGCAGGCCCAATGGGCGGACGGTGAACCGTGAAGGTCCTGGTGATCAACTCGGGCAGCTCGTCGATCAAGTATCAGTTGTTCGAGATGCCGGAGGAAAACGTAATCGCGGCCGGTGTCGTCGAGCGTCTGGGGGAGTTCGAGGCGCTACACCGCCATCGCACTGGCGACGGGAAAGAATCCTGTACCCTCGTGCCAAAAGCTGATCATCTTGCCGGACTCCAGCGCATCGGCATCGCACTGAGAGACACCGATGTCTTGGTCGATCTATCCGAGTTGTCGGCTATCGGTCATCGGGTGGTTCACGGGGGCGAGGCCTTCCGGATGCCGACCCGGATCGACGGTGACGTCATCGAGCGAATCCGCGGCATGATTCCGCTGGCGCCGCTGCACAACCCGGCCAATCTGATCGGCATCGAGGTCGCGATGCGGCAGGCCCCCGACGTGCCCCAGGTCGCGGTTTTCGACACGGCGTTTCACCATTCCCTACCGGCCCATGCCTATCGCTACGCGGTGCCCGAAGAACTCTACAGTCGCTATCAGGTGCGGCGATTCGGATTTCACGGTACGTCGCATGCGTATGTCGCCAAACAGGCAGCGGCTTTTCTCGGCCAACCCCTGTCGTCGCTGAACCTGATCACGCTACATCTCGGCAATGGCGCCAGTGTGGCCGCGATACGCCAGGGGCGGAGTATCGATACGTCGATGGGCATGACGCCCCTGGAAGGGCTGATCATGGGCACCCGTTGCGGCGATATCGACCCTGCTATCCACTTCTACCTTGCAAGAGAAGTCGGTCTCGACACGGCTCAGCTCGAGACGCTGTTGAACCAGGACAGTGGGATGAAAGGCATCTGCGGTCACAACGACATGCGCGAGGTGCACCGACTGGCTGACGAGGGCAACCTGCAGGCACAGCTCGCCCTGGACATGTATTGCTACCGGATCAAAAAGTATATCGGCGCCTACAGTGCGGCGTTGGGCCGTGTCGATGCCGTCGTCTTCACTGGCGGCGTCGGTGAGAACGATGCGCAGATGCGCACGCAGGTCATCGATGGCCTCTACGGCCTGGGCCTATCGATCGACGAGGCGAAGAACCGCAGCAAGCCGGTATCGGCATTTGCTGCCCACCGCGACGGCACCCAGGTGGCAATCCTGATCGTACCGACCAACGAGGAGCTGGAGATTGCGCTGCAGACGGTCGATTGTCTGAGTGCGACGGCATGAACTGTGACTTCGTTTCTGCAGGGCCGAACTGA
>CBFCWF010000273.1:0-4609 GCA_965601425.1 uncultured Chromatiaceae bacterium | reverse complement strand
ACGCGGTCGCGATGGGCGATGCCATCGCACAGACCCTGGCCGCTATCGATCCGGCGAACGCAACGCGCTACAGCGAGAACGCCGCGCACCTGCGGCGCCGTCTGTCGCTGCTGGATCAGCAGCTACGGGATGAGTTTTCCGGTGTCACAGGCCGCTTCGTGGTATTCCACGACGCCTATCAGTATCTGGAACGGCACTATGGGCTGCAGTCGTCCGGCAGCGTCACCACGCACCCGGGACGCGAACCCGGCGCGGGCCACCTGGCAGCGTTGCGCAAGCGCCTGGCCGCCGACCAGGTGCATTGTCTGTTCTCCGAGCCGCAGTACTCTCCCCGGCTGGTCGAGATGCTCAGCGAGGGGCTCGACGTCCGTCACGTGGTGCTGGATCCACTGGGTGCCGATTTTGCCCCCGGACCGGACGCCTACGAGGCGATGATGCGAGCGCTCGCCGGCCGGCTCAGCGGCTGCCTGCGCGGGACCGGACCTTGATCCGCCTCGAGCACCTCAGCTTCCCGGCGTCGGGGCATGACCACCACGCCTGCGTGCGCAACGCCCTGCGCGGCGCGGAGAGGCTGTGCACGACACAGGGGCTGCGGCTGACCCCGATTCGGCGGCGCGTGCTGGAGCTGATCTGGCAAAGTCATCGGCCGAGCGGCGCCTACGAGATCCTCGGGCAGCTCGCGGCGGAGGGCCGCAAGCCCTCGCCGCCCACCGTCTACCGGGCATTGGGTTTTCTGCTGGCGCCCGGCCTGGCGCACCGGGTCAGCTCGCGCAATGCCTTCGTCGGATGCGACCACCCGGGCGAGGAGCATATGGCGCAGATCTTCCTTTGCGACCACTGCTCATCGCGGCGGCACTGCTGATCCTTCAACAACGTACCCGGCTGGCAAGCGATACGCTGCTCGGCATCCTCGCCCACGGTTCTCTCGCGGTCGGACTGGTCGCAATCAGCTTTCGCGACGACGTGCAGGTCGACCTGCTCGCCTACCTGTTCGGCGACATCTTGGCGGTCAGCGACCGCGATGTGCTGTCGATCTGGGCCGGTGCGCTACTCTGCCTGGCTGCACTGATCTCGATCTGGCGACCCCTGCTCAATATCAGCGTGCATCCCGAGATGGCAGCGGTCGACGGGGTCAAGGTCGCCAGGGTGAAGTTGGCGTTCATGCTGCTGGTCGCACTGGTGATTGCCGGGGCCATCAAACTGGTCGGTGTGCTGCTCATTACTGCACTGCTGATCATCCCGGCGGCCACCGCACAGCGCGTCAGCCGTGGTCCCGAACAGATGGCCGTGATCGCCGCGCTAATCGGTGCGGCCGCAGTGGGCATCGGACTGAGCGCATCCTTCTTGCTCGACACCGCGGCCGGACCCTCGATCGTGACGGCCAGCCTGACACTGTTTCTACTCAGTCTGCTGCGCCGCGCACACTGACGGGCGCATTGTTCAGGCGAGGTTCAGGCGGCAGCGCCCAGGCTGTCGCAGAAGGCCCTCTCGGCAGGACGCGATGAAACTCACCGGATGCGGCACGCGGCGCAGAAGATTGCGATATGACGGTCCCGCTGCACGGCCGACACGGACAGACCGTCAGGCGGCGCCGCAGAACCCAGATCGGTGCGCTTAGCGTGTAAAGTATTCTTACGCGGATCGCCGCAACGTCAGGCGGTCCGGCCGCCGACCCCAACGAACAAGCGGGCTGAGGTCAATGCGCAACTGCAGGATCAGAAAGCTACCCTTGGTGTTGATTTTCGCGACACTGTGCCATACCGCGACAGCTGCGCATGGCGACCGACGCAAGTCGCTCGACGAGGCGGTCTCAGAGGCACGCGATCGCTATCCCGGGCGGGTGCTGTCCGCGGAAACGGATCGGCGCGGCGGCCGCGAATCCTACAACATCCGAATCCTGACCGACGATGGAAGGGTCAAGCGCCTGCGGGTGGATCCGGAATCCGGGCGCCACCAGCGCCGCCGCCCGAGGCGGTGATCAGATGCGCATTTTGCTGGTCGAGGACGAACCGAGGCTGCGCGGCCAACTCGTCGATCAACTCGAAGCGAGGGGCTATTCGGTGGACGCGGTCGCAGATGGCGAGGAGGGGCTGTTTCTCGGCCGCGAGTACCCGATGGATCTGGCGATCATCGACCTCGGCCTGCCGGGGATTTCCGGGATCGAACTGATCCGTCGGTTGCGGGTGCTGCAACGGCCTTTTCCGATACTGATCTTGACCGCGCGGGACGCCTGGCAGGACAAGGTCGAGGGCCTGGAGAGTGGCGCTGACGACTATCTGACCAAACCGTTTCATGCCGAGGAGCTGCTGGCACGGATCAACGCGCTGCTGCGCCGCGCCGCCGGCCATGCGAGCCCGATACTGCGTTCCGCGGGCCTTGAGATCAACACCGCCACCCAGGCCGTGCTCAGCCAGGGTCGGCGAGTCGACCTGACGGGCCACGAATACCGGATCCTCGAATACCTGATGCTGCACGCCGGCGAAGTGGTGTCGAAGACGGAACTGACCGAGCATATCTACGATCAGGACTTCGACCGCGACAGCAACGTGGTCGAAGTGCTTATCGGGCGGATACGCCGCAAGGTCGACCCGGGAGGCAATCGCAAACCAATCGAGACGCTGCGCGGCCGCGGCTACCGTTTGCTGACGGACGGCGCGTGAGCTCGAACCGCTCGATCACGCGCCGCCTGCTCGTCAGCCATCTGATCATTCTCGCTGCGTTCCTCGGACTTGCCGCGACCGCGCTGGACCGTGCCTATCGCGCGAGCACCGAGAGCGCGGCGCGCGAGCGGCTACAGGCCTATGTCTACACGCTACTGACTGCGGCAGAGCCGGACGCGCTGGGACGCATGCGGCTGCCGGAATCGCTCGGGGCCCCGGACTTCAACCGACCGGACTCCGGCCTCTACGCCGAGGTCGAGGGCGAATCCGGCAGCTATCGCTGGCGGTCGGGCTCGCTGGTCGGGCGCGGAAAGCTCCTGACGCCCAGCCCTCCCGGCGAAACGCGTTTCCGCTTCGGCGCCAAACTGGCGGTATTCGATCAGGGCATCGCCTGGGAGGACGACAACGGCGACGCGATCCCCTACTCGCTGACCGTGGCGCTGGACAACCGGGGACTGCAGGCGGAGCTGTCGGAGTTCCGTAACACGCTCTGGCGATCGCTGGGCGGTGTTGCGCTGCTGCTGCTGGGCGCACAGTTGCTGCTCGCCCGCTGGGGCCTGGCCCCGCTGCGTGAGATGAGTGCTGCGGTAAGAGAGCTCGAGAACGGCAATAGCGCAAGCGTCGAGGGCCCGGTCCCAGTCGAGCTCAGCGGCCTGGCCACCAATCTGAATGCGCTGATCGCGCAGAACCGGCAGCGCCAGGAACGGGTCCGAAACAGCCTTGCCGATCTCGCGCACAGCCTGAAGACACCGCTCGCGGTGCTGCGCGGGGCGGGCGACGAGGCGACCGACCCGGATCTGCGCCGTCTGCTCGACGAGCAGACGCAGCGCATAGACGAGATCGTCAGCTACCAGCGGCAGCGGGCCGCCGTGGCCGGCGGCAGTGGCGTGACACGCCCGATCGCAGTGGCACCCATCCTGCGCCGGCTGATGTCCAGCCTGGACAAGGTACATCTGGATCGCGGCATTGACTGCACCATGGACGTCGAAGCTCAGCTGCTGCTACGTGCCGACGAGGGTGACCTGTTCGAGCTGTTCGGCAACCTGCTGGAGAATGCGTACAAGCATTGCCACCGCAGGGTAAGGGTCAGGGGGTGGTCCGAGCGTGACCATGTGCGCATGGCGTTCGAGGACGACGGCGACGGCGTGCCATCGTCCGCCGCGGGACGGATTCTGCGGCGCGGCGAGCGCGCCGATCTTCGCCATCCCGGCGAGGGGATCGGGCTTGCGGTGGTCAGCGAGATCATCCGGCAGTATCGGGGCGAACTGGCGGTTGACCGCTCGCCGCTGGGTGGCGCCAGGGTCAGCGTAACGCTGCCGGCCTGACGCGGGGCCCGGGGACAACCGCTCCGCGAGCGACTCAAGTGCACACTGGCGCGGCCGATGTCCGGCTTCAGGCAGGACAATTCGGACCGACGCGGCGTCGAAGATGAACAGCGACCGGGAAAACGATGCAGACGCGATGATCCAGTTCGGCGGCGAGTGGTTGCCCGCGTGCGATGCGCGCGAGCGCATCGACACCGCGAACGCGGCCATCGATGCCATTGATCGCTTCAACAACGCGTTCCCAAGGCTTGCCACGGCCTCGACACGCGAGGTGGTGCCGCTGGTGCGCCAGCGGCTCAGCGGGATAAAGCTGCGTTTGCGCTACCCCGGCGAACTACAGGACCTGGCACAACTGGCGTCGGACCTTCTGCACAGCCTTTCACCAGAACATGTGCTCGAATCGCTCGCCGAGCGACGCGGCGAGCAGCTCGATATCACGCAGCTCATCCAGCTCACCGGCGAACAGCCCTATCTGCTTGCGCTGCGTCGTGAAGCCGCGGAGCTGGACCAGAACCGCGTCTCGCCCGAACAGACCGCGCAGCTTTGGAACGAACTGGCCCGACCCGCCCCCGGCGGTGGACTGTGGAACGCGCGCCAGGTGATCGCGCTGCAACCCGGCCGCGC
>CBFCWF010000272.1:0-4683 GCA_965601425.1 uncultured Chromatiaceae bacterium | reverse complement strand
TGGGCGTCGTAGAGGCTGACAGACCAGAACGCGCCCACCGGCACCTCGGCGGGCACCTCGATCTTGTATTCGCCGACCGGCAGGTCGGGGACATTGGCCGGATACATCGCCTCGGTCTCGGGTAGCCCGCCCCAGCCGACGGCCGTGCCGATCAGGTGGCGGACCGGAGAGACGCTTTCCCGTGTGCCGAAGGTCCTCTTGCTCCCGACGGCAAAGGGCATAAGGGCACTGAGTCGCTCGATCAGTGCCTCGTAGGCCTCTTCATCGTAGTACGGCGGGATGAACGGGTTGGACGCCACAGCTTCGATCTTCATCTGGTCCTGGATGGCATTCACCGCCGCGACGTCCTCGGGATCATCGGCGTCCACCAGCGTGCGCATGTAGACGATCACGTAGGGCGTATCGAAGGTCTCCATGTCGAGCGTGTAGGTGCCGCCGCCGTGAAACACCGCGTTGATGTAGTGATCCTGATTGACGATCATCGCGGACATGTAGCGCTCGCCCGCGTCCGGCAGGGTCAGCGTCGCGCCCTCTGAAATATCGACAACCGCGGTGCTGTAAAGCGTGTCGCGGTTCATCCGGATGGTGGGCTGGTTGTCCACCGGCGTCGGTTCGCGGAAGTGGTAGAAGCGGTTGATACCGCCGGCGAGCGTGACGTATTTGTCGAGCTCAATGTCACTCGCGGCGCGCGCGAAGTTGTCGATGGTCACCGGGATCTCACGCGCCTCGACGAGCTCGTCGAGATCGTCGTCGGCGAGTTGCGCCGATGCGGAAACGTCGACGCTCAGACCGACGACAAGCGCCAGAGTCATTGCAGAAAGTCTCATGAGTCTTCTCCTTCGGTTGACTTCAATCTCCATCATCAGCGTGCAGGCACGATGTCCGGAAAGGTCCAGCTGCCGTCCGGGAATCCCTCCCGGGGCTGGCACCTGCGGGTGGCTCTGTTAAGCCGGTTGGAGTGCGTGGCCGCGCACCAGCCGGCCGCAACCTTCGTAATGGGTTCCCGACCGCTCCCGAGGGCGGCGTAACGTCGAGAAGATCCGCCAGACTCGGGGCCACCTCCCGGGGAGCGACCGGCGACGGGACCCATGGATTCACATGGCGAATTTCTCGAAAGACTGCAGCGCATTGGCGGCCGGGTTATCCAGGCAGTAGTCGATGAACTGGTCGGTGACCTGCGCCAGCGCATCGACTTCGTACTGGGTGGTGCCCTTCTTCCCGAGCACGTAGCCATGCGCGAACGCCAGCGCGATATCCCGGTCGGATCCGGACAGGCGCATGACTTCCTTGCAGGTCTGGGTACCGAAATCTTGCTTGGCATCGGCGGCCTGCGTCACTACGGTCACCGCGGAGAGTGCGAGTGCAGTCAAAACGGCAGTGGCTGCAGGGCGGATATTGCGTTCAAACATGGGATTGTTCCTCTTGAGAAAGTAGATGCGTTCGTGCCGTATTCACCGGCCAGCCATGCAGTCGTCGTAGACCCGCTTGTAGGTCTGCTGTTTTTTATGGGCACCGCTGGCGCCACCGACGACCGCGCCGAGTGCACCGCCGCGCTTCGCCCCCTTGCTGCTCTTGTCACTGACGATGGCGCCGAACAGTGCGCCACCTGCGCCGCCTTTGACCGCGCCGCCGAGGCCGCCTGACGAATCGCGCGACGCGCGGTCGGCACGGGCCGCGCAGTCTGACTCTGATTGTGCAAAGACTGGCATGGTGACCATCAGCGAAGCGCATAATGTGAACAGGAGCGTTCGGTTTCTATGTGCTTGTCTTCGTTGCATCTGTTTGTCCTCCGACTTGGGATCGAGTTTCGGATAGGTTCCCGATATCGCTTTCAGTAGTTCTGCGAGCTGAATACATCGCGGCTCGGTTTCGCCGCCGAACCCGGCCGCTGGCCGGTGTGGTGATCAGGCCGACAGTGCTTCGTAGGCAAAGCCGCCGCCGGCGATGCTGGCCTCGTACATCAGGCCGCCCTTCGCCACGGTGAAGGGCACCATGCCCTTCTGATGCCCCCCATGGATCGTGGTCACGTCGCCCTTCAGTCCGGCGAACCAGAGGGAGGGACTGAGACGGAACCGCCAGCCGTCGCCCGCCAGCACGGCCGGTGGTACCGCGAGCGGCAGAAGTGCGAGCAACGGCGCCGCGCGAAGGGGCAGGGAATGCGCTCGCAGGCGCCGACCCGCTGATGTATCCAGGCGACGAATAAATGTCAGCTGAAAAATCGATGACACCAACATGCCCCCAATGAGTACACCCGCCAAAGGGCCGCGACCCATGACAGTGCGTGCAAGCCGCGATTGCGTTAAAACAGGTTATCCGACTAACCTGTTTCTGAGTGGATCATTTCGCGCCAACGCGATAGGGCTATCGATGTCGATTTCTTTGCAACTTGACGTTGGTCAAACGCCAGGGGTGCAAGCGGAAAGGAGGGCTGCCGGCGCGATACCGTTCGTGCGCGCCAATGCACTGACGCCATTTTTCCGATTCCTGAATGAACTCGGCGCCCCGGTCGATCGCTTTTGCCAGCAGGCCAGGATGCCAAGGTCACACCGACAGGAACCAGAGGCGCTCTTGCCCGTCTTCTCCTGCTACCGGTTTATCGAGCTGGCCGCCCGGCAGGAAAAGCTGGAAGACATCGGTGTGCTGGTCGGACAGCGTGCGTCGTCCTTTGACTTGGGTGCTTATGGCGCCGCTTTGCGGGGCGCCTCGACGGTCTATGAGTATCTCCAGATCGGGGTGTCGCTGATCGGCGGGCACAGTAGCGGGACACGACTCTGGCTTCAGCCGCAGGCGGATGTGCTCCGCGTGAACCAACATCTCATCGGCCCCAGCAGCACTGGTCGCTGTATAGGGGACATTTACACCCTGATTCTCACCATCAGCACGCTACGGCAATTTTTCGGTCCGACGTGGAGCCCGGGAGAGGTCCGTCTGTTGGCCGGTACTGAAGTGTTCCTAGGAGATCGAGATATCTTCGGGGATGCGTCGCTCATTACCGGACAGCGCTTCACTTCTTTCACCGTCTCGCGCCCGCTCATGCAAACCCTGATTCATTGTCAGTGCGCAGGTGCAGCGCCAGGACAGCACACCCGATTGGGCGAGAGCCAACCCATACCGACCGATTTCCGGTCCTCGGCTGAGCAGTTGATCCTATCGCTGTTGAGCGATGGATACGCCGGTATCCAGACGGCCGCAGAAGCCGCAGGCACGAGTCCCCGCACCCTGCAAAGGCGATTGGCGGAGGCTGGCGTGACGTATGCGGAACTGCTCGCAGCCAGCCGGTTGCGCACGGCGAAGGAGTGGCTGACAACATCAGACATGCCAATTGCCGAGATGTCCAGCGCCCTCGGATACACAGCCGCTACGAATTTCGCACGCGCCTTTC
Source organism: uncultured Chromatiaceae bacterium (assembly GCA_965601425.1). GTDB lineage: Bacteria > Pseudomonadota > Gammaproteobacteria > Chromatiales > Chromatiaceae > Thiosocius. The sequence continues at coordinate 1,301 of CBFCWF010000272.1, read as the reverse complement.
GTCGCCAGACGGGGCTTTCGCCAGCTGCCTATCGGCGAACGCGTTATCGCACCCGTTCTGGGTCAATCGGTTAGCGTTTCTGGACGCACAGTAGCTAGGAAGTTGGATGGACATGCACATGCCGATGCGTCCCAGAATACGCGCCGTGTTTGTGTTTCTGCTCGGCAATCTTCACTGGCAGCTCATAGAGATTGCCATGTCGTACGCCGGGCTGGGCGATAGTCGCGTTGGCGAATGCGTGGACGCGCTCAACCGGCCCACGCAGCACGACACTCTCCATGCAGTTGTCATGGTCCAGGTGAACGTGCAGGGTCGCGATGTTGAGGTCGTGACGGGCGTGGTGGCTCTCTGTCAGCCGGCTTGCGAGGTCGCGCTCGTGATGATTGAAGACGTAGGTCAAGTTCGCCAGGCAGTCGCCACTCGGCTGCTCTGTTAGCCTTTGTTCGTCGATCCGTTGACGTATCAGGTCCCGGATTGCCTCGGAACGATTCTGATACCCGTTATCGGCGAGGTATTTTTCAAAATCGGCTACCAGATCATCGTCCAACGTGATGGTCATTCTCTGCATGGTGTCTCCCCGATTGCTGGTTCGACGCGCATGTCGGGAGGTCCGCATGCGCATCGGCGTCTTGTTCACCGCCTCGTCGTATGATAAAAAATTAATTTATCATACCAACCTCCCCAGAACTTATTATGTCACGGGCCAGGATAGCTTTGATCGTATCGGCGGCGTTGCTCGCTAACGCATCTGATGCTCACGACTACTGGTTCGAAAGCAGCGGTGAAGACTACCTGCTGCACCGAGGTCATCGCTTCTCACAGCACGAGGGTGAAAAAGAGGTACCGTTCGATCCGAAGATCGTGACTGGGTCCTACTGCCTTCGAGCGAACGACGCTGATCCGTCACCCGCAGGCGTCGCCGGAGGCTATCCGTTGCGCGTAGAGGGGCCTTGTGTTGCGGTCATGGTGACTGCGGACTCGGGCTACTGGTCGCAGACCCTGACCGGCACCAAGAACCAAGGGAAAGATGAGCTGTTCGGTGTGCTGCGCAGCTGGCAGGCCCTCGAGAGCGTCAAGCGCGTCGAGGCCTGGACCGAGCGGCTGCGCGCCCCGCTGTCGACCGATCTCGAACTCGTGTTCACCGAGAATCCCTTCGCCCAAGCGGTTGGCGACAAGCTCCGCCTGAGGGCACTTTTGCGCGGTGAGCCGGTGCAGGGCGTCACCGTTGCCTACCATGGAGACCCGCGCGGAGTCACCGGCAGCGACGGCCGAGTGAACCTTCGCATCCGGCACACAGGACT
>CBFCWF010000271.1:0-4765 GCA_965601425.1 uncultured Chromatiaceae bacterium | reverse complement strand
GGGCTGGTTTCGATAGCCGGGCGTCAACGCCCGGTGGCTGCAAGGTCTTCCTCGACGAATCGCAGGAGCGCCTCCAACAGGGCCTCCCGCGGGAAGTCGTTATGGTTGACGAAGGTCGCACCGAGCGTATCGTGCGTACGCGCGATCGGAACGGCCAGGGCCCAGTGGTCGGCATTGACGTATCCGAGCAGGGTGCTGCCGGGGATCACCTGGTCGTAGAACAGCACCTGGCTGTCGTTGCGCCCATCGATACGTGCCAGCTTGCTGTAGCTGGGCTTCAGCACCGCGGACACGCGCCCCGGCTCCGGGTAGGTCACGACCGAGTAGAAGGGGATGTCGGCAGGCAGCGGATGTTGCGCCAGCCAGGCCTTGCGCGTGGCCGGGCGCAGGCTGTCGATGGCACCGCCGTCGCCCGGCGTGCACTTTGCCCCGGGCCAGCGCGTGAGCAGGGCGAGATCGGACTGCTCGGCATCGTTCGCCAGCGGCGATCCACCGACCGCACCGGCGGCACTGACCACGGCCGCGACCCGCGGCCGGATCTCTGGGTAGGACACCAGGGCCTCGAGGATGTCCGGCGCGCCCTTGGAATAACCGATGAGCACCAGCCGGGGGCCGGACGCCGACGACGGCATCTGCAGGATGGCATCGCGGATCTGGCGCGCGTTGTGGGCGCTGCTCGACAAGGTATCGATCGGCAACAGGACTTGGTCGAAACCGAACCGGCGAACATGCGCGGCCGTCGTGCCTTGCAGGCCCAGCCATTCGGCGAAGCAGTCCCAGCCGATCCCCGGGACGATGGCCGCGACCAGGCGGCGTTGTGAAGGCCCGAGGTCCACGGCCGCGCCGGAGCCCGGCGCCTCGCTGCCGACACGCGCGAGTGCCTCGGCGCAGGGCCGGTAATCGGGCAACGCCTCGCCGCGTGCTTCCAAGACGGCGCAGAAGATCTCGCGGAAACGGGCGCGGTCGTCCTTCACGCCAGCAGCGGAAGCGGGAACCAGCACCAGCGGCGGCGTGTCCTCCATGTAGGGCGACAATGGCCGGGTAGAACAGGCACCGAGCAGCAAGGTCGCCAGCACGATGACTGTTACCGACCAACGCCGCCACCCGTCGGCAACAATCCGTTCGCGCGCAGCTACGACACGCCCGTGCGAGGGCGAGCCGGTCCTGCCGGTCATGGATTCGGCTCCGCGACCGGCCGCGATGCGCGGCGCTCGAGGTAGGATTCCCAATCCAGGGGCTTGACGTCGGACAGTGCCAGCGGCCGGGGGACGAAGAACATCACGACCCGCAAGCCGTCGGTTGGATAGCGATCCGTCGACGATTGCGCTCGCGGCGGCGTCTCGCCGTCAACGTCGACAAAACCGAAGCTGTGGAGGCCACCGGAGTAGAGCATGTCCTGGAGGAACAGGTTTCTTGCCTCGTCGACATCCGGATGGACCTCCAGGGCATCGCCCTCATCTGCGACAAAGCGCCCGCCTATCGGCCGCCCCACCTGGGCCAGGAACACCGGCTTGCCCTGGTAGCGCAACGGTGCGACCCACAGCCGGATCCAGTGTGCCGGCGAGCTTCCCTGACCCGCCTTGCGGCCGACGACGTCGGGCTGCCGGTCGAACAGCCACTGTTCATCATCGATCGCCCGTCGGTCACTGCGGTAGCCGCGTCTTTGCATGGCCGCGCCGCTATCGGCGAAGGTGCCGACGACGACGGCATTGACCGGCTCACCGGGCGTCTCCCCGGTCGCGTCGGTCGCACAGCAGGGCAGCCGCTCCAGCGCCGAACGGAACGCGCCCTCGCCCTGGTAGTCGGCATAGCTCGCCTGCGCGTAGCGCTGCACGATTCGCATCGCCTGCACGTCCGGTGGATCGTCGGGCACCGGCAGGAACAGCGTGAACGGCAGCATGCGGTTGCGCCCGAGCAGGTCGACGTTGAGCAAGCGGGTACGCCGATGCGGATTCGTGAAAATGACGCCCGCGCGCGTGGCCCCGGACGGTATCGGGTTCTGAAAGGCCTGCCGGTCAAAGTGCTCGTCGATCATCCGGTTGCGCTCGCCGCCCAGCAGCGAATGGAACGCCCAGGCCACCTCGAGTGGCGAGAAGTAGTCGGGGTCGGTGCCGGCACGTAGCAGCCAAAGTACGTCGTCGCTGCCGTTCTCGACCTCGACCCAGACCGGCTGGATGTCGGTTGCATCGACGTCAGCACCGAACAGCCGACGGCTGTCTTCGGCGCTCAGCACCGCGGCGCTGACGCGTACGCCGTGCAGCTCTTCGGACGCCGCCCGCGCCCGCCAGGCGCCGTCGTCGACCGCCTCGGGCACCTGCCAGGTACTGCAGCCGACGAGCAACAGCGCCAGCAGGCCGACCACACACGGGGAGCAGGATGCAGCCGCCGGCCTGCGGGGGCGGTGTTTCTGACCGGCCAGGAATCTCGTCAGCATCAGCGCGACACCTCTTGGAACTGCTGCAAGAACCCTCCCTCGCGACTCTCCCAGGGCAGGAAGTCGATCTCGGCGAGGGAACGGGGTTGCGCGTCGAAGATCAGCACCGCGCGGGCGCCGTCGGTGTAATAGGGGTCCGTGGTCAGGTTCTTGCGGGGCGCATCCCTGGAGGCCTCACCGACGCCCCTGACCAGCCCGATCGCAGCGAGGTTCTGCGAATAGGCCAGGTCCTCGGTCAGCGCCGTGCGCGCCTCGTCGACGTCCGGGTCGATCTTGTGCGTCGTCAGGTAGGGCGAGTGGATGGTCAGCCGGCTCCCGATATCGCGGCTGATCTGGCCAACCCAGACCGGCTTGCCCCGGTAGCGCATCGGGCTGAGCCACAGGCGCAGGTGATTGCGCTGGTGGATGTTGTCGCGGGCGCGCTGCAGGGCGAGGTCCTGTGGACGGCCGTACAGGTAGAGCGGACTCACCGGCGCATACGGATAGCGCTCAGCGGCAAGCGCCGACTGGATCATCTTGGTGACTGAGCCGGACCAGGTCTCCTCGGTTGGCTGCCAGCCACGGCGCACCAGCGCCGGGAAGGCATCTTCAACCCCTCCGACAATCACCAGGTTGAGGGGATCACCATTGCGCGTGCCCTTCCTGTTGGTCGCGCAGCAGGGCAAGGCCTCGAGCGCGGCGCGGAATGATGCCTCTTCCGCGTGGTCGATGATGTCTTCCGGTGGGTAGATCTGCCGCGTGAAGACCTCGCGCGAGTGGTAGTCAGCGCGGAACCCGGGCACGGGATTCAGGAACGAAAAGGACCTGGTCCGGCCATTGGCGAGCAAGTCCACCTGCACCATCTTCAAGCCTTCGTCGAGGTTGGCAAGCACGAAGCCGGAGACGCTGCCGCCCGGCGGCACCGGGTTGCGGAAGGCAAGCTCGCGGAAGGTGGCCTCGACCATGGCACGATTGTCCCTCCGGGCAAACACGTCTGCCGCCTCGGTGGGTGGGATGACATCGGGGTCGAGCCCCAACTCCAGCAGCCAGTACGGGAGATCGTCACCGTTCTCGACCTTCACCCAGACCGGTTGAATTCCTTCACTGGCCAATGGCAAGCCGTAAACAGCAAGGCTCTCATCGGCGGACAGCACGCTGGTTGAGACTTGCAGGCCGCCCTTGCTGCTGGTTAATGTCCGTTCCTGGTAGCCGAGCGCGTCTTGCGCCGGCAGCAGGCGCGTCGAAGCACAGCCACCAACGACGAGCACCAACAGGGCCCCGACGATCGCCAGCCGGAGAAGCCTCGGCAAGTCATCAGCGGCCAATGTGCCACACCCCGGCATTCGACAGGGGTGCGACCATTCTGACCCCCTCGATCACAAACTCACTTGTGCTCCGCTTTGGATTCATCTACCACCTCGATGGCCATCATCATGCCTCCGGACACAAACATCTACGTGAGCCGAGTCGATTCACATCGAACGTCCGTTTCGCAATAGCGAAGGGGCCTGCCGAGTTCGTTAGTTGGGCTGACCCCCAATTTTCGCACAACCGACTGAGGCACGATACTTTGCTGGGTTGAGCACAGTCTCGAATGAGACGTCGCGGTTGCGATGCATGAAACCCCACGACGTTTGTGCCGACAGACAGCGGCGACCAGCGTTGTGGCTCGACATCTCGGGCGAAAGCTGGCTGCGAGACCAGAATGAGGAGGGTTACGGTGCCAAGGAAGCTTATTCGGTGCCTATCGGTTACAGATTGCGTGCAGCCGAAGCACTGCGCAAGAACAAAGCCCACCAGTGTCACGCGCACGGCCTCACGTGACCAGCGAGCCGTCGACCAGGCTCTGATCGGTTGCCAGCGCGATATCGAACACGGCCTGAAAGCGGCGCGATTGCACGATACCTCTATGTCTGCGCTCCCGGTGATTCATTGTCATGTTGTACTCGAAGTAGGCCGACTTCATTCCCGGTCCTTACCCGTTCGCCGCGGCGCGGTCGGGTCCAGCCGATAGAGATAGTTGGCCAGCTGAGCCGCCCAGCTGTATTCCTTCTTCTCCATCGCGTCGGCCGCGGCGCCTTGTCCTCATCGGTTCGTGTCTTCGTTGTTGGCGGTATTCCGGCTTCCAACAACGACCCCAACAGTGCCGTTCGATACGTCAGTGGTCGTGCGACTTGCTCATCGGCTGGTGCTTTGGGTCTACCCCTTCGCGGGCGTGTACCAGATGGGCGAGGTATAGGCCCGCTCCTGGTGGACGAGGGTGGCGTCCTCGGGCGCCTCGACACCGAAGAAGGCCACGTCCTTGGCGACCCAGGTGGGGGTCGGGATCTCGATGACCCGCACGTAGTAGAA
>CBFCWF010000270.1:0-4771 GCA_965601425.1 uncultured Chromatiaceae bacterium | reverse complement strand
ACAGCAAGACACGGCGGGGGGAGTGACAGGACACAGTGCCAGTCACTGCGCTAGCCTAGGGACAGGTAAATGAGCATGCTGGACAGGAGTACAGGTCATGACCAAAAACATGGGCACTACCGATCGCGTCATTCGCGCCGTCGTCGGCATCGCGCTGCTCGCCTGGGGATATACCGCACAAAATTGGCTCGGTGCGATCGGTCTGGTACCGCTTTTCACCTCGCTGGTGAGCTGGTGTCCGGTCTACATCCCGTTCGGCATCCGCACCAACAAGGGCTGAACTCCCCGCCGTCATTCAGCGCCTGCCGCTTCGGCGGAGCCTGTCGCCGTCGCGGCTTCACCCTTCGGCCACGCGCGCAGTACCGCATTGACTAGCGTCGCCAGCGGAATCGCGAAAAACACCCCCCAAAACCCCCACAGGCCGCCGAACACCAGGATCGCCACAATGATCGCGATCGGGTGCAGGTCGACGACCTCCCCGAACAGCAGCGGCACCAGCACGTTGCCATCGAGCGCCTGGATCACCAGGTAGGCGACGGTCACCCAGATGAATTCCGATCCCCAGCCCCACTGGAACCACGCGACCAGGACGACCGGGAAGGTGGCGACCGTCGCGCCGACATAGGGCACGACGACGGACAGGCCGACCACGACCGACAGCAGCATCGCGTATTGCAGCCCGAAGAACGAGAATGCCAGCAGGCCCGCCGCCCAGACGATGATGATCTCCCAGAACTTGCCGCGGACGTAGTTGGCGATCTGACGATCGACCTCGCGCCATACCCGATCCGCGAGGACGCGCTCGCGCGGCATGAACGCACCGAACCACTGCATGATCGCGTCCTTGTCCTTCAGGAAGAAAAACACGAGCATCGGCATCAACACCAGATAGACCAGGATCGTCAGGACGCCCACCACGGAAGAAACCGATATGCTCAGGACCTGCTGACCATAGCTGCCGATCTCGCGTCGCACCCCGTCGAGGATCTCCTGCGCCTGCTGAGGCGAGATGACTTCCGGAAAACGCTCCGGCAGCGTCATCATCGCGGCCTGCCCGGATGCGATCATATAAGGTAGCTGCTGCACCAGTTCGGTGACCTGGCGGGACAGCAGCGGCAACAGACCGAACAGCACCAGGGTCAAGAACAGCAGGAACGCGACGAACACGATGGTGGCCGCAAGCCAGCGCGGCACACCGCGTCCCTCGAGGACCAGCACCAGGCCCTCTAGCAGGTAGGCGATCACCGCGCTCGCGATCACCGGGGCCAGCATGTTGCCCATGGTCAGCACGACAGCGAAACCAACGGCCAGAATCAGTGTCAGGAACACGATCTGGGGGTCGGAGAAGGTTCGCCTGAACCAGTCGGTGATCAGTCGCATAGTGTCGTTCTCAGCCGGGACGCGGAAGTCAACGGGCAGACGGATGCCGGTCGTCGGGAACGCTTCCCGACCCTGGGGCCACGCTGAAGGCGTCAATCACCGCCGGATTTTACGCGTTCGTAGTGCCGCCGGAAAATGACTTCCAGCTCGTCGATGACATCGGCCGCGGACCTGCCCTGGATCACATGCGCGCTCATCAGGTCCGCGGTCTCGTGCAGCAGTGCGTCCCTGTCCAGCATCGGGAAGGTGCTGCTCAGGCGCCGGATCGCTGCGACCACGCTCTCGGATGCCGGGCGCGGGATGTCGACAGGTTCGACGACATCGGCACCGGCCGGGGCGTGATGCGCGGCCTCGCGCTGCGCGAGAAACTCGGCAAAGCTCAACAGGGTCTCGCGCCCGGCCGCCGGCAACGCGCGAAACAGCGTCAACAGGCGCTGCTGATCGGGTGGCAGTTGTATCTTTGGCGGCAACATCGTCGGAGGCGACCGTAGCGGCGCAGCAGCGGGTCAGGTCTCCCGATGCGCCTCGCAGTAGGCGCGGGCGAACTCGAGCAGCTCCTCCATCACACGCACGCGGAATTTCTGCTTCTGGTGCACGAACGAGAACGGCCTTTCGAGTGGCGGATCGAGGTCGATCGCGACCAGCGTGCCCAGGCGCAGTTCCTTCTGGATCGTCGCATTTGAGACCACCGAGATCCCCATGCCGGCCTCGACCGCACCCTTCACCGCCTCCGGGCTGCCCAGTTCCATCGCGACGTCCATGCAGGTCTGACAATTCGACAGGCCATTCATATACTCGGCAATCACCTCGCGCGTGCCAGAGCCCTCTTCGCGGCAAATGAACGGGTGCTCCAGGAGTTCTTCCATCGAGATGGTCTGTTGGCCGGCCTTGGGGTGACCGGGGGGTACGATCGCGACCAGGTTGTCGCGCCGACATTCGTCGACCACCAGGTTCTTGTTGCTCACCGGGGCCTCCACGACACCAAGGTCGATCGTGTTGTTCTCGACCATCGACACGATGCCGTCGGTGTTCGAGACCTTCAGGTGGATACTCACGTCTGGATACTTGGCCCGGAAATCCCCGAGCAGCGCCGGCAGCATGTACTCGGCGATCGTCGTGCTCGCACCGATCGTCAGTGACCCACTGATCTCGCCGGTCATTTCCCGGACCGCATTCTCCATCTCGCCATAGAGTTCGAAGATCTTGTCCGAATACTGGAAGACGCGTGCGCCGGCCTCGGTCAGGCTTATCCGGTTGTGCGTGCGGTCGAACAGCCGCGTGTTGAAGTACTCCTCGAGTTGACGCACCTGGAAGGTCACCGCGGGCTGCGTCATGTGCAGGGTTTCCGCTGCCTTGGTGAAGCTCAGCAAACGCGCCACAGTGTGGAAGACTTGCAACCTTCGGTCGGCCATGGCTCAAGTGCTCTCAGTGGGTCAATAAAAGAGATTTATATTATAGCTAGGTAATACAGCAAAGTCTGTGCTGCCAGCGGTCCCGCTCACGCCGACCGCGACCCACGCGGTTAGGCCTGATCGCCGGGCAAGGGTGGAATTAAACGCCATGATGGCCTAGCCTCGCGGGCAGAGCGGACGGTCCTTATAAACAACGCCAATCGCCCGCGCCTGACCACCAGGGGGTAAAACACTATGCTGCACAGCTCACACGTCAGGTCGACGGTCGGCGGGATCATTGCGACTGCGGCGCTGGGCCTGACCTTCAGTCCGGCGATCCAGGCCGCCGGATTTGCGTTGATCGAACAAGGTGTTCAGGGACTGGGCACCGCCTATGCCGGTGCGGCGGCAACCGCCGACGCCGTCGAGACGCTTTACTTCAACCCGGCCGGCATGACCCGGCTACCCGGCACCCAGACAGGTGCCGCCGTGCACCTGATTCTGCCGCAGAACAAATTCAGCAACCGTGGAACGACCTTTTCGCCACTGGTCGGTGGTGCGCCGATCCCGGGCGGCAACGGTGGCGACACCGGCAGCCTGGCAGCGGTTCCAAATGCGTATCTGACGCATCAGCTCAACGATCAGACCTGGCTGGGCTTTGCGATCAACGTCCCTTTCGGACTGACCACGGAGTACGACGACGACTGGGTCGGCCGCTACCACGCGGTCAAATCGGAGGTAAAAACGCTCAATTTCAATCCCTCGATCGCGTTCGAACCCAACGACCATCTCAGTCTGGCTGTCGGCTTGAGCGCAATGTACATCGAGGGTGAATTCACCAACGCAATCGATTTCGGCACGCTCAACGTGATACCGGCGGGCCTCGGTGGATTAAGCGGCGCGCTCGGCCCGGTCGGGCCAGGCCAGGCGGACGGCAGTTCGAGGATCACTGGTGACAGTTGGGGTTGGGGCTTCAATCTTGGCGCGCTGTACGAATTCTCGGACGCGAGCCGGCTCGGCATCCATTTCCGGTCCAAGGTCAAGCAGAACCTCAAGGGCGACGCCGACTTCACGGTGCCGGCAGCGGCGCTCGGCGCGGTGTTCTCGGACACTGGTGTCGAGGCGGACGTGGATCTGCCGGCCACGCTGTCGATCAGCGGGGTCCACCAGATCAATCCCGAATGGGCCATTTTGGCCGACTACACCTGGACCGGCTGGAGCAGCATACCGGAGCTTCGCTTCGACTTCGGCAATGGCCTGCCGGACGCGGTCACGACATTCGACTGGAAGGACACCAGCCGGTTCGCGCTCGGCACCACCTTCCAGCCGACGGGGTCGCGCTGGACCTATCGCGTCGGCATCGCTTACGACGAGTCGCCGATCCGCGACGCCGAAACCCGTTCGGCGCGCCTACCGGACGACGACCGCACCTGGGTTGCGGTCGGTGCCGGCTTCCAGGCGAGCCCGCAGCTCAAGTTCAACGTCGCCTACTCACACCTGTTCATCGACGACGCAAAGATATCCAAGGACGGCACCGGTGAGGACGTGACGCGCGGTGCGCTGAACGGCGTCTACGATGCAAAGGTTGATATCCTGTCTTTCGACGTGCAGTACAGGTTCTGACGCGCATCGGCGCAGGCACGTCGAAAAAGGCCGCCCGGAGGCGGCCTTTCGATTGCGCGGAAACAGGCGGTCAGATGTACAGGCAGATGTCCGACTCGCCCGCGAACTCGAAGAAGCGCGCGGCACCGGCGAATTCGATACCCTCGACAAACGCCGAGGCATCCATGTCGAACAGGTCCACGGTCATCTGACAAGCAATCAGGCGGACCTCGGCCTCCTGGCAGAGCTCGCGGAGTTCTTCCAGGCTGGCGACACCCTTGCTCGCCATTTTCTTCTTCATCATGGAGGTCATCATTCCCTCCATGCCCGGCAGCGCCGTCAGCAGGGTCGGAAACCATTTGTCCATACCCATTGGCATCGGCATGCCGGGGTTGCCC
>CBFCWF010000269.1:0-4798 GCA_965601425.1 uncultured Chromatiaceae bacterium | reverse complement strand
CGGTGCTGAGTCTCGATGCGATGACCGACCGCTATATGTCCGGGGAGCTCGATCCCAAGGTCAACTGAGTCCCGGTATCCAGTCGGATAGTCTTTCAGGGGCGCTGCGGCGCCCTTTTTCGTTGGTGCGACGCAGCGGCCCGGTCACAGATCGGGCACACACAGCAGCGGCACACCGAGGTCGCGCAGCGCGCGGTCGCTCGGGCTGCCACGCAGCCGGCCGCGAATCCCGAGCGGGCCGCGCGTGCTCAGTATCACCAATTCCGGCACCAGCTCGCGCGCGTTCGAGATGACGCCCTCGACCGGTTCGCCCTCGTACAGCTTCCGGCGCCATGACAGGCCGGCCCGCTGTGGCAGCAGCAGGTCAGTTGTCTCCGGACCGTGCAGCAGAACGATTTCCACCGTGTTCCCGCCGGAGAGCGCCGGCAGCCACTCCTTTAGGTAGACCAGCGCAGCGCGCTGATCGTGCTCGAAATCGAGTGCGCACAGGACCCGCCGCAGTGCGGATCTGCCACTTTCGGGGTCGACGAAACCAGTGCTCGCCTTCGGCAGCATCAGGGTATGGCTCTTGGTCAGGTAACTGATGTGGTCGGCGACCGAGGGATTGAACAGACGCGCCAGACCGGTGCGTCCCTCGGTGGCCATGACCAGCAAGTCGGTCGGGTGCTTGCGCAAGTAGTCGGTGATGCCCAGGCGCGGGTCATGGTCGCGCATCGCCATCTTGGCCACGTCGATGTGCAGCGTTTCGGCAACGGCGGTGCGCGGTGCGTCCGCGGGCAGCAAGCCCCATTTGGAAAGCGTCGTGCGGACGCCTGGGAAGCGGCCACAGGGCACCGCGTCGCGGCCTTCGGCGCCGATGTGCAGCAGAGTCAACCTGGCCTGGTGTGCCACGGTGAACGCCAAAGCATGGTAGAAGGCGCGTTCGCTTTCGGGACTGAAATCTGTGGTAATCAGTACCTTGGGTGTGATCTGACGCGAACTCCGCACTGTGCTTTCCTCCTGACCGAGGCCGATTGTAGTCGTTTCTAGTAACATCGCGACCCGGCGTTGTGGCGCTTCCACCTGCCGGGATCCATCAACTATGCTGTGGCCGCAAGGCTGCATGTCTCAGGAGCGACCGTGTATTCGAACAAGTTTCCGTGCCCCTGCTGCGGTCACCGGGTTTTCGATCACCAGCCGGGATTCAATCAGCTGTGTCCGATCTGTGGCTGGGAAGACAGCCTGGATCAACTGCGCTTCCCGACCATGCCCGGCAGTGCGAACCATGTAAGCCTGGTCGAGGCGCAGCGCAATTATCTGCAGCGGGGGACGGCCGAGCGGCGAAAGCAGGGCCAGACGCGCCGACCGTTCGAGGACGAGCCGCGCGACGAACAGTGGCGGCCCGTCGATATCGGTCGAGACAACATTGAAGAGCCGCAACGGGGCCAGAATTATGCGGACTCCTATCCCTATGAGGATACGACCGTGCTCTACTATTGGCGGGCAAGCTATTGGCGGCGCGTCGTCGGCTGAACCGAATTGTCAGAAAAGGCGCAGTGGCGGCTCGTCCTCCATTACGGCCTGCTGGTGGCGCAGGTCCTGCACGTGTTGAGACCAGTAGTGTGGTGACGCAACCCAGGGGAAGGCTGCTGGAAAGGCCGGATCCGACCAGCGCCTCGCGACCCAGCCGCTGTAGTGCAACATGCGCAGCGCACGCAAGGGTTCGATCAGCGCGAGCTCGCGCGGGTCGAACGCATGAAACAACGTGTAGCCTTCGAGCATGGCACTGAGCTGGACGGTGCGTTCTGAGCGGTCGCCGTTGAGCAGCATCCACAGGTCCTGGACAGCTGGGCCGTTGCGGCAATCGTCCAGGTCCACGAAGTGCGGCCCCTGGTCCGTCCAGAGGATATTGCCGTGATGGCAGTCGCCGTGGAGTCGGATCTGGGCCGCGTCGGTTTCCAGCAAGCGCTGCGCGACAAGCTGGAGGATGCGTTCACTGATCGCGGCATAGGCCTCCTGCTCGTGCGGTGGTAGCAACGGGCTGCCCAACACCTCGTCGCGCGCGCGCCATCCCATGCCCGCCACGTCGAGGGTCGGCCGATGGCGGAACGGCGCCGCCTGGCCGGCCAAGTGAATCCGCCCGACGAAGCGCCCGATCCATTCCAGCTGCTCCAGGTCGCCCGGCTCCGGAGCCCGCCCGCCGTGACGTGCGAACAGCGCGAAACGAAAACCGGCGCAGGTGAACAAGGACCTGCCTTCGCGGTCGTTCCACGGCGCCACGACCGGGATTTCAGCATCCGCGAGCAACGTCGTGAAGCTGTGCTCCTCCAGGATTTGTTCGTCACTCCAGCGTTCCGGTCGGTAGAACTTCGCGACCATCGGCGGCCGTTGCTCCATGCCGACCTGGAACACACGGTTCTCGTAGCTGTTCAGCGCCAGCTGGTGACCGTCTGGGCAAAGCCCGGTGCACTCGACGGCCTCCATCACGCGATCGGGTGTCAGGTGTTCGTAGGGATGGTTCAAGGCCGCAGCGCAGCGTCCAGACGCTTGCGGTCGAAACCGTCGATGCGGGTTTCGCCGATCAGGATCACCGGCACGCCGCGTGAGCCAAGCCGGGCATAGGCCTTTCGCGCACGCGCATCGCGTTGAACGTCAAGTTCCCGGAACAGCAGGCCCTTGCGTTGCAGGTACTGTTTCGCGTGCCGACAGTGTGGGCAATTGCCCGCGCTGTAGAGCGTGATTCTGGGTTGCCTGATCATGGGGTTGCCCGTTAACGGATCCGGCGTCTCAGGCGCCGGTCAGCCGCACCTCCGCCTCGCGGTACTTCTCGGCTGTCCTGCGGATGATCTCCGGGGGCAGTCTTGGACCGGGCGGGGTCTTGTCCCAGTCCAGTGTTTCGAGATAGTCGCGCACGAACTGTTTGTCGAAGCTCGGCGGATTGTGGCCCGCCTGGTAAGCATCGGCCGGCCAGAAGCGCGAAGAATCCGGTGTCAGCACCTCGTCGATCAGGTGCAGCCTGTCAGCCTCGTCCAGGCCGAACTCGAACTTGGTGTCGGCGATGATGATCCCGCGCTGCAACGCATAAGCCGCACACTCGCGATAGATTCGCAGGCTGGCTTCACGCACCTGGGCGGCCAGGTCGGCCCCGAGCAGGTCGACGGCGTGCGCGAAGTCGATGTTCTGGTCATGCGCGCCGGCCTCCGCCTTCGTCGACGGCGTGAAAAGGGTCTCGGGCAGCCTGTCGGCCACACGAAGCCCGGCCGGCAACGGGATGCCGCAGACCCGGCCGGTGGCCTGGTAGTCCTTCCAGCCCGAACCAATCAAATAACCACGGACGATCGCCTCCACCGGCAGCGGCCTCATCCGCCTCACCACCGTGGCGCGGTCGCCCAGACTGGCGCGTTCCCCGGCATTCGGCACGGCCTGTTCGAGCGACAGGTCGCTGAGATGATTGGGTACGATGCCGCCGGTTCGATCGAACCAGAACTTCGCGACCCGGGTCAATACCTCTCCCTTGCCAGGGATCGGCTCCGGCAGCACGACGTCGAAGGCTGACAAGCGGTCGCTGGCGACGATGAGCAAATGGTCGCGGTCGATTTCATAAATGTCCCGGACCTTGCCCCGGCTGATCAGCCTCAGGTCGGATAGCTCGGATTGGTAAAGGACGCTCATCGTTCGCTCGCAGGCGTGCAGAAACCGAAATTATAGCGCCCGGCCCCGCTTGCTGGCATCTTAATACGAACAATCCATCTCCCATCCGGCGGCGCGATATCGCGATGAAAGCAGCCACTGTGCAAGACGATCCCTACCTCACCGCATTTCGCGGCAGCTTTACATCGGCATTACGCTGGCCCCAGCTCGACGAACTTTGGCAGCGGGTGCGCGAGGCACCCGAGGCCTGGTATGTGTACGCGGTCGGTGAGACGCCCCCTGTGGCCCCGCTCGCCAGCGGTGAGTTGCTGGGTTTCATCGATGAGATCGACCGGTTGCTGCGCCGCGAGCATGACGAGGACTACTGCGGCATCGTCTATGCAGACCGGCTTGAATCGCCGTCGATGATAAAGATCTACGACCCGAACAACCTCGGTGTTTCCTGTGGGTACAGCGACAACCCCCCGTTGCCTGGTTGGGTCCTGAGCCGGCTGGCGCCGGCCGACCTGGCGGCGGCGCGGCAGCCGGCGGGCCGGCGTCGCTGGTGGCAGCGGCTGTTCGGCGGCTGAGTTTCGTGTCGGCAAGGGGCCGGACCGCGCGGGACGCGACCCAGGCATTGGCCCCGTATGCTACGGGGTAACGGGCGGGGCACGATGGTGTTAATATCCCACTAAATCACGCGGGTTTCGACCTTGAGGCCGGGCCCGGGCAAGACGACTGCGTCGAATCGGCGCAAGGCCGGAGCAGTTTGATGAATGACAAGATGCAGGCGGAAGCGCTGAACGATATCACCCAGGCCGTGATGGGTCTGGTGGATTCCTGGCAGCTGGATACGCAGGAGATTCAGGGCGTGCTGAGTCTGCCGGCCCACGTGCGCGCGCGGGCGCTTAACAAGTTCCGCGAAGGCACCGATGTGTTGCCCGACGATCCGGTCGTGCTGCGCCGCGCGCGTTATCTATTGCGCATTTCCGATGCGCTGCGCACCACCTACCCGCTGAATCCGCGGATGGCCGGCCGCTGGGTGCGGCAGGGCCACCGCCGTTTCGGACGGCGTTCGCCGCTGTCGATCATCCTGCGCGACGGTGAGAGCGGCCTGATCGCCGTACTGTCCGAGCTCGACTGCACCTTCTCCTGGGACCTGACCGGGTCGCAAACCATGGGTTACCGCC
>CBFCWF010000268.1:0-4824 GCA_965601425.1 uncultured Chromatiaceae bacterium | reverse complement strand
GGACCATCGCCGGTCTGCGCGGGGAGATCGAGACGCTGAAGGCCGGGCAGACCGAGTCGAGCGCCGCGGCCGACCGGACCATCGCCGGTCTGCGCGGGGAGATCGAGACGCTGAAGGCCGGGCAGGCCGAATCGAGCGCCACGGCCGACCGGACCATCGCCGGTCTGCGCGGGGAGATCGAGGCGCAGAACGCGCTACTGGCGACGAGTGAGCAGCGGGCGGCATCGTATCGTGCCCTGCTCGGCGACACCGATCAGGACGGGGTGGTGGACCCGAGCGATCTCTGCGCGCGCACCGTGGCGGGGCGAACCGTCGACCGCAGCGGCTGCGCCATTGGCGACGAGGTCGTGCTCCGGGGTGTCGCCTTCAACTGGAACTCGAAGCGGCTGACGCCCGAGGCACGCCGCGCGCTCGACGATGTCGCGAAGCAGTTGATCAATCATCCGGACGTCTATTTCGAGGTCGCCGGTCACACCGACAGCACCGGCGACGCCGAGTCGAACCGCAAGCTGTCGGCCTTACGCGCGGAGACGGTCAGGGACTACTTGCTGACGAAGGGGGTGTCCGCCGACCGGCTCGTGGCGGTTGGCTATGGTGAACGACGCCCTGTCGCTGACAATAACGACGCGGTGGGCCGTGCCCTGAACCGCCGGGTGTCCCTCGTCCGGCTCGAGTGATGGTATCGCGGTGCGACCCGACACCTCGAACAGCCTGAGGCTTTGAGAGAGTTGCCGGCCTTTATCGGTCGATGTCCCCCGGGCTCGGGGCTGCGTATAGGTCGAGGGAAGATGCTGTCCGTGATCGAATCGAGAACGCCGAAACTGACGACGATGGGCCTGTTCGGCCCGCTCCCCGCAGCGGTTGACGGCCCGCCGATTCGGCCGCAGCCACCCCGTCGCGCCGACGCGACAGGACGCTCGGATCGACCGTGAAGTCGGTGACGCCGCCGCTGGTGCTGGCAGGGCCGATGTTGCGCCGTCTGACGCCCCGACGTCTGACGCTTTGGCTCGCGGTCAGCGCACCGGTGCGCGCCCGGCTTGAACTGTCTTGCGACGGGGTGTGCGCGCAGCAATATGCGCTTGAACCGGCGACGGCCGAGTGCCGTTTGCTGAACGCGGGTTGCCGGCTGCACTACCTGCTCATCGACCTGCCGCTGAATGCCCCGTTGCCCACCGATCGCTGGATCGGCTACCAGATTGCGCTACAGCCTGTCGCGACGCCAGACGCGCGCTGGCGCGATTGCACGGATTGGGCGCCCGACCTGTGTTACGCGGGGAAGTCCTCGCCAGGCTTCGTGTTGCCCGCGCGGGTTGCGTCTGTGTTGCATGGCTCCTGCCGCAAGCCGCACTACCCCGGTGGTGACGGCCTGGTGCAGGCCGATCGGCTGCTCGCGCGCTGCGTCGCGAGTGAGCAGGTCGCGATGCCGCAGGCGCCGTCCGAGACGCTGCCGGCCTGGCCGTCGGCGCTGGTATTGAGCGGCGACCAGATCTACGCGGACGATGTCGCGGGACCGATGTTGCGGGCGATCCATGATCTTGTCGCGCAACTCGGTCTGCCGGTCGAGCTGCTGCCGGGCGCGAACGAGACCGGACTGTCCGACGCCGAGGCCCTGTATCGCCACCCGGCCGGTTATTATCAGCGCGAAGGCCTGTTGCCGAGGCACATGCGGAACTATGCGCTGATCGAGGTGCTTTTCGGCGGTGTCGAGAAGCCGATATTCACGACCGACAGTGCACACAATCACCTGATCACGTTGGCCGAAGTGCTGGCGATGTACCTGCTGGTATGGTCGCCGGCCCCCTGGACACTGGTCGAACTCGAGCCGCCCGACTCGCTGGATAGCACGGGGCGCGCGCTCTACGACGCAGAGCGTCCGCTCATCGAGGCCTTCGTGACCGAATTGCCCGCCGTGCGAAGGCTCTTCGCGCACCTGCCGGTGGCAATGATTTTCGACGACCACGACATTACCGACGACTGGAATCTCAGCCGCGAGTGGGAGGATGTCGCCTACGGGCACCCGTTTTCGCGCCGCGTGATCGGCAACGCGCTGCTCGGATACCTGCTCAACCAGGCCTGGGGCAACTGCCCGGACGCGTTCGATGACGGGATCCTGGAACAGCAGCAACGGTGCCTGACAGCCCCGGGCACCGCGCCGCACGACGCCTTCACGTGAGGCAGAGTCGCGCTGGGATTGACCGCGCTCGGTGACCGGATCGAAACCCCCGGTAGCGCATGGTTCGGCAAATCCGTCGTTGATCCGCCGTCAAACCGAATGGTCGATCGCGGTTCCATCTTTATTCTTTAGGCTTCAGACGGCGGCGCATCGTCACCGTCGATTGGGTCCATGAACAGCACGCAGCGTGCAGGGGGAACCACGTGGAGACAACGGATAGCGGCACACAGGCAACGCCATGGCATGCCCGCCCTGCGGCGGCCGGCCTCGATGAACTCGACAGTCAGGGCAGCGGCCTCAGCCTGGCGCAGGCGGCCGAGCGCCTGGCAACGCACGGCCCCAACAAGCTGGCGCCGCCGCGCCGCCGTGGGCCGCTGATGCGTTTCGTGCTCCAGTTTCACAACGTGCTGGTGTATGTGCTCTTGTCAGCTGCGCTGATGACCGCATTGCTCGACATGTGGGTCGATACCCTGGTGATCATCGGCGTTGTCGTGATCAACGCGATCGTCGGTTTCCTGCAGGAGGGCAAGGCCGAACGCGCCCTGGAGGCGGTCGCCAACATGTTGTCACCGACTGCAGCGGTAGTCCGCGCAGGGCGGCGTGAAACCATTCCGGCCGAGGATCTCGTCCCGGGCGACGTGGTGTGGCTCGAGTCCGGGGACAAGGTGCCGGCCGACATCCGCCTGATCGAAGCCATGCGCCTGCAGATCGACGAGGCGATGTTGACCGGTGAGTCGGTCCCGGCGTCCAAGGGTGTCGATCCCGTCCCGGTGGATGCGTTGCTCGGCGATCGGAAGTGCATGGCCTTCTCCGGAACCTTCGTGACCGGCGGTCAAGCGAGCGGACTCGTCGTCGCCACTGGCCAGGATACCGAGCTCGGCCGGATCAACGCGATGTTGACCGACGTGCAGACACTGGTCACGCCACTGACCCGTCAGCTGGATCAGTTTGGCCGCTGGCTGACGGTCGCGATCCTCGCGATCGCCGGTGCGACTTTCGCATTTGGGGCGATGACGCCAGAGACACCCGGGCACAGCCTGGTCGAGTTGTTCATGGCCACCGTCGGCCTGGCCGTCGCGGCGATCCCCGAGGGACTGCCGGCGATCGTGACCATCACGCTGGCTATCGGGGTGCAGCGCATGGCGCGGCGTAATGCGATCATTCGCCGACTGCCGGCCGTCGAGACCCTCGGCGCGATCAGCACCATCTGCTCGGACAAGACCGGCACGCTGACGCGCAACGAGATGATGGTGCAGGAGGTGGTGACCGAGCGCGGCCCGACCCACGTGGAGGGTGTGGGTTACGCCCCGGAGGGGACGCTGCAGGCAAACGACAACAATCCGGGAGCGCGACCGGATGTCGAGGCGCTCGCCAGGGCCGCGCTGCTGTGCAGTGATGCCGAGATCCAGCGGGTCGATGGCATCTGGCGCGCCGAGGGCGACCCGACCGAGGCCGCGCTGGTGACGCTGGCCGCCCGTGCCGGGCAGGACGCGGCGACGACGCGCGAGGCCTACCCGCGGCGTGCGGTAATCCCGTTCGATCCCGCTTATCGCTACATGGCGACGCTGCATGAGGACGGCGACGCCGGCCTGCTTTTGGTCAAGGGGGCCCCCGAGGCGCTGATACCGCGCTGCGCGATGGTGCGCCACGAGACGCTGGAAGTGCCGCTCGATGCGGTGCGCTGGAATCAGGCAGTGGAGCGGCTGGCCGCGGACGGCATGCGTACCCTCGCGGTGGCCACCAAGCCGATGCCATCGACGACTGCGGCATTGGATCACGACGCGGTCGCCGACGGCCTCGTACTGCTCGGTGTCGTCGGGATCATCGACCCGCCGCGCCAGGAAGCGATCGAGGCGGTCGAGATATGCCACACAGCGGGTGTCGGTGTGAAGATGATCACCGGGGATCATGCGTTGACGGCACGTGCGATCGCGGCGCAGATTGGTATCGGGAACGGCCGGGACGTGCTGACCGGCGCCGAAATCGATGCAATGGACGATGCCGCGTTGCAGGCCGCGGTGGGTGGCGTGGACGTGTTCGCACGCACCAGCCCCGAGCAGAAGCTGCGCCTGGTCACCGCGCTGCAGGCCCGCGGTGAACTGGTGGCGATGACCGGTGATGGGGTCAACGATGCGCCGGCCCTGAAACGCGCCGACGTCGGAACCGCAATGGGCATCAAGGGCACCGAGGTTGCCAAGCAGTCGTCCGAGATGGTGCTGGCCGACGACAATTTCGCGTCCATCGCGCGCGCGGTCAAAGAGGGCCGCACCGTTTACCAGAACCTGCGCAAATCGATCCAGTTCATCCTCCCGACCAACGGCGCGCAGGCGGGCGTGATCGTTGCCGCGATCCTGTTCGGGCTGATGTTGCCGATCACGCCGGTTCAGATCCTCTGGGTCAATATGGTGACCGCGGTGACGCTGGCGTTGACGCTGGCATTCGAACCGCCGGAGCGCGACATCATGCAGCGTCCGCCGCGCAACGCTTCGAGCCCGATACTCGACGGCTTCCTGCTGTGGCGGATCGCGCTGGTGTCCAGCGTGCTGATCGTCGGCACGGTCGGGGTGTTCCTCTGGGAGCTGGCGCGCGGCGAGGCGCTCGAGGCCTCGCGGACCGCCGCTGTCAACGCGCTGGTAATGGGCCAGATCTTC
>CBFCWF010000267.1:0-5037 GCA_965601425.1 uncultured Chromatiaceae bacterium | reverse complement strand
TCGCGGTCGCGGTCGACCGCGCGGTACAGGTCGCCGAGGTCGCCACCGGACCAGAACCGGTTTTCGAACTCTTCGGCCTCGCGCTGCGCCCGCTTCAGCACGCGGGAGCGGTCGAAGATGATGGTCCAGGAGAGCACCGAGGCCAGCACCAGCAGCGCCATCACCAGCTGCACGACCAGGCTGGCATTGAGAATCAGGCTGACGAACGACAGATCAGTGCTGTGCATGTTGGATCTTCTCGCGGATGTTGCCGGGTATCGCGGTCGGTTTGAAGCTATGGCCGTCAAGGCAGACGATCTTGACGGTTGCCTCGCTGATCGGCGCGTCCGGCGGCCGCAGGATACGCTGGTGAAAGTCCAGGCTGGCCCGGCCGAGGGCGCTGATCCGCGCCTCGACCCGCAGTTCGTCGTCGAGGCGCGCCGGCATAAGGTAGTCGATAGCGACCCGGCGCACCGCGAACAGGATCCCGGCGTCGCGCATCAGCGCCTCCTGCCCGAACCCCAACCGACGCAGCCACTCGGTACGGGCGCGTTCCATGAATTTCAGATAGTTCGCGTAGTACACCACGCCACCCGCGTCGGTGTCCTCGTAATACACGCGGACCGGCCATTCGAAAACGTTCAACGGATTGCCCTGCCGTGGTTGATGGGTTGCAACAAACTTCAGTTGTCTTCGAGGTCGGCGAACAGGTCTTGCGAATCGGCCGTGCGTGGCGGCTTGAGCCCAAAGTGCAGATACGAGGCGCGCGTCGCAATGCGGCCGCGCGGCGTGCGCATCAGGAAACCCTGCTGTATCAGGTAGGGCTCGAGCACGTCCTCGATGGTGCCACGCTCCTCACCGATCGCCGCGGCCAGGTTATCCACGCCCACCGGCCCGCCGTCAAACCGCTCGATCACCGCCCGGAGAAGCCGCCGGTCCATCTGGTCGAAGCCGTTCGGGTCGACCTTGAGCATCTGCAGCGCAGCATCGGCGACGTCGGCGGTGACCTCGCCCTGCGACTTGACCTGCGCATAGTCGCGCACCCGACGCAACAGGCGGTTCGCAATGCGCGGGGTGCCGCGTGCGCGGCGCGCGATCTCGGCCGCCCCCGTATCGCTGATCGCGACGCCGAGGATCGCGGCCGAGCGCCGCACGATACGTCCCAGCTCGGCCTCGCTGTAGAACTCGAGGCGCTGCACGATACCGAAGCGGTCGCGCAGCGGCGAGGTCAGCAGGCCGGCCCGGGTGGTCGCACCGACGAGCGTGAACGGCGGCAGGTCGACCTTGATCGATCGTGCGGCCGGCCCCTCGCCGATCATGATATCCAGCTGATAGTCTTCCATCGCCGGGTACAGCACCTCCTCGACGACGGGGCTCAGGCGGTGAATCTCGTCGACGAACAGCACATCGTGCGGCTCGAGATTGGTCAGCAGCGCCGCCAGGTCGCCCGGTCGCTCCAGCACCGGGCCCGAGGTCTGGCGCAGGTTGACGCCCATCTCGTTGGCGATCACATGCGACAACGTGGTCTTGCCCAGACCGGGCGGGCCGAAGATCAGCACATGGTCGAGCGCCTCGCCACGGTCGCGTGCGGCCGGTATGAAGATCTCCATCTGCTCGCGCACCGCGGGTTGGCCGACGTACTCGGCCAGGGTCTTGGGCCGGATGGCGCGATCGATCGCCACGTCTTCGGTGGCGGACTCGGCGCTGATGAGGCGATCTGCGTCTTGCATGGCGTGATTATGTCGAAAGCCGGGCGTCGCTTCGAGTGCTTAATCGCTGCAGCCCGGCGACGGACGCGGGCTAATTCACGCTGCCCTTCAGCGCGGCCCGGATGATCGACTCGGTGTCCATGCCGTCCTCGAACACCTTGCTGACCATCCGGCTTGCCTCGGGCGGCCGGTAGCCGAGCGCGATCAGCGCACTCACCGCATCCTGGTCCGCGGCCGACGCCGCACCGCCAGCGACCGCGACGGCCGTGTCGCCGGCGGCGCCAGGCAGCTTATCGAGCTTGTCGCGCATTTCGACGACCAGGCGTTCCGCGGTCTTCTTGCCGACCCCGGGCAGTCGGGTCAGGCCCGCGATGTCGCCGGCGTTGACGGCCTGGCTGAACTCCTCCGATGTCATGCCGGACAGCACCCCGAGCGCCATCTTGCCGCCGACCCCGCTGACCTTGAGCAGCGCGCGGAACAGGGTGCGATCGTTCTCGCGCGCGAAGCCGTACAGCACATGGGCGTCCTCGCGCACCGCCAGATGGGTGTGCAGCGTGACCTCGACGTCGTCGTGCGGCAGCACATAGAAGGTCGACATCGGGGCCTCGATTTCGTAGCCGACCCCGTTTACGTCGAGCAGCAGGAAGGGTGGCTGCTTGCTCAGGACCCTGCCGCGCAGGCGTCCGATCATCGGGGGACCCCGATCTGACGCCGGGTCGCCTGACTGTGCGCGTGGCACAGCGCGATGGCCAGCGCATCCGATTCGTCCAGCGCGAGGCTGCCCTGCATACCCAGAATCAACCGGACCATGTGCTGCACCTGCTCCTTTTCGGCACGGCCGTTGCCAACCAGCCCCTGCTTGACGGTGGCCGGGGTGTACTCGAACACCGGGACGTCGTGGGTGACGATGGCGCTGATCGCCGCGCCGCGCGCCTGACCGAGCTTGAGCGCGGAGGCGGCATTGCGCGACACGAAGACCTGCTCGATTGCGACCTCGCCCGGCCGCCACTCGTCGAGCACGGCGCAGATGCCGCTGAAGATCTCACCCAGGCGCGCCGGGAAGCCGCCGGAGACCGTGCGTATGCAGCCGGACCCGAGGTGTCGACTGTGCATGCCGTCGGTCTCGATCACGCCGTATCCGGTCACCCGGGAGCCGGGATCGACGCCCATTACGCGGATCACGCCTCGAGCGCTTCCATGATCTCCGGCGCGATGTCGGCATTGGTGTAGACGTCCTGCACGTCGTCGAGGTCCTCGAGGAAGTCGACCAGGCGGATCAACTTCTCCGCACCGTCGCGGTCGAGCGGAGAATTGGTGTCGGCCTCGAACGTGACCTCGGCGTTGTCCGGCGCATGGCCGGCGCCGCGCATCGCGGCGAGCACGTCGGAGAAGTCATCCGGCGTTGCATAGACGTCGATCGAACCGTCGTCGTTCGTGACCACGTCCTCGGCACCGCCCTCGAGTGCGGCCTCCATGATTGCGTCCTCGTCGGCGCCCGGCCCGTAACTGATGATGCCCTTCTTATTGAACATGTACGCGACCGAGCCGTCGGTGCCCAGGTTGCCGCCGTGTTTGGTGAACGCATGGCGCACCTCGGAGGCGGTGCGGTTGCGATTGTCGCTCAGGCAGTCGACGATGATCGCGACCCCGCCCGGGCCGTAGCCCTCGTAGCGGATTTCGTCGTAGTTGGCGTCGTCTTCACCGCCCGCACCGCGCTTGATCGCGCGTTCGACCGTGTCGTTCGGCATGTTCGCGCCGCGGGCCTTGTCCACGGCCAGGCGCAGGCGCGGGTTGGCGTTGATGTCTCCACCACCCTCTTTCGCCGCAACCGTGACCTCACGGATCAGTTTCGACCAGAGTTTGCCGCGCGCCTTGTCGTTGGCGGCCTTCTTGTGTTTGATGTTGGCCCATTTGCTGTGACCTGCCATGCCCCACCTCGTTGCAATGCCTGGAACCGGGCGCGAAACCGCGCAGATCACGGGATTTTATCATTGCTGTCGCACCGCGACAGCGCGCCTGTCGGGGCGCGGATCGAATCCCGCAGGCCCGGCCCAGTTGAACAGCCCCGGTGTGCGTGTAACCATCCGGCTCCCCGTGACGGAGGACTGGCGTGAGCGAGCAACCCAAAGGCCCGATACCGACCGAGATCAATCTGCACCGGAAGTCCCGCTTGCTGAATATCAGCTTTTCCGATGGCAAGCGCTTCTCACTGCCGTGCGAATACCTGCGCGTGCACTCGCACGCAGCCGAAGTGACGAGCCGTAGCTCGCCGGAAACCGGCAAGGAAAAGGTCAATATCGACCGGATAGAGCCCCAGGGCAGCTATGCGATCCGGATTGCGTTCGACGACGGGCACGATACCGGCATCTATTCCTGGGAAACGCTTTACGACCTCGGCGTAAACCAGGCGGCCTATTGGCAGGCCTATCTGGACCGCCTGGCCGCTGCCGGCTACGACCGCAGCGGCGCTCGACTGGCCGGGGCCCCGGATGCGGAGCGCAAGGTCCGCGTGCTGTATTTCAACTACCTGGCCAAACGCCTGGGCAGGGAATCGGAGGAGCTCACGCCACCCAGCGGTGTCGAGACGGTCGAGGAAATGCTGGCGTGGCTGCGCCGGGTCAAGGGCGAGCGCGGTTACCTGCTGGCCGACGACAGCGTGCGCGTGACCGTCAACAAGCAATTCGCCGAGCTATTCACCCGGCTCGACCCGGGCGACGAGATCGGGATCGTACCCAACTCGCCGAACCCGCCGCCGGCGCCCGCCGCAGCAAGACGCTCGAGCGACGACTGGTAGCCCCGGGGCACCGCTCAGGACGCGACCGACAGGCCCCGCCTCGCGTGCAGCCATGCGCGGATGGCCTTCCGGTTGGTCCAGGAACTCGCTCGCCGCACCGCCTGCTCGGCGTCGAACCAGCGATACTGCCGGTGTTCGTGCGGATTCAGACGGACCGTACGCCGACCGGACAATTCGAGCAGGAACCAGTGCTCACGATTGACGTGTACCGACGGCGCGTAGCGCGCACGCCAGGGTGGGATAATCTGGAAACGCTCGCCCCGGTGCAGGTCCAGTAGCCGCGATCCGACCGCAAGCCCGGTTTCCTCGGCGAGTTCACGCGCCGCGGCCGCCGGCGCCGACTCTCCCCATTCAAGCGACCCGGTCACCGACTGCCAGAAGCCATGCGGCCGCGCACGCTCCATCAGCAGCACCTCGCCGGCACGGGTACATACCAGGACCAGGACCGATTCGGGCCGCTTGTAGGCTGGGACGGTCAGCGCTGCCTCAGGCGTCCGTGGTGCCGCTCGCCTCGGACGGCGGTTTGCGCAGCCGCAGGTGCAGCTCACGCAGCTG
>CBFCWF010000266.1:0-5112 GCA_965601425.1 uncultured Chromatiaceae bacterium | reverse complement strand
CGCCGAGCTCAATCGGGCCAGAAAACGCCCATCCGATCCCGACCCCATCCGAGGCTCTATATTGAGTCGCCGGCGAACGATCGGTACCGGCGTCGCAAGGTACACTGCGGTTTTCGCAGCGGTCAATGTATCTGCGACGGCGGCTTGGGGTATCCTGGCGGACGAGCAAACTGGTAGTTCTGCTTTCCGTCTCCTCTGTCCTCGGGCCCGTAGCAAGATACCCAAATATGCACACGCTGACCCTCACCCGCCCGGACGACTGGCACGTGCACCTGCGCGACGGCGATATGCTGGCCGCGGTGCTGCCGGATACGGCCCGGCGCTTCGCCAGGGCCATCGTCATGCCGAACTTGAAGCCGCCGGTTCGCACCCTGGCGGAGGCCGCCTCCTACCGGGAGCGCATCCTGGGGGCCCTGCCAGCCGGGCTGGACTTCGAGCCCCTGATGACGCTGTATCTAACCGACAACACCTCGCCTGACGAGATCCTCAACGCGAGGGCCAGCGGCTTCGTGCACGCAGTGAAGTATTACCCCGCGGGGGCTACGACCAATTCGGATTCCGGCGTCACCGACATCCGCCGGGTCGATGAGGTTCTAGAGGCCATGCAGGAGACGGGGATGCCCCTGCTGCTCCACGGCGAGGTGACGGACGCGAGCGTGGATGTGTTTGATCGGGAGGCGGCGTTCATCGAGCGTATCCTCTCGCCCCTGTTGCGGCGCCTGCCGAGGCTCAAAGTGGTGCTTGAGCACATCACCACACGTCAGGCGGCAGAATTCGTCGCGGCCGCCCCGGCCAACGTGGGGGCCACGATCACCGCGCACCATCTGCTCTACAACCGGAATGCGATGTTCGAGGGGGGCATCCGTCCCCATTACTACTGCCTGCCGGTGCTCAAGAGGGAGACTCACCGCGAGGCCCTGGTCGCCGCCGCGACCAGTGGCAACCCCAAGTTCTTCCTGGGAACGGACAGCGCGCCCCATGCGACGGCCGCCAAGGAGACGGCCTGCGGCTGTGCCGGCATCTACACCGCCCACGCCGCCATCGAGCTTTACACCGAGGCCTTCGAGCGGGCGGATGCACTGGACAAGCTGGAAGCTTTCTCCAGCCATTTCGGTCCCGACTTCTATGGTCTGCCACGCAACAAAAATAGCATTACGCTGCTCAGGGAAAGCCACGCCGTGCCTGCCCAGCACGACGGAGGCGTCACGCCGCTGAGGGTAAACGAACGATTGAGCTGGCGACTGGTGTAGGGTCGAACCCACTGCCGCGGCGTTCGCACCCACCCCGGGCGAACGACTCGCAGGCCGACGTTGCACGACTTGACCGACCGGCAATCCCGTCGCGACGGCAGCCGCATCGCTGGCGCGGCATCCAGATCGAATCAGGACCATCGAAACATGATCGCGCGATTGCGTTATCTGCATGAACAACTCAAGACCAGCATCTGGCTGATACCGGTGGCACTGTCCGCATTGAGCGCGCTCCTGGCGATCACGATGCTGTGGGTCGACCGCTGGTCCGGGTGGACCGACGTCGGCCCGAACGCGTCACTTGGGTTCGCGATGCCCGTGTCCTCGGCACGGCAGGTCATCGGTGTGATAGCCGGGTCGATCATCAGCGTGGGTGGCGTCGCGTTCTCGGTGACGATGGTCGCATTGACGCTCACCTCGGGGCAGTATGGACCCAAGGTGCTGCGCAACTTTCTCGACGACGACGCGAGCAAGCTGAGCCTGGGTCTGTTTCTCGGCACCTATGTCTATTGCATTGTGCTGTTGACCGGATTTGCACCGTCAGACACACCGCGCTTCGCGGTCGCAGCGGCACTGGTGCTCGCTTTCGTCACGCTGCTCGCGTTCGTCAGCTTCATACATAGCACCGCGACCAATCTTCAGGCCGATCAAATCGTTCATCGCATCGGCAGGCAGCTGCAATCGGCGATGGCAGAGCTGGCCGACCCGGACGGACACGACGACCGGCGAAGCGACACGCTGTTGTGGCGTCGCGCCGCCAGGTCGCATCGCGGCCAATCCGTGGCCGCGGAGATCCAGGGCTATGTGCAGTCGATCGAATACCCCGCCCTACTGAAGTGGTGCGTCGATCGACAGTGCGTGCTCCAGGTCGGCGTGCGCGCCGGAGACCTTGTGGTCGAAGGAACCACCCTCTTCCGGGTCTTCGGCTGTACGCAGAAAGGACTCGAAGCGGGCCTCGGCGACCTGCGGGCATGTATCCTTGCCGGGCCGATGCGCACGCCAATCCAGGACCCGGAATTCGCGATAACCCAGCTCAACCAGTTGGCCGCTCGGGCGCTGTCGCCGGGCATCAACGACCCGGGCACAGCCGTGACCTGCGTCGATTGGTTCAGCGTGGGACTCTCCCGCATCATCGACAAGGCGATCCCCGGCAGTGTATTCCTCGACGCGGACGGCAAACCCCGGCTGTTGGCGAAAGTCAATCTCTTGGACGGCGTTTTGAAATCAATCTACGCGCCTTTGCGGCAGGCGGCCCGGGAGGACCTGGCCGTCGGCATACGACTCATCGAGTCGCTTTGCCGGCTGGCGCAACTGACACGACGCGATGCGCGACTGCGAATGCTGGCATGGCATGGCACGCTGATCTGGAAAGAGGCGCAACGGGCTTCGCACGCGCCCGAGGACCTCGAGGACATGGGCCGACGGCATACGCGATTGATGCGGTTGACCAGGGGCGCTGCAAGCTGGTGACGGCCGCTGGTGAACGACTCAACAGGTGGCGCATTGGCCATCGCCGGGCCATCTGCCGTGCCGCAAGGGTGCAAGCGAAGACGCGAGGAAACGAATCATGGCCATGCCGTCGCTCTTGATCGGCATCGCTCGCACAGTGGCGAGCCTGGTACGCCCCCCGAGGATCAGGTTGGCACTTCTCGCAACCACGAAGCCGACCGCGCGACGTCAAAAGCGGTCGACGCAGCTGCCGGGGGACGGATCGACAGGCCCGAGAGATCCGGTCGGGAGATCCGGCCGACCGGCGCTGCGCTCGGGCTGGCCCGTCATGCTGTTCGCCGTCGTGTCCTGTTCCACCTATGACGCGGTGGATGGACCCGGTGCGCTGGATGCCGCTGAACAGCGCCGTGCACAGCTCGCGTCGCTGGCGGCGATCTATTATCGTGACACGCCGCTCCCTCCACCGCCGACGGCCGCGGAGCTGGCCCTGCTCGCGGCGATCCTTGCAGCCGCACCCGACGAGGAGCAGAACGCGTTGGAAGCGTTGTACCGCAGCGAGAACGATCTGCTGGTCTATGCAACCCGCGACAGCGATCGCGACGGTGTGCGTGACTACCGAATCAGTGACTACTACGGCAAGTTTCTCGAGGGAGACATCGATGTCGACGGCGACGGTGTGCGTAACGTGCTGGATGTCAGCCCTTACGACGCCAAGGTTGGCGGGCGCGATCGGAACGGCGACGGTATCCCGGATGAAGGCTTCGCAGACAGCAACCAAAACGGTGTGCCCGATCATCTCGACTGGCGGAGTGATGGCAAACCCGCCGAACAGGCGGCGCGACAGGAGGCGCTGCTGCGCGATCATCGCATTATCCTGGTCGAACGCTCGACACCATTCACCGAAACCTTGTCGCGCGCGGTCTATGATGCGCTGACCCGGGTCTTCCATCACGCTTTGTCGGAGCGACGCCCGCTGCCGACGCTACGCACGATCGCGGCCGAGGAAAGCTGCCTGTTGACACCCGCGGTCGATGACGGGACACAGGCGATGGCGGTTGCACAGACCCAATCTCTGATCATCTACCGGGTTGGCATCGAGCAGCCGCCGCTGGTGCAGTTGGGACTTGTGGTCCACGAACTCGGTCACAGTTACCAGTTCTCGCTCGACTTCGACGAGGCGAACCTGGCGGGCGAGAACGGCCGCGTGTATTTCCCGGCCCCCGAGTTTCACTCCCTGGTCGAGCCCTTCGGCTGGGACGCACAGCCGCTGCCGTTCGACCCGGACAGCGACGCCTACCAAATCTTCACGCCACAGTACTACGAGCTGACGCCCACCTATACCTGGCTTGGCGACACGCCCGAAACATGGGCCGTATGGCTGAAACAGCAGTACCTGAGCAACGGCGAAAGCTATCTCGATGCGCCCGCGGCGCGGGCATACCATATCGTCGGCGAATACTCCCTGACCAACCCCTGGGAGTGGTACAGCGACAATCTGCTCGCCTACACCCTTCTCGCGATCGAGCAGCGGTTCGTCGATTGCTTGGCCGTCGCCGAACTGACCGACGCACGGGAGACGATGCAGGCCACGATTGCGACGGCCTGGCCCGGCTTCCAGTACCGGAACTTCGATGCGCTCGCGCTGGAACCACATTTCGGCCAACGCTTCCCATTGCGCCGGGAAGATTCGGATTTTCTCGTAACGCGCTATGTGCTGCCCTTGGTCCAGACCCCTTAGCCGGATACGCGTGTCGGTGCGAAGGTCCGGCATTCGGCGTCCAGGGGGCGAGCGATCTTGACCACCCGCGCCGCCGCCGACCAAGCTGCGGCAGGATCCGTGTGCGTGGGCGCAGCACGAAGGGATCGGCTACAGCACCTGGTTTATCGACCACCTGTTCCTGTTGGTGCCGGCACAAGCAATGGTCCGGAATTTCCTGATGACGTTCAGCGATCACCCGGCCGGGCAGAAGCCCGGCAGTTTCTCGCGCGACCGGGTACTCGAGGAGCTGACGCAGGGACAGCCGAAGTAGCCGCCCCCGGGCTCACCGATCCACCTGGCCCGTTGGAAGGGCCAGGGAAACCGCGCCACGACAGCATCCGGCGCGATGATCCATAAGCGAAACCGCCGGTGAGCGTTGTCGGCGGCTTCGGGTCACTGAACGCTGCCGAAGCTCGGGTCGGCGGCGTCCGGCGGGGCCTTCAGTCCGGCCAGACGACATCCCTGCGCGACCGGTCCGCCGGGCAGGATTTCGTAGAGATAACGGATACCGCCCTTCGCGTGAAAGTGCTCATCGAGCGCGTCATGTAGCTCACGGACCTTAAGCGCGCGCCCCTCGTCGTGCCGCGCGAAGTACCGCTGCAGCGCACGCACGACCTCCCAATGATCGGCGCCAAGCTCCAACCCCTCGTCGCC
>CBFCWF010000265.1:0-5150 GCA_965601425.1 uncultured Chromatiaceae bacterium | reverse complement strand
TTGCATCAACAGCGCGTTCCGGTTGAGCGATGGCCACCGCGCCTGGTTCGTCAAAACCAACAGTGGCGACAGGCTGGACATGTTCGAGGCGGAGGCCGATGGCCTGGACGCATTGCTGCGCGGCAACGCGATCCGCGTCCCGCGTGCGCTCCTGACCGGTCGCGTCGGCAGTGTGGCCTACCTGGTAACCGAGTTCGTCGAACTCGGCCATGGCAACAGCGTTGGCTGGCGCCGCGCCGGGCGCGAGCTGGCCGAGCTCCACCGCAACCGCGGTGACGCCTTTGGCTGGCACCGGGCCAACACGATCGGCGCGACGCCACAGCCTAACGGGCGGCAGCCTGACTGGGTCGGGTTCTGGCGCGAAAATCGACTGGGTTTCCAGCTCGAGCTGGCCGCCCGCAACGGCCACGGCGACCGGCTGCAAGCGATGGGCGAACGATTGCTGAGCCGTTTTCCGGCGTTGATCGACCACGACCCGGCCCCTTCGCTGCTGCACGGCGACCTGTGGGGCGGCAACATCGGCTTCACGCGCACCGGGGATCCGGTGATCTACGACCCGGCAACCTATTACGGCGACCGCGAGGCCGAAATCGCGATGACCGAACTGTTCGGCGGCTTCAGTGCCGATTTCTATTCGAGTTACCGCGAGGCCTGGCCCATCGATCCAGGCTATCGGGTGCGCAAGACACTCTACAACCTCTACCATGTGCTGAATCATCTCAACCTGTTCGGCGGCGGCTACCGTGCCCAGGCCGAACACATGCTGGGCCGCCTGCTCGCGGAATGCTGAGCGGGGCCACGTGGCTCAGTGCAGAAACCCGCCGGTCAGGAGAAAGTGCCGGATCTGCTGGTGCACCCCGCGATCCAGCAGCATCATGGTGTGACTGTTGTCGACGACGATGAAATCGCGCATCTCGGGCAGCCGGGTGCTGGCGACTGAAACGACGCCATCGTCCTCGCCGGGGATCAGGCGCGAAAACCATGGCTGCACCGTGCGCCTGCCGGCGATCACGCCGATCTCTTCGGCGACCGGCTGCAGCCGTGGACCGATACCGTCCGGCCCGGTGCGGACCTGTTGCCCGACGTCGGCCATCAACCAGCGGTAGACCGGCCAGGAGCACAGCCGATCAGCGACCTCACTGCCGCTGTTCGGCGGGGCGAGCATCACGATGCGGCTGCCGGGAGGCAGCCGGGCGGTCTGCAGATGCTGGCGCGCAATGATGCCGCCCAGGGAATGTGTGACCAGGTGCACAGGACGGGTCGACGGACAGGCCGTGATCGCCGGCCCAAGGTAGCGCCGGGCCAGTTCGGCGACATCGTAGATTCGGGTCGGGTAGCCGACACTTTGCACATGGTAACCCTCCCTGGCCAGGTGATAGGACAAGGGGAGCATCGCGTACGCAGAGCGGAACATACCGTGTAGTAGCAGCACCGAGGCACCACGATCCGTCATTTCGGCGCCTCGCCGCAGGCCGCCACGTAGGCCGGTCGCAGTCGTCCCTTCTCGGACGCGCGCCGTTCGTCGCTGAGGTAGTCGCGGCTACCATCTGGGCGCCGAAAATAGACCGGCCCACCGAAAGACAGCCGACGCCAATGCGCGCGTAGCTCGGCGCAGCGTTGGGCGTTCGCTCGCCGGGCCCGCTCGGCCTGCTCGGATTGGGCCGCCTTCTTCCCCCGCTCGTATTCGTAGGCCTCGAGCATGCGCTGCTGCCTGGCACGCCGTTCGGCCGCTTCGCGGTCCGGCTCAGCCGGCGACCCGGCGGTTGCGGGCAGCTCAATGAGCTGCCCACCCTGCGGTGGCGGGCTCCCGCTGTAATGCACCTTCCCGTCCGCATCGACCCAGCGATAGACCTCGGCTGCCGCCGGCAGGCTCAAACACAGGCCAAGTAAGACCGACAGGCAGCGCATTGATTGATTCTCCAGCATTGCTTGCTCACATCCGTTTCGCTCTGCGTGCCATGATACCGGCCCTGCGCGCCCGCTTCGCACCGAAACAGGCGAGGACCGGGATGTTCGCACAGGCCCGTGCATCGCAAATAAGGCGGGAGGCGACACGCTGTGACGGATAGGGATCACCGCATGCTGGGCTGACGCTGCGAGACTTCGATGAGCCCATCGAGTTCATCTGGGCCGGACGCGCCAGTCGGACCTGCTCGAACGGCGTTTGGATGCACCGCAGGAGGGCGCCGTCATCACACAGACAGGATTGCTGGAAGAGGCGCCGATCGCGTGGGAGATCCCGACGCAAAAAGGGCGCCCGCAGGCGCCCTCCGTTGAACGGGACGAGACGCGCCCCTCAGGTTCCAGCGCCACGTGCTCCGGTGAATTCCGGATACGCCTCCAGGCCGCATTCGCCGATGTCGGTCCCTTCGTACTCTTCCTCTTCGCTGACGCGGATCCCGATGATCGCCTTGATCACCAGCCAGGCAACGAAGCTGACGCCGAACACCCAGGCGAAGATCGTGCCCGCGCCGACCAACTGACCGACGAAGCTGGCGCCGTCGTTGGTCAGTGGTACCGCCATCAGGCCCCAGAAACCGACCACCCCATGTACCGATATCGCACCGACCGGGTCGTCGATCTTCACCTTGTCCAGCGTCAGGATCGAGAACACGACGATGAAGCCGCCTACCGCACCAATCAGCGTCGCGACCAAGGGGGACGGCGTGGACGGTTCCGCGGTGATCGCCACCAGTCCCGCCAGCGCGCCGTTCAGGGCCATGGTCAGGTCCGCCTTGCCGAACAGCAGCCGGGCAACGATCAGCGCGGTTACCAGGCCACCGGCCGCCGCTGCGTTGGTGTTCAGAAACACCATCGCCACCGAGTTCGCATTGCCAATGTCACCGAGCTTGAGTACCGAGCCGCCGTTGAAGCCGAACCAGCCCATCCACAGGATGAAGGTGCCCAGCGTCGCCAGCGGCAGATTGGCGCCCGGTATCGCGTTGACCCGGCCGTCGGCCGTGTACTTGCCCTTGCGCGGACCGAGCAGCAGCACGCCGGCCAGCGCAGCGGCCGCACCCGCCATGTGCACGATGCCGGAACCTGCGAAATCCGAGAAGCCGAAGTCGTCGCCGAGGTTGAAGAGGCCGAACACGGACTGACCACCCCAGGTCCAACTGCCTTCCATCGGGTAGATGAAGCCCGTCATCACGACCGCGAACAACAGGAAAGACCACAGCTTCATGCGCTCAGCCACTGCGCCCGATACGATGGACATGGCCGTCGCGACGAACACCACCTGGAAAAAGAAGTCGGCTGCGTCGGAGTAGACCGAGTCACCGTCGAAACCGGCCTCGGCCGATTCCTTCAGCACCGCGGCGGTCAGCGCGTCCGCGCTGTCGGCGCCGTCCAGCGCAATACCGGTCAGCAGCAAGTCGCCACCGTACATGATCGCGTAACCGCAGATCAGATACATGATGCAGGAAACTGCATAGAGAGAAATGTTCTTGGTCAGAATCTCGGTCGTGTTCTTCGAGCGCACGAGCCCAGATTCCAGCATCGCGAAGCCAGCCGCCATCCACATGACGAGCGCACCCATCACCAGGAAGTAAAAGGTATCGATGGCGTACTGGAGTTCAAAAACGTTGTTTTCCATTGGAAACCCCCAGCCGAGTTAAAGAGCGTCAGGACCAGACTCACCCGTACGGATACGGATGGCCTGGCCCAGTTCGTAAACAAAAATCTTGCCGTCGCCGATCTTGCCGGTCTTGGCAGCGGCGCTGATCGCCTCGATGACCGCGTCGAGCTGATCGTCGTCGATAGCGATCTCCACCTTGATCTTCGGCAGAAAGTCGACAACGTACTCAGCGCCGCGATAGAGCTCGGTGTGCCCCTTCTGGCGTCCGAAGCCCTTGACCTCCGTGACGGTGATCCCCGTGACTCCGATATCGGACAGGGCCTCGCGCACGTCATCCAGCTTGAACGGCTTGATGATGGCTGCAACCAATTTCATGAATGCTTCTCCTAGCTTGGTTTGTGCCGACCCCGCGGGCGCGGGGTCGGTGCGTGTCTGAAGGGTCCGCCCTTAATCGAACGTCTTGGCCCAGGAGACAAAGACCAGGACATCGTCGTCCCCGCTCTCTTTCTCCGCATTCGATACGGACAGGGTGAAGTCGCCGAAATCGCCGGCGCCCTTGGTAATGTCGATCTGACCGTGGAGGTATGAGGTGTCGATACCGTCTCTGCCGTCTTCCTTGAAGTCGTAGTAGCCGAGGGTGCCACCCAGGGTCCAGGTCGGGGCGACCTCGTAGCTGCCGTTGAGGTAGTAGTAGATGTCGCCGTCGACGAAGGTATCGTTGCCCTTGGTCTTTATGACGTCCGACCAGATGGTGTAGCTCAGACCGACGTTGAACCACTGCCACCCGATCGAACCGCCGATTTCGGCGAAATCGCTGTTATCGAAGTTCGGGTAGTAGTAATAGATCGCGTTCACGTCATAGCTGAAGTCGCTGTCGCCGATGTCGTTGCCGAACCCGGCGTAGAAGTCCACCTCGGCACCCTCGTCTCCGTCGCCGAAGTCGACGTTCGACGCCCAGGTGCCCGCGTAGAAGCCGCTATCGTGGCCATAGTCGATGCCACCGGACACGGCCGCATCGTTGCCTGTCTGCGAAACACCACGCCAGACGTAGTTGCTGGTAACGCCGATGTTGGCCGACAGTTCGGCAGCTGCGGTGCCGGACAGGGCGAGTGCCCCAAGGGCCAGGGCAAAGCGGGTGATTTTCATTAAGTTACTCCCAATCAGTGAATTAAGCGGAATGATTTCCAATCGGTGCTGTGCTCACCGTTGAGCTGCCTGAAGCAGAACCCGTGCCAAGCAATATTTTCTATTTATTTCATTTTGTTACACCGACTACGCCGCTATTTCAGCAGCGGCTGATGCACCGTTTC
Organism: uncultured Chromatiaceae bacterium; assembly: GCA_965601425.1. Lineage (GTDB taxonomy): Bacteria > Pseudomonadota > Gammaproteobacteria > Chromatiales > Chromatiaceae > Thiosocius. The sequence goes on along the minus strand of CBFCWF010000265.1, from coordinate 263 downwards.
GGGACGATCCACGCGGTGCGCACCATATTGATGCGCCAAATCAGGGCGCAGCGTCCGGCTGGACAAGCGGCGGACGCTTTCCTAACCTGCGTTCAGGCCCAGCGATACACAAACGAGAGGCGCCCCCGTGCTCGACCCGAAACTGATCGACGACCTGTCGCAGCGTGTGGCCGGTGGACTACCCGGCGGCTTCCAATCGCTGCAGGACGACTTTCAGCGCAATCTGCGCAGTGCGCTGGAAACGGCGCTCGGCAGGCTGAACC
>CBFCWF010000264.1:0-5167 GCA_965601425.1 uncultured Chromatiaceae bacterium | reverse complement strand
TTGACGATTCAGTACTTCGGCAACTTCGAAACCCTTGAGGGCATCCTGCTCCGGCTTGGCTACCGTCAAGCCTAGCGCGCCTCATGTAGAGAGAAACAAGGTCTAACAATGGCAAACGAGTCTGCAACTAACACCGTCTCCCCAGCTCCACCGCAGGGCTTTCGTCTTCTTGCAAGAGGTGAGCGAACGCAGCCGGGAGATCTGCTGTGGGTGGATGGGCCAACATCGCTCGTCCTGGGCGCCGATGGGCCGTGTTGGACGAAGTTTGCCCCATCCCTAAACCCGCGGCCCGTCGACTGGCCTGTCGCGGCCGGTAAGCGCGATCATTACTGCCGCGCCGTGGACCAGAACATGGTTGATCCCACGGTAAAGATCTTCGAGGATGTATCGATAGACCTTCGGACCGGTAAGCCGACCGCTACCGTCAACTAGCCCCGTGTCTCTATGTGCGCATCCCGGATATCGCGCCGCAGCGGTAGTGCAGGCGCGGTGCCCGGGCGCTCGCCGATCGCCACACCCCTAAAACCCCAGGCCGCGCGGACTCCTGCGAAGCTGATCGTATAGGCGCGCATTGGCCTTTGCGTACGCCGCCGCGCGCTCTTCGGCGGTTGTTCCCTTCGCCTGTGCGAGCAACCGGGCCCAATCTTCGGCATCGACCTCGACGGCGGCAAACTCCTTTTTGATCGACTTCGCCAGAAACGAACCCATCGAGTCCGACTGCAGCATCGCCTCGAACACTTCCTCCGACACGCCCCGGTAGCGCCATACCGCGCCGTGACGCCAGAACTGGACGTACATCGCCGCATCATCTCGATCGTAGGCCATGGCCTGAACGACCGACGAGCGCTCCCGATCAAACTGGTGAAGTTGCAGTGCCGCCATACCCGTTAATCTACCGGCCCTCGGACCCGCGACAACGGCGCGCTGTCCGTCTGCATAAGCTGTCTACATGGCAGCCATACTGAATAACGCCCTGCCCCGCGACACCTACACGCTGTCCAGCGTGCCGCCGGCCGCTGCGCGCAACAAACTGTCCAACCTGCAGCTGCTGGCCTCCTATGCTGACGATCTGGACTACGCCGTGCCAAAAGCCCATGTCCTGTCCGGACAGCACTTTATCGACGCCCTCGAGGCGGCGTTGCCCGGTGCTATGGCGTCCCTGCTGCCCGAAACCCTCGATGCCGAACTGGCGCACCGCCTGCAACAATCCTTGCTCGTCAAACCGCTGCCGACCAAAACCGTTCAGGCGCTGCGTGCAATCAACGCCGCCTTTCAACGGGACGGCAAACAACCGACCCTGTGTGTTCGCTCCTGCTTCGAGCTCGAGGACCAGGATCGACAAAGCTTCGCCGGCGCCTTCGAAACCGTGCACACCGTGCAGGGCATCGACTCGCTGTGTTCGGCGGTCCAGGTTGTCTACGCCTCGGTGTTTTCCGAGCGCGCACTCGCGGAGCTGCAGGGCATTTCGCTTGATACCTTCCCGGCCATGTCGGTCGCCGTGCAACTCATGGTGGGCGGCGAGGGCTGGCTCGGCGGGGTGGCGCATACCCAGGCACCAGATCTCAGTCCTCACCCATTGATGCTGTTGTCCGTTGCCGAGACCAGCGCCGCGGTCACCGCGGGTACCAGCATCCCCGAGGACTACCTGATCCACCGTGATTTCCTCAGCGATACCGACCGCAGCGTTGTCATCCAACGCCAAGCTGGAACGCGAACCGCGCAACAGTTCGCCCTCGAAGACTCGCAGGTACGACAACTGGCGACGACCCTGCTCCATCTCGAGGAGCGCTTTGAATCACCGCTTGAGGTCGAGTGGCTGCTGGATCCTTCCGCGCGCCTGCACCTGTTACAGGCGCGCTCCGCGCCTCACGGTATGCAACAGCCAGCGACGTCTTTCCGTCAGGTCGATCGGCCTCCGCTCGCGCAAGGCTTGCCGGTGGGTCACGGCACAGTCGTCGCCACCATCTTCAATGCCCGCTCCGTGATTGACGCCAAGGCGATGCCCGATGGTGCCATTCTGGTGACCGATAACACCGACCCCGAGTGGGTGCCTGCCATTCGGCGGGCTGCCGGCATCGTGACCCGCATCGGCGCCCGCACCTCCCATGTCGCCCGAACCGCGCGCGAGTCCGGCGTACTGGCCGTGGTCGGTTGCGGTGATGCCATACGGGATCTTCGCGACGGCCAGCAAGTCACGCTCGTCTGCGCCGAGGGCCTGCACGGTGCTGTCTTTGATGGCGCCGTCGAAACCACCCCGACACCCGTCAGCGCAGAATCCGTCTGCATCCGACACCTCTCAGAGGCCTTCGCCCTGGCGCGCTCCTGTCGTCCTCGCCACGTACGCGTTGAATTGGGGGCCACCTTAACCGCGTACCGTCTGCCGCCACCCGGCACGGTAGCCGAATCCCTGCCGCCGCGCTTGCGCCGGCGCATTGCCGGTTATCCATCCGTCGATACGTTCGTGCACGCCAAGTTGATGGAGATGGCTTGCCTGGTGGCGATTGCTTTCCCGCGCGCAGAAATCGCGCTGACTCTGCCGGCAACCTCACCCTGGCTGCATTGCTTACCGGCCGTCGCCGGCGCCTGTCGGCGCGAGTTCGGTATCAACGTAGCCCTCGCCTCTCCCGGCCCTGAGGGCGATCACGGCCCCCGTCCAAGATCGACGTAACGCCTATTCTCCCGCGTCCGTCACGGACACAAGACACCAAACTTCCGTTCGGGGGAGATTTGTCGCTTGTTGAATTTCGAAGCCGTGTTGCACTGCTTGCATGGAGAGCAAGGATTGCAACAACGAGCGTTATCTCACTCAGCAGGAAGAGCGAGCACTGATCGAGGCGGCCCAGTCCGGCGACCAGGAGGCTCGCGATCGCCTCATGCTGGCCGCGCTGCCTTTTGCCCGCAAGAACCTCGCGCGTTTTTGTCGCGACCTCGACGAAGACGATGCGGAAGACCTGATGCAGGAAGCCATTCCGGTCCTGTATGACTGCGTCGAGCGCTATGACCTGTCGCACCCGGCCCGCGCCCGGCTGTACGTGTTTGCCGCGCGCTACCTCGAGAAGGCCGCCGCCTCCACCCTGAAGCACCGCGTGTTGCTGCGTTACCGGGACGAGGTGCCCGATGCCGTGGACGACGACGTCCTCGAGACGAATGTCTGCCGCCAGCAGGTTCGACGCATTGTGCGGGCGATTCTTGCCACCCTGTCGATTCGGGATCAGGACATCCTCATCAGCCGCCACGGCAAGGACACGCGCACCACCCGCGCGGCGATGGCCCAGCGTTACAACTGCCCCGAACACGTCATCGAGTACGCCGAAAAGCGGGCTCGAGAGCAGTTCGCACGTGCCCTGGCCTCTTCCGACGCGGGCGCATTCTTGAACTCAATAGACTGAAGGTAAGAGCCTTTTTAGGAGTTGATCATGCAGACCAAGTGGGATGCGCCTTTCAATGTGTTCGGCTGGAGCTTCGGGATGTTCTCCCTGTTCGCCCTGCTGCAAATCGTCACCGCGACGGTATTGGCGACGCTCGGCTACCAACACAGCCTGTTTCTTTCTCTGTTCACGTGGTGCGCGGCGGCCGCCGCGGTAACTTTCGCCTTGCTCTCTCGGCAGCCGGCTGAGTTGCGCCATCTGTTACTGGTGCCCGGCTTCGCCTGCTTCTACATGTTCGCGATCAGCACGGCATTGCGCCTCCAGGGCGGTAACGTGGGCGGTGGGGCTGTTTGGTTCAAGGAGCTGATGACCGTTGTAGGCCTATTCCTGTGTGGCACCCTGGGCGTGGCGATTGCGCGCCAACTTCGCGGGCAGTCCGCACGATGATGATGCCACCCCGCGACGAATACCTCATGGGCCGGCTGTCGTGTGACCAGGCGGTATCCGCCTCTGCCCTGCGCCGCGCCCTCGCGATCGATGCCGAGTGTTCACCCTTCCAGGTGCAGCTGCAGCCGCTCAAGGTCTGCGGGCCGTCCGTCCTGTATATGGTTTCCCTGCCCCGATCAGCGCGCGCCACCGATGTAACCGGCGTGTGGCCGCTGGGGCGCCTGTCGATGATTGGCGATGCGGCCGAGCGCCAGCGCCTGGTGTCGGTGACGTCTGCCTTGTGGCCCTTGCTGTCTCAGCCCGAGACCACTGCCGATTTCACCACCGTGCGCATGGGCGATCCGGTGCTGTATGCCTTTCAGCTGAAGCCCGCGCAAAAGGCTGCTCGAGTTTTTTCCTCGCCGGACATCGGCTCTCCACCACGCCCGCCGCGCCGTTGCCGTCCAAGCTTTGCCTGGGCCCGCGACTGGCTGATCACCACCCTCGAGGAAGGCGGCTGGCGGGTCACCCAAGCCGATGTGCCAAACCGTTACGGCGACATCGACTGGGCCATCGGCCAATGACAGCCCTCTGGGTTCTTTGGCTCGTATACCTGCTGGCGTTCTTCATCGATCTCCTTTACGTGCAGCCGTGGCGGCAGCGCAAGGCGGCACTGCGGCACGAACACCACGAAGCCGGCGCCTTATCCTTCGGTCTTCGCGCTGCGCTGCCGGTGTTCACGGTAGTGCTGCTGCTACGTTCCTTCGCGATCGACGTCTACCACGTGCCGTCCGGCTCCATGCGCCCCTTGCTCGAGGAGGGCTCGCGCATCTGGGTCAATCGACTGGCCTTCGGCGTGCGCTCCCCGCTCACCGGCCATGCCTTGATCGCGGCCAAGACGCCGCAACGGGGCCAGGTGGTCGTGTTTCAGTACCCCCGGGAACCCCGTACCACTTACGTCAAACGCATCCTCGGAGTCCCCGGGGACCACATCGAGATTGCCGGCGGCCAAATTCGATTGAATGGCTCCGAGTTGGTCGCCGCCAGTGGCGCCGGGCCCATTCGGCAGGCGCTCATTGGCGATGTCCACTATCAGGTGTTGGAGGCGAGCCTTCCAATCACCGCCCCGGACGTCGACCTCATCGTCCCCCCGGGCCACTACTTCACCCTCGGCGACAACCTGGGCAATAGCGAGGATTCACGCTACTGGGGTCTCCTGCAGGAGAGCAACCTTCTCGGCAGCGTCATCCTGTAGCCAGGCGGGCAAAATCGCGACGCTTCATAGACTGGTAGGTACGGGCAGAACACTTAACGAGAGGAGCCCAGCCTATGTCTGTAACGCCTCAACAGATTGCCGCAGAAGCGAGACTGTG
>CBFCWF010000263.1:0-5195 GCA_965601425.1 uncultured Chromatiaceae bacterium | reverse complement strand
GGTCGACGACATCCTTGGAGCCGTGCATGTCCAGCGTCCCCTGGCGAAACTTGCTCTTCTTGCCGAGGACCTCCTTCTTAAAGTAGGCATAGGTGCCGGAGTTGTTCTGGCGGTTGACCACGACGATCTCGTCGCTGTCGCAGCCGGGCACCGTAATGCCCATGTCCGACCACTTCTTGACTTTCTGGCCACGGGCATAGATGTCCTTCAGCTGTTCGTAGGACATCTTATTCGCCGGGTTGTCCTTGTGGATGAAGACCGCCAAGGCGTCGTAACCGACCACGTGCTCGACGGGGTTCTGGCCATTCTTCTCGGCCAGCTTCTTTTCCTTTTCCTTCATGCTGCGACTGGCATTGGCGATATCCACGGTGCCGTTGATCATAGCGGCGATGCCGGTGCCGGAACCGCCGCCCGAAACGGCCACGGCCACGTCGGGATTGACGGTCGGATAGGCCTCAGCCCAGGCCTGTGCCACGTTGACCAGGGTGTCCGACCCCTTGTTCTGCAACACGGTACGCGCATCGACAGTGCCTGCCAGCAGCACCAAACATGTGCAGGCCAGGCTTGTGGATTTACGATTGAACATGAATTTCTCCTTTTGAAACAAAATGCTGCGTCCGACGACTGCGACACGGGGCGATCGGGCCGCGGCGCGGCTGTGCGCGCCCTATGGCTGCCTTGAGAGTTACAAAGATATTTCAGAAAAATTAAGGAATTGATAAATTTTTGTGAAGTTTCTGTGAAGGCGGTGGTCGCGGACCGCATCCGGTCGAACAGGCGGCCGCCGGCCGGGCGACTGGAACACACATGCGCCCATCGTTGACGGGCGTGCACGAAACAACGAGCCAACCAGCACGGCGCACCAAGCGCTGCTTCGGCGCAGCTTTTGTGACAGTTTTGTGACATCGTGTTATAAGGGGACTTGTGTATGACGTTGTGCATACAGGCACGGCCGACAGCGACGGCAGACCGTGTTGCAGCCGTCGGATACGGTCACAGACCCTGACGAACGCTGCCCGGGCCGGCACGCTGCCCCCGGCGTACCCGAAGACCAGACGTACGCAGGGTGTGCAGCGAGCGGCAACCGCCCCTTGGAGAAGAGCAATGACTGACGCAGAGGACCCGGCGAAGTCCGCCGGCAAAGACGAGCCCGGGAAAGGCGGCAACGAAAAGACTGCGTCATCGGACAAGACAGCGGCCCGTCCGGTCCGGGTCGCGGACGACAAGGCCGAGCTCACGCAGGTCATGAAGGCCACCAGAAAGGCGGCCGACGACGGCATCATTCTGGTGCCCGTGGACTTCTCGCCGCACTCCGAGGCCGCAATGGTATTTGCGTCGGAACTGGCCGCGTCGACAGGCCACCGGCTGCTCGTGCTGCACGTGGTGCATGACCCGGGCGAGATGCCGGGCTACTACTCGCGCTTGGTCAAGAAGAAGCGCGTGGATCGAATACAGGACACCGCCCGGGAGGTGTTCGACGACTTCATGGGCAAGATGACGGAGCGACACCCGGGACTCAAGGCCCTGCGCAAGGCCGACAGCCTGATGGTCGTCGGGCTCCCGGTGACGCGTATTCTCCAGGTCATCGACAAGCTACGCCCGGTCATGGTCGTGATGGGCAGCCAGGGCCGTACCGGCCTCAAGCACCTGTTTCTCGGCTCCAAGGCCGAACAGGTGGTTCAACTGGCCACGGTGCCGGTGACCATCGTCAAACACAACAAGTGATGCCCACCCCAAGCGAGGAACAGGTCGTGCCCAGACTTTCAACGCGCGCCACACCCATGCAACCGATGCTGCTGTTCACCGCCGCTGCCTTTGGTGTCCTCTTGTGGTGGTGGATGCCGGCGTTTGCTGCGGATGGCGACGGCCAGACCATCGAAACGGGCCAGATGGCGATGCAGCTGTTCGGCGGGCTCGCGTTGTTCCTGTTCGGCATGGAGCAGATGTCCGATGCGCTGAAGGCGGTCGCCGGCGATCGCATGAAGGCGGTGCTGGCAAAGCTGACCACGAACCGCTATATGGGCGCCGTTACCGGGGCCTTCGTCACGGCCATCATCCAGTCTTCGTCCGTGACCACGGTGCTGGTCGTGGGCTTCATCACCGCCGGGCTGATGTCGTTGTCGCAGTCCATCGGCGTGATCATGGGGGCCAATGTGGGCACGACGATCACCGCGCAGATCGTCGCGTTCAAGGTCACAAAGGCGGCCCTGCTGATGGTCGCGGTCGGGTTCAGCATGTCGTTCTTTTCGAAGCAGGACAAGATCCGCCAGTACGGCAATATGCTGATGGGGCTCGGACTGATCTTCTTCGGCATGAGCATCATGAGCGATGCAATGAAGCCGCTGCGCACCTTCCAACCGTTCCTGGATCTGATGGTCTCGATGGAGAACCCGTTTGTCGGGATACTGACGGCCGCGGCCTTCACCGCATTGATCCAGTCGTCTTCCGCGACGACCGGCATCGTGATTGTCATGGCCAGCCAGGGTTTCATCACGCTGCCGGCCGGTATCGCGCTGGCCTTCGGGGCCAACATCGGCACCTGTGTCACCGCGCTGCTGGCCTCGATCGGCAAGACCCGCGAGGCATTTCGCGCGGCAGTGGTCCATGTCTTTTTCAACGTCGCCGGCGTCTTGGTATGGCTGGGCTTCATCGACGAGTTGGCCGCGTTCGTCGTGTCCTTCTCGCCGTCCCACGAAGAGCTTTCGGGCACCGCCCGACTGGCCGCGGAGACGCCGCGCCAGATCGCGAATGCGCACACGATATTCAATATCGCGAACACCTTCATCTTCATCTGGTTCACTGCCCAGATCGCGCGCCTCGTCGAATGGCTGGTACCCGACCGACCGCTCGACGAGGAGGGCTTGGTCATTCGCACCAAGTATCTCGACGACGAATTGTTGATCGCACCGTCGCTCGCGCTGGAGCGCGTGCGGATGGAGGTCGAGCACATGGGCCAGCAGGTCAACGACATGCTGATCCAGATCATGCCGGCCATCATCAACGGAGACCGTTCCTCACTGATCGCGGTCCGCGAGATGGACGAGCGGGTCGACGCACTGCAGACCCAGATCCTGGGCTATATGGGGAAGATCAGCCGACTCAAGCTGACCGAAGAGCAGAACCAGGAGTTCATGCAGCTGATGGAGGCGATGAACAACCTGGAGAACATCGGCGACATCGTGGAGACCAACCTGGTCGACCTGGGCCTCAGCCGCGTCGAGCAGGGCATCTCCGTCAGCGCCCCCACGCAGGAGGTGCTCAACGGCTTCCACCGGGTGGTCAGCGAGGCCGTCGAGACCGCTGTGCGCGCGGTCGCGGAAAACGATCCGGCAACCGCAGAGGCAGTGACTCAGATGAAGGACGAGATCACGCGGATCTCGAATTCGGCCGCGATCCATCAGGCCCAGCGCCTGGTCGCGGACGAACCGAACCGGATCGAGGCCTATACGATCGAGGTCGACATTGCCGAAAAACTGCAGCGCATCTACTACTTCGCGAAGCGCATGGCTAAAACGATCATCAACGAGAGCCCGGCAGCGGTCGCGGCAGAGGCGTAGACGCATCGCCGAAGCAGCGGCGCGCCACCGGACGGACCAGAGGGGCGGCCGCCGGTGTGGAGCGGCCAATGCCCGCAGCTCGCCGCGACGTCCGTCGTGGCCTGGATCGTTCGGCAATACCGGGTAGTTGTCAGCCGGGCCACAGGAAGCCGCGGTCGGACGGCCGGAAGTTGCCTACCGCGCCCATTGCATCGAGCATCCCGACCAGGAAAGAGGTCGCCGAGACCCGGCCGAGACCGCCTTTCATGCAGGACGACTCGCCGAATACCGCGGTCGCGTCACGGCGCCCGTGCGGCGCCATGATCAGCCCCGGCACTGGGTCGCCGCAGTGTCTGCCCGCGCAACTGTCGGTGGAGTGATCGCCGGTGATCGCGACCACCAGGTCGTCACGATCCAGTCTGCCGAGCACCTCATCGATACGCTCGATGGCCGCCTTCTTCCCCACCGGGTCGCGGTCGTGAGAGCTGATGTCCGGACCCTTGATGTGCAAGAACACCAGATCCCGGGTCTCGAGTTCGGCCAGCACCGCGTCGAGCTTGCCCGCCAGGTCTGTATTTGGCAGGGCGCTGAAGCTCGGCCGGCTGACGATGCGGAAGCCAAACATGCGACCCAGTCCCTCGACGGTGCGCTCACCGACGACGACCGAGGCAGGTATCCGCAGATGCGACACCAGATTGCGCAGCACGCTATATTGACCCGCCCCTCGGGTCAGGATACCGCTCGCCGGCAACAGGCCCTGCGCCTTCCGCCGGAGATTTACCGGATGCTGCGCCAGCCGGCGGTGCGCCTCGACCACCATTCGGTTGACCGCCTGCGCGGTACGCGCCGCCGCGGTATCGTCGGCGTCGAGCGGCATCGCGCTGAGCACGCCCCGATCCTTGCGCCCGCTGCCGGGGTCGGTATCTGTGATATCGGCTGACAGGCCGGGCCCATCGAGTCGCAGCACGGCGCGATGCTGTGTCGCCGGATGGAGGCTCGCGGTGATGCCGTTGCCCAGAGAAACGTCCTGCAATTCGGCCGCCAGTTCCGTGGTCCCTTCCAGGATACGACCGGCGCGCCGGTCTTCGATCCGCAGCTGTTCGCCCTCACCGGAAACGGAGGCAAAGTTGCAGCGCAGGAACACCTCGCCGGGTTGCAGCGCCAGGCCGACCCCCGCGGCCTCCACGGGGCCGCGAGCCAAGCCCGCGGCATCGGCGGGCGCAAGGCCCATCAATACGCTGGTCCCGGTATGGGTACCGACCGGCATACCAGGCACCAGCGGGTCGATCAGTCCGGTCATGCCCTTGCGAGCAAGCCGATCGAGGTTCGGCGTCGCGGCCGCCTCGAGCGGGGTACGCCCCCCCATCTGCGGACAGAGGCGATCGCCGAGACCGTCGATGATGATCATCAGACCCTTGTGTCGCATCGTCGGTTTCTCCCGAATAAAACCCGGACGCGGCGCGCCCGGCGTTCATGAGGCAGGCGGGAACACCTGCTTGAGCGTCGGCTCCAACCGCCTCGCCAGATGTTCGCCGATGATCCGGATGATCTCAGCGACGGTGCTGCCCCTGTCTTCATTGGCCACGATCGGCATCTTTTCCCGATCCGCCTCCGACAGCAGGTACGACTGCAACTGCCAGATGGCATCGAAGTTCTTCA
>CBFCWF010000262.1:0-5209 GCA_965601425.1 uncultured Chromatiaceae bacterium | reverse complement strand
AGGGGTTCTCGATACCGCTCGCGGAATGGTTCCGCGGGCCGCTGCGGGAAAGGTACCGTGAACAGGTGCTCGGAGAGGCAGTGACCGACAGCGGACTCTTCGACAGCGATTACCTGCGTCTGCTACAACAACAGCACGACAGCGGGCGGCGCGACAACAGCGTCGTGATGTGGGCGCTGCTGATGTTCGCACTGAGCGAACGTCACCTCGCAACCAGCTGACGACCGCAGACAGACACGCATCAGCGACATTTCCCATCGACAGCGGTCGAATCGAACCGCTGCCGGCCGGCGCAGATGTCGAGAATCCACCCCGCGGGCCTGTCGCTTTCTCGATGCGTCGCCGGGCAGCCGCCCAAGACTCAGCGCCGGGCCTTCTGGCCTGCGCGTCTCGAACGATCGCTGCCCGGTCCCGGTGACACGGATCAGCGCTGATCGATCGGGACGAACGTCAGGTGTTCCGGCCCAGTGTAGTTCGCGGACGGCCGGATGATCTTGCCGTCTTCACGCTGCTCGATCACGTGCGCGCCCCAGCCGGTGACACGCGCGATCACGAACAGCGGCGTGAACATGTCTGTCGGCACATGCATCTGGTTGTAGGAGACAGCGGAGAACCAGTCGAGATTCGGGAACATCTTTTTTACTTCCCACATCACCGATTCCAGCCGGTCGGCGATGTCGTACATTTTCATGTCGGCGTTCTCTTCGGCCAGGTCTTTCGCCACGCGTTTGATCACCTCGTTGCGCGGGTCACCGATCGTGTAGACCGGGTGGCCGAAGCCGATCACGATCTCCTTGCGCTCGACGCGTTGGCGAATGTCCGCCTCCGCCTCGTCAGCGGTGTGGTAACGGCTCTGGATGTGGAAGGCCTCCTCGTTGGCACCGCCATGCTTGGGGCCGCGCAAGGCCCCGATCGCTCCGGTTATTGCCGAATAGATGTCCGACCCGGTGCCGGCAATCACACGCGCGGTGAAAGTGGAGGCGTTGAACTCGTGCTCCGCATAGAGATTGAGCGAGGTGTGCATCGCACGGACCCACGATGCAGGCGGCTTCTCGCCGTGCAACAGATGCAGGAAGTGTCCGCCGACGGAGTCGTCGTCGGTCTCGACGTCGATACGCTTGCCGTTCACCGAAAAATGGTACCAGTACAGCAGCATGGAGCCGAAACTCGCCATCAGGCGATCGATGATATTACGTGCCTCCGGCTCAGAATGGTCGCCCTTCTCCGGCAGACAGGTTCCCAGTACCGAACAACCGGTCCGCATGACATCCATCGGATGGGCCGACGGTGGCAGCGCCTCGAGCGCCTGCTTGACCGCGACGGGCAGACCGCGCAGCGACTTGAGCCTGCGTTTGTATCCATCGAGTTCAGAGCGCCCGGGCAGCTTGCCGTAAATCAGAAGATAGGCAATTTCTTCGAACTCGCAAACCTCGGCGATGTCCAGAATGTTGTAACCCCGGTAATGCAGGTCGTTGCCCGTTCGACCGACCGTACAGATGGCCGTATTGCCCGCAGGCGTGCCGGACAGGGCGACGTGTTTCTTTGCCTTAGGCAGCGTTTGAGCGCTCATAGAAAATGCCCCTCGTCAGTTTGGATTGTGGTTGGTGCAGAAACGCGACAGCACCGAGAAACTGGACGGCGTATCTGATCCGCGTACCGCATGTTGTTCAACGCCTGCTTCGGGCGTGCCGCCTTACTCGCCCTCTGACGCAAACAGGCGATCCAGCTTTCGTTCGAATTCGTGGTAGCCGAGATAATCGTAGAGATCCATGCGACTTTGCATGATGTCGATGACATTCTTCTGCGAGCCTTCGTTGCGCAGGGTCTGATAGACCTTCAACGCAGCCGCATTCGCCGCGCGGAACGCAGACAGTGGATACAAGGCAATGCTGACGCCGGCACCCGCGAGCTCCTCGGTGGTGAACAACGGCGTTGCGCCAAACTCGGTGATGTTCGCGAGCACCGGAACACCGACTGCATCGACGAACTTCCGGTATTGCGTGAGCTCGTTGATCGCCTCAGGAAATATCATGTCGGCACCGGCCTCGACACAGGCGCAGGCTCGATCGATCGCGGACTGCATGCCCTCGACCGCGAGGGCATCCGTGCGCGCCATCAGCACAAAGTCCGGGTCGGTCTTCGCATCCACGGCCGCCTTGATACGGTCCACCATCTCAACCTGCGACACGATTGCCTTGTTCGGGCGGTGGCCACATCGCTTCTGCAGCACCTGATCCTCGATGTGGACCGCCGCTGCACCGCACTTGATCATCGATCGCACTGCGCGCGCGATGTTGAACGCCCCACCCCAGCCGGTATCGATATCGACCAGTACCGGGAGGCTGCTCACGTCTGTGATCCTCTTCAGGTCGGTAAGCACGTCTTCCATCGTGGTGATTCCGAGATCGGGGATACCGCAGGAACCCGCAGCCACGCCACCGCCCGAGATATAGAGCGAGGCGAAGCCGGATGCCTCGGCCAGACGGGCATGGTAGGCGTTGATCGCACCGACACATTGCAGTGGTCTTTCCGCTGCAACCGCTTCCCTGAACTTCCTACCTGCAGATTCAATCGTCATTCTTTTTCACCTGGCGTGTTGGGGTCTCGATCCGGGGCCGCGGTCTAGTGGGAAAAATGTCCCCGGCATTCATCGGGCGTCGCGAAGCAGGCGCTCGACGTTTTCACGCGAGGCCCTGATGTGTGAGCGCATCATCAACTCGGCCATCTCGGGGTCGCGTCGCTCGATCGCGTCGACGATGTGTCCATGCTCGGCAAACGCCTGCGGGCCGCGCTTGCTCGGCATGCCGAACTGGTAGCGGTACAGGCGGACCAGATGGTACAGGTCGTTGCACAGCAACTCGATCATGCGGCTGTTGTGGCTGCCCTTGACGATCCGGTAGTGGAAATCCAGGTCGCCCTCGCGCTGAAAGTAGGCGTGCCCCGCATCCCGCGCGATCTGTTCGCTGTGTTGACCCAGCAGGCCCCGCAGCTCGGCGATCTCTTCCAGCGTCATATTGTGCGCCGCCAGGCGGGCCGCCATACCCTCGAGCGCCTCGCGCACATGGAAGATCTCGAGCAGCTGCGTGCTGCTGAGGGTGACCACACGCGCGCCCACGTTCGCCCGCCTGACGACCAGGCCGCAGGCTTCGAGCCGACCGATGGCCTCGCGCAGCGGGCCTCGACTGATGCCGTAGGCACGCGCCAGCTCAGGCTCGCTGATCTTGCTGCCGGCGGCGATGCCGCCTTCGACGATCGCCTCGGTCAGCAACGAGAATATCCGCTCAGGGATGGTACGGCTCGCCGCCGGATCGACGCTCTCAGCGGCCACGCGCAAGACGCCGGCTTCAGGGTTTCGCATAACCCAGCCCGCGCAGGGCCTCGGCGATCTCGTCGAGGATCGCCGGATCATCAATCGTCGCCGGCATCTTGTATTCCTCGCTGTCGGCGATTTTCACCATCGTGCCACGCAGAATCTTGCCCGAACGCGTCTTCGGCAGTCGCTTCACCACCGCGACCCGCTTGAACGCCGCCACCGGTCCGATCTGTTCCCGCACCCGTTTGATCAGCTCGCCGACGACCTCCTGGTCATTGCGATCGACACCGGCCTTCAGCACGATCAGACCGAGCGGCATTTGCCCCTTCAACGCATCCGTGACGCCGATCACCGCGCACTCGGCGACATCCGGATGCCCGGCCAGCACCTCTTCCATCCCACCGGTGGACAGGCGGTGGCCGGCCACATTGATCACGTCGTCGGTGCGGCTCATGATCCACAGGTAGCCGTCGGCGTCGCGGTAACCGGCATCGCCGGTCAGATAATAGCCGGGGTACTTGCGCAAATAGGCGTCGATGAACCGCTGGTCCGCGCCCCACAGGGTTGGCAGGCACGACGGGGGCATCGGCAGCTTGATCACGATGTTGCCCATGTCGCCATCGGGCATTTCGTCACCCTCCTCGGAGAGAATCCGCACGTCGTAACCGGGCATCGCGACGGTAGGAGAGCCGGGCTTGATCTCCATCGGCTCGATGCCCATCGGATTGGCCGCGATCGCCCAACCGGTCTCGGTCTGCCACCAGTGGTCGATCACCGGTTTTTGCAGCTTGTCGCGTGCCCAGAACAGCGTGTCCGGATCGCAACGCTCACCGGCGAGGAACAGTGCCTGCATGCAGGACAGGTCGTATTTCGCGAGGAATTCGCCGTTCGGGTCCTCTTTCTTGATCGCGCGGAATGCGGTCGGCGCGGTGAACAGCACCTTGACCCCGTGTTCATTGATCACGCGCCAGAATGCACCCGGGTCCGGCGTGCCGACCGGCTTGCCTTCGTACATGACCGTGGTGCAGCCCGCGAGCAGCGGCGCGTAGACGATATAGCTGTGTCCCACCACCCAGCCAACGTCCGAGGCCGCCCAGTAGACGTCACCTGGATCGACGTCGTAGATATTCTTCATGGTCCAGTGCATCGCCACCGCATGGCCGCCATTGTCGCGCACGACACCTTTGGGCTGCCCGGTAGTGCCCGATGTGTACAAGATATATAGCGGGTCGGTGGCCTCGACCGCTACGCAGGCAGCCGGCTCCGCGTCGGCGACTGCCGCGTCCCAGTCCAGGTCGCGCCCCTCTACCAGCGGCGCCTCCGCCTGCGGACGCGCCTTGATGATGCAAGAGGAGGGTTTGTGCGCAGACAGCTGGATCGCCTCGTCGATCAGCGGCTTGTATACCACCACCCGATTGGGCTCGATACCGCACGAGGCGCTGGCGATGACCTTCGGTTTGGCGTCGTTGATCCGGGTCGCGAGTTCGTTTGCGGCAAACCCGCCAAAAACGACGGAGTGCACCGCCCCCAGCCGGGCTGTCGCCAGCATTGCGATCGCCGCCTCGGGGATCATCGGCATGTAGATCAGCACCCGATCACCCGGCTGTACTCCCTGTGCGCGCAGCACGCCCGCGAAACGGGCCACGTGGTCGAGCAGTTCGGTGTAACTGTAAGTGATTTGCTGGCCGGTAACGGGTGAATCGTAGATCAACGCGGCCTGGGCCCCGCGTCCGGACTCGACATGGCGGTCGATTGCGTTGTAGCAGGTGTTCATCCGGCCACCGACGAACCAACGCGGCACCGGCTTGGCTTCCAGGTCCAGCACCTTGTCCCAAGGTTTCTCCCAGACCAGTCCTGCGGCGGCTTCGCCCCAGAATCCGGCCGGATCCTGCAACG
>CBFCWF010000261.1:0-5271 GCA_965601425.1 uncultured Chromatiaceae bacterium | reverse complement strand
CGCCCGGCGGTCTCGGCCACGAACAGGGTCCGCGCCGCGGTGCTGCGCAGCGCGGTCTTCAGCGCCAGGGCCGGGTCCGCCGCCTTGGCCTGGATGCCCACAGGGGGCACCGGGCGCGAGGGCAGGTCCAGTGCGAGGGGCCCGGTGCCGTCCCCCGCCGCCTCGCCACGCCGTGTCTCGACCCGTGGTCGGGCACTCAGGAGGTCCTTGAGCTGCGCTGGCTCGAGGTAGAGCGACGCGGGCGGCAGCAACGGCCGCTCGACATCGTGTCGTCGTTGTTCATAGCGCTCGCAGACGGTGTTGAAGAACTGCTCCGCCTCGTCGTCCAGCTGCCTGTCAAAGACTGCGACACTGTCCGCTGGGACATAGTCGAACAACGTGGCGGTGCGCTCGAAGAACAGTGGCAGATAATACTCGATACCGCCCGGTACCTGCCCCTCGCTGATCCCGCGATAGATCAGGCTGCGCTGCGGGTCGCCCTCGATCCGCTCCCGGTAGGCCTTGCGGAAGCGCGCCGTCGCGCCGTCGTCGAGTGGGAATTCACGCGCCGGCAATAGCGAGATGCGGGAAATCTTCTGCTCCGTGCGTTGGCTCTCCGGGTCGAAGGTCCGGATCGAATCGATCTCATCGTCGAACAGGTCGATGCGGTAGGGTCGGTCGCTGCCCATTGGAAACAGATCGATCAACGAACCACGGACTGCAAACTCGCCATGCGTCATCACCTGCGAGACGCACTGGTAGCCGGCGGACTCCAGCCGTCGCCGGAATGCGTCGAGATCGAGTTCGTCGCCAACCGCCAGCAGCAGGCTGTGGGCGTCGAGGAAGTCTGCCGGCAGCAGGCGCTGCATCAGGGTCGCGACGGGCACGACGATCACCCCTTGCCGCATGCTGCGCAGCCGATGCAGTGTCAGCAGGCGTTGTGAAACCAGCTCCGGCAGTGGTGAGAAGACGTCGTACGGCAGCGTCTCCCAGTCGGGAAAGCTCAGTACCTCGAGCGACGGGTCGTCACGGAAGAAAAGGATCTCTTCCATCAGCCGGGTCGCCGCCTGGACGTCGCTGGTGACGACCAGCAGTGGCGCGCGGGCCTCGCCGACCGCACGCGCGATCGCGTAGCCGGTTGCGGCGCCGACGCATCGTCCCCATTGCACCTTGGATTCAGGGGTCGCCGGTATCTTGAGTACTACGGAATTCACTGCTTCGTGTTGGGGGTCTCGGGGCGCCGCATTGTCGCACAACACCGTCACTGCGGCCGATCGAAGGACTGACCTCTCACGGGCACGGGCCCCTGTCGCTGACCGTTGCCCGCGCTGTCAGGGCGGCGCGCCGGGCTCGTCGGGTGATGGCTCGACGCGGTCAGGGTTTGACGGTCGTCAGGCCGAGGATCTCCCAATCCTGCATGCCACCACGGTACCACTTGAGCTTGTTTGCCGGATAGCCGAAGCGCAGCAGGGTCTTGATGTTGTTCGGCGACTGGCCGCACCACATGCCGTTGCAGAACAGGACGAGCGTCTTCGCATCGCTGAAGTCCCAGAGGCCTTCCATCTCCCTGGCACCGAACTGCCCGGCGAGGATCTCACTGATGGAAATCGGATCGGCGCCCTTGGCCGGATTCAACTTTGTCCAGGGCAGGTTGATCGCGCCCGGGATGGTGCCCTTGGACACCCAGTCCGGGGTGCGCGAATCGATCAGCAGGATGCCGTCGTCCCCTGCCGCCATCTGCTCCACGTAAGCGATCAGCTCGAGTTCTCCAATCGTCTCGACGCCTTCGGCGACCTGCCCAGGCTGGATACAGAACGGGGGGCATAGGCGCGATGTCTTTGCAAACGCCGGATTGACCTTGTTGGTCTGGTCCTGGTTGCGCATGATGGTGACGGGCTTGCCATTCAACGTGCCCTCGAACTTGTCCATCGAGCGGCTGATCCCGACCGCCAGTTCCTCGGCCGGCGCTGCGCCACACAAAGCGATGCCGGCGGCGGCGAGCAGTGCGCCCAGGGTGTGCTGGAACCTCATCCGGTTGATCCTCCTCGTCGAGTGTTGCTGACTGTACTGAACGGGAATGGCGGGCTTCGACAGGGCCGCCGCTCGCTCGTCGAGCCGTGGCCGGTCGCACGCAGCTATCCCGGCAGCTCTGGCCTGCATCCGCCGTCGTCGGCAGGGCACGGTGATGCGGCTGCGGGGCCCGCAGCGATCGTGCCGGTCTGCCAGGCGATCGTGAGGCCCAGTGCGACGAGTAGGACCAGAACGAACCGCATGTTGACATCTCTCCTGGTTTGGCCGGTTGCCCGACAGGTCTGCTGAGCGGCGCGCGCTCGGATCGCCTGCCCGTGCCGCGACACCCACTGCGTCGGAGCGCGCAATATAAACCAAAAGGTCTCGCGTTTCTGCGATTTGCTGAACGCATCGAGCAGGCAGATGACGGAAGGTATGCCCTTTCTCCGATCGGGCCCCTGACCGTTCGACGCTCCCGTGTCAGCCGATGGGTCATCTTTTCGATAGCGGGCCAGCAGCCGGCCAGGTACCTCGTCCACATGGGTGGTCGTGTGACAGACCGACAACAGCGGCCCGCGCTCGGCGACTGCCCGGCCGGGCGCGACGAACACCGGATACACCCGGTGCAGCCGGTCGGCCCAATCGGTACCCTCATGCGGCCAGGTCAGCATCACGCCTGCCTGCGGCTTCCACTCCGCGGGCAGCCGGGACCCGGCCCGTCGGTTCATTTCAGCGGTGAACCACCGCGTCGATCACCCGGTCGTATTCGAAGTACACCGTGTAGCCGGGGTAGATCCAGCGGGTGATCGGGGGATCGCCGACCGGATCCTTCACGCCGCCCGGTTCGCCGAAACCGGCCCTGACGTCGGCCATGCGTGTACCCCTGAGCGGGCGCGGCACGCCTTCCATACTGTTCGGCGGGGCCTCGGTGACTGCGTCCACCAGCAGCGTGTCGCCCTGTGCCGGCATCGCGCAGGCAATCAGCAGCATCAGTGCCAAACCGGATCGTTTCATGTTGAACTCCCTTGAAATATCGCTTGCAAAACACGCGGCCGGCGATGCGGCAGCGGCGCGACGGGCCCTTTGCCGTGTGGGGATTTAACCACGAAACCCCAGCGGGCAATTGACCCGGCCGCGCTTTTCAGACTCTGTAACGGCCGCTTTGTGATTTAATTCGCCCATGTATCACCCGCTGTCGCTTTTCGTCGGCCTGCGTTACACGCGGTCGCGCCGACGCAATCACTTCATTTCGTTCATCTCGCTGATCTCCACCCTTGGCATCGCACTCGGTGTCGTGGTCCTCGTCACCGTGCTGTCGGTGATGAACGGCTTTCACAAGGAGGTCCGCGAGCGCATCCTCGGCATGGCCTCGCATGGCGACGTGCAGGCGATCGACGGTCGAATGCACGACTGGCAGGACGCGATGCGCCTGGCCGGCCGGCATCCGCGCGTACTTGCCGCTGCGCCCTATATCGAGGGGCAGGCGATGCTCAGCCACCGCCGCGAGGTGACCGGTGCGATCGTGCGCGGCGTCGATCCCGCGCGCGAGCCCGAGGTCGTGGATGTCGCTTCACACATGGTGGCGGGTACGTTGTCCGACCTGGAGGCCGGTGAATTCCGGATCGTGCTCGGGCGTGAACTGGCCAACGTGCTCAAGGCCTCGGTCGGCGACAAGGTCACCGTCATCGTGCCGCAGATAACGGTCACCGTGGCCGGTAGCATGCCGCGGCTCAAGCGTTTCACCGTGGCTGGTCTGTTCGAGGTCGGGATGGGTGAATACGACCGCGGGGTTGCTATCGTGCACATCGCCGATGCGGCCGCATTGCAACAGCTCGGCGACGCGGTCACCGGGGTCCGGCTCCGGCTGGACGACGTCTGGGAGGCGCGCCAGGTCGCGTTCGAACTCGCCGATTCGCTGCAGGGCCGTTACAGGGTGCTCAACTGGACGGACTACCACCGCAACTTCTTTGCCGCGCTGAAGATGGAGAAGCGCATGATGGGGCTGCTGCTGTTCTTCATCGTCGTCATTGCGGCCTTCAACATCGTCTCGACCCTGGTGATGATGGTGGTCGACAAACAGAGCGATATTGCGATTCTCAAGACTTTCGGCGCGAGTCCGGGTCAGGTAATGCGGATCTTCATCGTCCAGGGCGCGACCCTGGGTGCGATCGGCACGCTGGTCGGTGTCTTCGCCGGCCTGGCGTTGGCGTTGAACATCGAGTCCGCGGTGGCCGCGGTGGAGCAGGCATTTGGCATCCGCTTCATCGACCCGAGCATTTACTATATCGCCAAACTGCCGTCGGACGTGCAGGCCAGGGATGTCCTGATGGTCGGGGTCGGTTCGTTTCTGCTCAGTTTGCTGATGACGCTCGCGCCGGCCTGGCGCGCCTACCGGACACAGCCGGCCGAGGCGCTGCGCTATGAGTGAGCAATCGGTACTGGCGTGTCACGCGCTGGCCAAGGCGTTCGATACCGGGCCGACCAGGGTCGAAGTGTTGCGGCATGTGGATTTCACGCTGCGGCGTGGTGAGCAGGTCGCGATCGTCGGCGCCTCGGGCTCCGGCAAGAGCACGCTGATGCATTGTCTCGGCGGCCTGGACCTGCCCACGGCCGGGGAGGTCCAGCTGCTCGGGCGGCCGTTCAGCGGTCTGGATGAAAAGCGGCGCGGTGTCGCGCGCAACCAGGCGATCGGTTTCGTCTACCAATTCCACCATCTGCTGCCGGAGTTCAGCGCACTCGAGAATGTCGCGATGCCGCTACTGATACGCGGCGTATCGGCCGCCGAGTCCAGCGCACGGGCCATGGCGCTGCTCGAACGGGTCGGACTCGGTGCGCGCACCCGGCACAAGCCCTCGGAGTTGTCCGGCGGCGAGCGTCAGCGCACCGCGGTGGCCCGTGCACTGGTTGCGAACCCGGCCTGCGTGCTCGCGGATGAGCCGACCGGTAATCTCGATCGCCAGACTGCGGAATCCCTGTACGCACTGCTGCGCGAACTCAATCGCGAGCAGGGCACGAGTTTCGTCATCGTGACCCATGACACGGATCTGGCGGCGCGCATGGATCGCGTGATGGCGTTGCGCGACGGCAGCCTAGGTCCGGTCTGATTCGGGTAAGCGCGGACCGTCCGGCCGTTTTCCACCGCGCGCCCTGAAGCGCTTCAACACATGCCAGCGCCAATACAGGCGCATTGCGCCGTAGCCCGCCGCGGCCAGCAGAAGCCCGTTCAACAGGCTGCCGGCGTAGAGCGGTTTCCAGATCGCGTGTATCTCGGCCGCCATCCAT
>CBFCWF010000260.1:0-5308 GCA_965601425.1 uncultured Chromatiaceae bacterium | reverse complement strand
GCGTCCGGGTCGATGCCAAACAGCAGCCCAGCGCGTCTGGACAAGTACCTCGCCAGATCCCTGTTGTGCGGAAATATGTTCCGTCCGCAGCCGACATCGAGCCACGAACAACCTTCACCGACCAGCTTGGCCACCAGCGTTTCGTAGTAGATGTCTGCGAATGGTAGTTCATGCTCTTGCAAAGCTTGGGGGTCCAACCCAAGTCCGGCTTGACGCCGAACTTGCCGTCATACATGGCCTCCAAGTCCGCATCGCTGATCGAAACAACACCACCTGGCGGTACCGGGACAATCCGGTCGAACGCATCCGTGATCGCTGTTTCGAGTGCATTCAACTCAGTCAACCTGCGTATTGAAGGACAGAATCACAGAACCCTTCCGCTTCCGGATTCAGGGGCCACGGCGCCGCTGTGCCGACCCGGCATGCAGTTTCGGCGGAATCCCAACCGAGACCCTGTCTGTGCGGGCAAAGGCCGCACAGACAGGTCGATTGCATTACCGGGAGACGTGCTCCACCATGCGCAGCATGTTGCAGGTGTAGCCGTATTCGTTGTCGTACCAGGCGACCACCTTGACGAAGGTCGGATCGAGCTGGATACCTGCTTCCGAGTCGAAGATCGACGGCGTGCTGTGGCCACGGAAATCCGTCGCCACGACCTTCTCGTCGGTGTAGGCCAGCACACCCGCCAGATCACCGGAGGTCGCCGCGGCCTTCATCGCGCCGCAGATCTCTTCGTACTGGGCGGGCTTGTCCAGCTCGACGGTCAGGTCCACAACCGATACGTCCGAGGTCGGGACACGGAACGCCATGCCTGTCAGCTTGCCGTTGAGCTCGGGCAGCACCTTGCCGACCGCCTTTGCCGCCCCGGTGGAGGACGGAATGATGTTTTCCAGGATACCGCGACCACCCCGCCAATCCTTCATCGAAGGCCCATCGACCGTCTTCTGTGTGGCGGTGGCAGCATGCACCGTCGTCATCAGACCGCGCTTGATACCCCAGTTGTCGTGCAGCACCTTGGAGACCGGCGCCAGGCAGTTCGTGGTGCAGGACGCAGCCGAGACGATGGCCTGGCCTGCGTAGGTGTTGTGATTCACACCGTAGACGAACATCGGCGTCGCGTCCTTCGAAGGAGCGCTCTGCACCACCTTCTTTGCGCCCGCATCGATGTGCTTCTGGCAAGTCTCTTCGGTCAGGAAGAAGCCGGTGCACTCGATGACCAGGTCCGCGCCCACCTCGTCCCACTTCAGGGCGGCCGGGTCGCGTTCCGCCGTCAGGCGAATGCTCTTGCCGTTGACGACCATCGTGTTGCCTTCAACGGAGATATCGCCATCGAAGTTACCGTGCACCGAATCATACTTCAGCATATAGGCGAGGTAATCCGGATCCAGCAGGTCATTGATCCCTACAACCTCGATGCCGGGAAAGTCCTTCGCGATTGCACGGAACGCCATACGACCGATGCGGCCGAATCCATTGATGCCCACTTTGATAGCCATGTTGAATCTCCTCAAGAACGTTTTGCGATTTCAGGAATGCCTGTCAGGTGCGATCTGGCCGGTCGACAAGGCGTCCAGCCGACCGAGATCGGTTTCGTTTGCTCAACCAGCGACGTTGTCGATTGCCTTACCGATGTTTTCCGCAGTGAAGCCGAACAGCTCGAATAGCGCGCCGGCCGGCGCGGATTCGCCGAAGGTGTCGATCCCGACAACCTTGCCGCCGCTGCCGACATACTTCCACCAGCCATCGGTGACCGCGGCCTCGACAGCGACACGCGCCGTTACCGACGAGGGCAGCACGGACTCTCTGTATCCGGCATCCTGCGCGTCGAACACGCTGGTGCACGGCATGGAAACCACGCGCACTTTCTTGCTGCTGGCAGCCGCCGCTTCGACAGCGATGCCGACCTCGGAGCCGGTGGCGATAACGATCACATCCGGGGTTCCCTCGCAATCGCGCAGTACGTAGCCACCGCGCTCGATCTCGGCGATCTGTGACGCTTCGCGGGACTGGAATGGCAAGCCCTGGCGAGAGAACACGAGGCAGCTCGGGCCGTCGGTCTTCTCGATTGCCTTACGCCAGGCGACCGCGGTCTCGACGGTGTCGCAGGGGCGCCAGACGTCCATCCGCGGAATCATTCGCAGGGTCGGGATCTGTTCGACCGCCTGGTGGGTCGGACCGTCCTCGCCCAACCCGATGGAATCATGGGTGAAAACGAAAATGGACCGAACCTTCATCAGTGCCGCCATGCGGATCGCGTTGCGCGCATATTCGGAGAACATCAGGAAGGTCGCGCCGAACGGGATGAAACCACCGTGCAGCGCAATACCGTTGAGGATCGCCGCCATCCCGAACTCGCGAACGCCGTAGTTGACGTAGTTTGCAGCCGGCATGTCACCACGCATCGGCTTGTAACCGGACCATTCGGTCAGATTGGAGCAACCGAGATCGGCGGATCCGCCGAACAGTTCGGGCAGTGCGGCCGCATAGGCCTCGATCGAACCCAGCGAGGCCTTGCGAGTCGCCGGCGACTCGGCCTTCTCGTTGCACTCGGCGGCGAACGCATCGGCCTTGGCCGCCCAGTCCGCTGGCAGCTCGCCTGCCATACGACGCTTGAACTCGGCCGCCAGCGCTGGATGCGCCTGCTCGTAGGCGGCGAAGGCATCGTTCCACTTGGCCTCGACCGCGGCGCCCTTCTCCTTCGCGTCCCAACCGTGGTAGACGTGGACCGGGACTTCGAACGCCCCGTGATCCCAACCCAGCGCCGCCTTGGTCAGGTTGATCTCTTCCTCGCCCAGCGGAGCGCCGTGACACGCGTGACTCCCGGCCTTGTTCGGCGAACCGAAGCCGATCGTGGTCTTGCAGCAGATCATGGTCGGCTTGTCCGTCATCGCCTTCGCGAACTCGAGGGCCTTCTGGATCGCCGCGGGGTCGTGACCGTCAACGTCCGCTATCACATGCCAGCCGTAGGATTCGAAGCGCTTCGGCGTGTCGTCGGTGAACCAGCCCTCGACGTGACCGTCTATGGAGATGCCGTTGTCGTCCCAGAACGCGATGAGTTTGCCCAGACCGAGCGTCCCGGCGAGCGAACAGGCCTCATGTGAAATGCCCTCCATCAGGCAGCCGTCACCGAGGAACACGTAGGTATGGTGGTCGACCACCTCGTGACCCGGGCGATTGAATTCCGCGGCCATTGCCCGTTCTGCGATTGCCATACCGACTGCATTGCTGATGCCCTGGCCAAGCGGTCCGGTGGTGGTTTCGATGCCTGGGGCGTAGCCGTACTCTGGGTGCCCCGGCGTCTTGGAGTGCAGTTGACGGAAGTTCTTCAGGTCATCGAGCGTGAGATCGTAGCCCGTGAGATGCAGCAGAGAGTAGATCAGCATGGAGCCATGCCCGTTCGACAAAACGAAGCGGTCGCGATCGACCCAGTTCGGGTTGGACGGGTTGTGTCGCATGTGGTCGTTCCACAGCACTTCGGCGATGTCCGCCATGCCCATCGGGGCACCGGGGTGGCCGGAATTGGCTTTCTGTACGGCGTCCATACTCAACGCGCGTACCGCGTTGGCAAGTTCTCTGCGTGAGGACATTAGCCCCTCCTGTCAAGGACTTTGAAGAATTCTCCGCCCCCTGGGCGATTCCCAGGCGCGAAATGATTCATTTGTGCCGGGCTGCCGGCCGATGGTGCCGCGCACCCATGCAAGACGGTCGCTCTGCCTGCGACTTTCGCCTCGGCCCGATGGCACTCAAAAGGTCGGGTATTCTCACCTAGCGACCGGAACAGGGGCAAGGAAACATTCCCCGAATATTCAAATACACCTATAAACGCAGGGAATCCGCCGAGATATTTTTTACAAGACTTTGTTTTTAAAAGATTTTTTGAAAATCACTCGATCCACTTGATGGAACAGCCCATGCTCGGGATCTGGTCTTCGGGCCCTTTCCCGGTCACGGCGACCTGCTTCATGGCCTCGAAAAGATCGCGCCGGGCATCTGCCGGTGCGGACTCTTTGCGGCTCGCGTCGAGCCGACCGCGGTACTGCAGCTCGGCAGCTGCGTTGTAGCCGAAGAAATCCGGCGTGCACACGGCACCGTAGGCCCGGGCCACCGCCTGTGAGGCGTCAAGCAGGTAGGGGAAGGGAAATTGCAGGCGTTCGGCGACCCGGCGCATGTTGTCGAAGGAGTCCTCGGGATAGTCGCTGGGGTCGTTCGACATGATCGCGACCGTACCGATGCCCAAGGCATCGAGGTCCTTCGCGTCGCGCACGATACGGTCGATCACCGCCTTCACGTAAGGGCAATGGTTGCAGATGAACATCACGAGCAGGCCCTTCACGCCCATGCATTCGTCGCGTGACCAGTAGCGGCCGTCTACGCCGGGAAGCCTGAAGTCGGGCGCCGCCTCGCCGAACTCGCACACCGGAGTCTGCAGAGAAACCATGGTTTGCAACCTCACACGTCTGATGGGGAAGCGCATTCTTCCAGAATGCACGAGACCGCTCAACCATGTAACATTTCGCGCCCTGTGGACGTCGCCCAGGCATGTCGGGGCATGGGCAACCCCTAAGCGTTGGACCCTGATTCTTAAGGAGTAGCGATGGCTCGTAACTTTATATTCACCTCGGAATCGGTATCCGAGGGCCATCCGGACAAGATGGCTGACCAGGTCTCGGATGCGATACTCGATGCAATACTTGCCGAAGATCCGCATGCCCGCGTCGCTTGCGAGACGCTTTTCAAGACGGGTATGGCGATCATCGCGGGCGAGATCACCACGACGGCTCAGCCGGACTACGAGCAGATCATCCGAAAAACCGTGGAGGAGATCGGCTACACGAGTTCGGAAATGGGTTTCGACGCCCAAACCTGCGCAGTCCTGTCTGCGATCGGCGTCCAGTCCCCGGACATCAACCAAGGCGTGGATCGCGACAGACCGGAGGACCAGGGTGCAGGCGACCAGGGGCTGATGTTCGGCTATGCGACGAACGAAACCGACGTGCTGATGCCTGCAGCGATCCAGTTCGCCCACCGGCTGGTGGAGCGACAGGCAGAGGTGCGGAAAAAGGGCATCCTGCCGCTGCTGCGCCCCGATGCGAAGTCACAGGTCAGCCTGCACTATGCGGACGGCAAACCCGTGTCGATCGACGCGGTGGTCCTGTCGACCCAGCATGCCGGAGAGTTCAGCGGCGATACGCTGCGCGAAGCGGTCATGGACGAAATCATCAAGCCGATTCTCGACCCGACCGGCTTGCTCAGCAAGGATACCCGCTTCCACATCAACCCGACCGGCAGCTTCGTGATCGGCGGCCCG
>CBFCWF010000259.1:0-5399 GCA_965601425.1 uncultured Chromatiaceae bacterium | reverse complement strand
TCCGCGCTTTCGTTGTCGGGTTCATAGGGGCTAGAGGCCACATCGGATGCGAATATTCAATGCGTTCTCACCACGGCGGGATATAGCCACAGTCCGAAGCGCAGGAAAACGCGAAAAAAGTCGGGCTACCGGTAGGAGATGACCGGCCGCGCGCCCGGCGGGCGCGCGGGGCCGCAGCCCATGGGCGGCGACGAAATCGCACATCGGGCGTCAGTTCAAGCCGCACATGCCCCCACCGCAGCCACCCGCGCCGCAAGCGGGCGCCTCCGGGTTCGAGAGTGCGGAACTGGAAACCACGGCGCCACCGCTGATCAGGCGCTCGACTGGTTCATCGGCTGGCGTTTCCCCGCGCTCGATCCCAGCCCTTTCGCAGACCTCACCCCACTGTTCGAGTTTCTCATTCATACCGTGGCGGACCTCGACGACGCGACCGTTGGAGCGGCAGCGGTAATCGTAACTTGGCACTTGTGTTCTCCAAAAAGACATCATTGACTGTATCGCCAATTTTTCAGCGACTCTCGCAGCCCGTCAAGCCTGCGGCTCGCCATGCGGCCTTATACCCTCATCGCCGCCGGTTTGTCCGAGCGGCGGATGGATACGCGGAATCCGGCATCGGGAAACCGGCTGCACATGCCGACATGCTGCGCGATGCCGGCCGTGGGTGCGCGCAGGCATCCGGCGGCGGCAGGTAGGCAGAAACTAGGCCTCAGACAGCATCGTTGCTAGTATCCCAAGGGCGCGGCCGCCAGGCTTCCGGCTGAATCGGGGTCGTCGGGCGCGCAATGGCAGGCGGCGGCCCGGGCATTTGGTCGGACGCTCCGCGAACGGAACGACCGGCGACGTTGTGTCCCTGGGTTTTCTGAAATGCGAGACTCACACCGGAGCGAGACGAGATGTTCAAGGAATACAAGGGGATCTTCAAGAATCTTCGGGAAATGCAGGACCAGTTGTGGAAGAACTCCATAGCGAATTTTCCGACCGCGGCCTTTCCGGTCGAGATGAACGACTGGCAGCAAAAGACCTTCGAGGGCGTCAACAGTCTGGTCGAGCAGGCGGTAAGGCATTCGCTCCAGCTACAGGGTGAATGGCTTGCTCAGTGGAAGGAACGGGCCAGCAGCGGCAAACTCAAGCCGAAACTTTTCTCTCAGCTCAGTGCCGAGGCGATGAACGCAACGCAGCGCTGGGTCGACAACCAGAATCGGCTCTGGGAGCAGTGGCTGGAGGTCATCAAGACAACCGGTGAATTCGACAACCTGCAGGATTTCGAGGCCTGGCAACAGTCCATGCAGGACGCGATGAGGCAACAAACCGCGCTGCTGAACGACTGGTCGGCCCTGACCGACTTCGAGAAGCTTTCGGTCAAACAGGCGACGAAACTCTCCGACCAGATAGTCAGGGCGATGGACAAATCCCTGGAAACCCAGAACCGTCTATGGAATCACTGGCTTGAGGAGCTGGTTGCGCCCGCACCGGGGTCGCCGTCGGCCGCCGCCGCGGGACCCAAGGGGAAAAAGACGAAATCCACCACGAGACGGCAGACCGCCGCGGGCACCCCACCCGCGCCGGATGGCGACCTCAAAAAGATCTCGGGCATCGGCCCTGGCCTGGAAAAGCAGCTGAACACGCACGGCATTTCCACGGTGGCGCAGATAGCGGCGCTGACCACCGGGGAAATCGCGCAGCTGGAGGACCAGATCGCCGGCTTGTCCGGCCGGATCAAACGCGACCGTTGGGTGCAGCAGGCCAAGAAACTCGTTTCCTGAGCCGGCTCCGACAGGACCGCCGGTTTAGCCGACGAAGCGGCCCTCCTGCAGGCGCTGCGCCTCCATCAGCTCCAGTTCCCTGGACCCGGAGACGACCACGTCCTGATGGGGTACGAAATCGAGCTTTGATTTGGCGCGGTCGTAAGGCACTGCGTTCAAGATGACCTTCATCGCGTTCAATCGCGCATTGTGCTTGTTGTCGGAACGGATGATGGTCCAAGGCGAATGGGTGGTGTTGGTGCGCTTGAGCATTTCGTACTTCTGGGTCGTGAATTCGTCCCAGCGATCCTGTGCCTGCACGTCGATTTCCGACAGTTTCCACTGGCGGAGCGCGTCGTTCTTGCGTCGTTCGAACCGTCGCGCCTGCTCTTCCTTGGTGACCGAGAAGTAGAGCTTCACCAGAATCGTGCCTTGACGCACGATGTCTTTCTCGAAACCGGGGCACCCGATCATGAAGTTTTCGTATTCCTCGTCGCTGCAGAAGCCGAACACACGCTCGACGACCGCGCGGTTGTACCAACTGCGATCGAACAGCACGATTTCGCCGCCGCGCGGGAACTCCCGAACGTATTTTTGAAAGAACCACTGGGTCTTCTGTTCATCGGTCGGTTTACCCAGCGCGACTACGCGGTAGTGCTTCTCGTTCATGTACCGCGTCACGCGCCGGATCGTGCCGCCCTTGCCCGCGGCGTCGCGGCCCTCGAACAGGATGATCATGCGTCGACGGTTCTCTTCCAAGTACTGCTGCAACTTGATGAGTTCCGCCTGATAGGGCTTGAGATCTTCCTCACGCTTGCAGCGACGGATCGCACGGTTGCGCATCTTCTGCAACTTGACGATCTCGTCTCGCTGATGCTCCAGTTTCGCCACCAGCTCCTCGACCTGCAGCTCCTTACCCCTGTAGGCGATGGTCTCCGGATGCTTCGCTTCGTCGTTCATCAGATCTGGCCTCCACCAAAACGTGCAATATTTTGTTCATGTTAACGCGCCAGGCCCGGCGGGGTAACTCCGACGACAAACATCGGTACCACCGCAGGGTCCGGGGGCCCACCGGCCCGAACCGGCAAACCCGGGTTGGGTGGACCAGGCGTCACCCGATCGGCCGCATTGTCCCGGCCAGCGGTCGAGCACCGCCAGCCAATCCGGGACGCACGGCAGTGCTCGATGATCCTACGTGTCGCGGCAATGCGCCAACGCGTGCCGCAGGCCGGGCGACTGCAGCGTTGATCCGGCTCCGCGGCAAAGGCGCCTGCTTGAGAAATCGCTGCAATTGCAGCGCTGAGCGTTGCACCGGCGACGAGCGGGGCCGCACGATCGCCAATCCCCTCGCCACAGGCAGTAACCGTCGTCTGCTTGCGAATCGTCAATGCCTGCCCGTGATCCGGCAACGATGATGATGGAGGTAAGGAAACACATCGGAGGTCCAAATGAACAAGGCGAAGCGAATCTCGCTGTGCGTCTGCACGATGCTGCTGCTGGCCGGCGCGGCGACTGCCAGCGCGGGACCGGGTCCCGGTCGACAGGGCGCCCAGGGCAGCGGCGGACAGGGACAGGGCGCCGCTGGCGCGCATGAGCAGAAAAGACATCAGTATCGACACCAATACCGCTACGGCGGCAACGGCGGGTACGACGGCGGTTACACCAGGGGCCAAGGATCGGGCAGTGCCGGCCGCAGCGCCTACGGCGCACAAGGCACAGGGAGCGCGGCCGGCTCCGCACCGACCAGGGGCTACGGCGCACAGCAAGGCGGCTCGCGCGGCCAGGGTGGCGGCAGGGGCGGTGCCGGCCGTTAGCCGCGCGTTATGCGCTCGGCCCCGCCCATGTAGGGTCTGAGCGCATCAGGCACGACGATGCCCCCGTCGGCCTGCTGGTAGTTCTCCATCACGGCCACGAGCGTGCGCCCAACCGCGAGGCCTGAACCGTTCAGCGTGTGGGCCAACTCCGGCTTGCCGGTCGCGGGGTTGCGCCAGCGCGCCTGCATCCGCCGCGCCTGGAAATCGCCCATGTTCGAGCAGGAAGAGATCTCGCGATACTTCGCCTGCCCCGGCAGCCAAACCTCGATGTCATAGGTCTTGGTCGCAGAGAATCCCATATCACCGGTGCACAGTGTGACGACCCGGTAAGGCAGTGCCAACCGTTGCAGGATTGCCTCAGCGTGCCCGGTCAGTGCCTCGAGCGCGTCGAAGGCATCGTCGGGCCGGACGACGTGCACCAGCTCGACCTTGTCGAACTGATGCTGGCGGATCATGCCGCGCGTATCCTTGCCATGCGAACCGGCCTCCGAACGGAAACAGGGGGTGTGTGCAACGAAGCGTCGCGGCATCTGGTCACCGTCGATGATCAGGTCGCGCGCCAGGTTGGTCAGCGGCACCTCGGCGGTCGGAATCAGATAGAAATCGGTGTTTTCGAGCCGGAACAAGTCTTCGGCGAACTTCGGCAACTGGCCGGTTCCGTAGAGGCTGTCCGGATTGACCACGTAGGGGACATAGGCCTCGGTGTAGCCGTGCTCGGCAACGTGGGTATCGAGCATGAACTGGGTCAGGGCGCGGTGCATCCGGGCCAACGGCCCGCTCATGACCGCGAAGCGGGAGCCGGTCAGCTTCGCGGCCGCGTCGAAATCAAGCATGCCGAGTCCCGCACCCAGGTCGACGTGATCCCTTGGCTCGAACTCGAAGCCGTGCGGGGTTCCCCAGCGCCGCTCTTCCCGATTGTCTCCCTCGTCCACGCCGTCCGGCACGCTCGCATGCGGCAGGTTGGGCATCTCCAGTGCGATCGAGCGGAGCGCCTCCTGGACCTCCTGCAGCGCATCATTGGCCGCTTTGAGCCGATCACCGAGGTTCGCGACCTCGTCCAGCAGCGGCTGGATGTCCTCGCCGGCCGCCTTGGCCTTGCCGATCGACTTGGACTTGGTGTTGCGCTCGTTCTGCAGATCCTGTGCGTCGACCTGGAGGGATTTGCGCCGGGACTCGAGGTCGGCCAATCGTTCCATGTCCAGTCGATAGCCACGTCGGGCCAGGGCCTTTGCGACGCCCTCGAGGTCGCTGCGCAGGAGCTTGGGATCGAGCATTTTTCAGTCCAGGTTTGCTTGGGCCGGCCAGGACAGGATGTGCCCCGGTGCGACCATTTGATGGAGTAGGGGCAAGACCTCCGCGACCTTTTCCGGTCGATCGAAGAACTCGACGATGACGGGCAGGTCCAGCGAACGGTACAGTAGGCCCGCCTCGTGCACCTGACCCGAGCTGCCGAAGCCGGCGATGCCGCGGAACGCGGTCACCCCGGCGATCCGGTGATCGCGGTGCAGCAGGTCGAGCACCTTCTGGTGCTGATGACCGGCCTCGCTGCAGTAAACACGGACCACGACAACCTCGTTGAGATTCATATCTGCCTCGCCATTATTACGCCGAGAAAGGCCGCCGCCACGCAGGCCACGACACTGACGACCGCATTGGCAAACGCCTTCGCGTAGTCGGCCTGCTGCAGCAGGTTCACGGTCTCGATCGAAAAAGTGGAGAACGTGGTGAAGGCGCCGAGCAATCCCACCAGTGCAAAGGCGCGCCATTCGGCAGCAAGCGCGAGCCGCTCGATCATCAGTATGTACAGGTAGCCCATCGCCAGCGACCCGAGCACGTTCACGAC
>CBFCWF010000258.1:0-5584 GCA_965601425.1 uncultured Chromatiaceae bacterium | reverse complement strand
GCAGGAAGCGGGCGGCGACTCAGGCGCTGCGCTTGCGAGCGGCGGCCTCGCGCAGACGCTTGATCTGAAACAAGGTGCCGCGTTCCTCCTCTTCCAGTGCCTCGGCGATCTGCTTGATGACCCTCGTGTAGGACGGGATGATGTTGTACTTGAGTGCATTGACACGTTTCTGTGCCTTGCGCTGTTCACTGATCAGCCGATACAGCGCCATCTCGACCGCCGCGAGTTCGGCGAGGTGGACCGCCGCCTGGGCGAAGGCCTGTCGTGCCTCGTCGAAGCTGGGGTCGGTGCCGAGCAGACCGACCGGTGTCGGGGCCACCACGGATGCATCCACCGAGGGGTACTGCACCCCGAGTGAGCGACGCGGCAGCACCTTCATGCTGATCGACGGTGTGGCCCCGAGGGTGGTCTGCGCAATACTGCGATCACCCATGCGCAGCTGCGCGATGCTGAGCCAGCGGTAGGCCTTGTGCAGTGACTCGTGGGCAATCCGCTTCTTCTCCTGGTACTCCTTGATGTGTTGATAGACCAGGCGGGTCAGCAGTTCGCGCTTGCGCTCGAGCAGGGCGTGGCCGTCTTCGAGGAAGCGCACCTGCTTGCGCAGGCTGAGCAGCGCGCTCTTGGTCGGGGCCGTGCGCAGGCGGCTCACGCGGACTCCTTGCCGCTTCGGTGGTAGTGTGCCAGGTCGGTCTCACTGACCCGCGTGAGCGCCTCGCGCGGGAAACGCGACAGCAGTTCCCAGGCCAGGTTCAGTGTCTCGATCACGCTGCGATTCTCGTCCTCGCGCTGACCGACGAAATGTCGGTCGAAATCGCGCGCGAACTCCAGATAGCGCTGATCGCGGGTCGAAAGCTCCTCCGCGCCGATGATCGAGGCCAGGTTGCGTGCCTCCTGGGCCTTCGCATACAGCGCATAGAGTTGGTTGGCCACCCGCGGATGGTCGTCGCGCGTGTCTTCCTTGCCGATGCCGTCTTTCATCAGGCGCGACAACGATGGCGCGATGTCGACAGGCGGGTAGATGCCCTGGTTGTTCAATTCACGCGAAAGCACGATCTGGCCCTCGGTGATGTAACCCGTCAGGTCGGGAATCGGGTGGGTGATGTCGTCCGACGGCATCGAAACCACCGGTACCATCGTCACCGAGCCGTGCCGGTTGCGGATCCGCCCAGAGCGTTCGTAGATCTCGGCCAGATCGGAATAGAGGTATCCCGGGTAGCCCTTGCGCGCCGGTACGTCGCCTTTGGCCGTGGCAACCTCCCGGAGGGCCTCGGCATAGTGGGTCATGTCCGTCATCACGACCAGCACATGGCGGTCGAGGTCAAAGGCGAGATACTCGGCGGCGGTCAGCGCGACGCGCGGCAGTGAAAGCCGCTCGACCGGCGGGTCGTCCGCATGGTTGATGAACATCACCACGTTTCCCAGAACCCCCGAGTCGGAAAAAGACTCGCGGAAGAAACGGGCATCGGTGTAGGACACGCCCATCGCTGCAAACACGATCGCGAAGTTGCTCGCCTCGCCGGGAAGCCTGGCCTGTCGTACGATCTGGGCGGCCAGCCGGTTGTGCGGCAGCCCGGACGCGGAGAAGATCGGCAGCTTCTGGCCGCGCACCAGCGAATTCAGGCCATCGATGGTCGAAATACCGGTCTGGATGAACTCGCGGGGATAGTTACGGGCAGCCGGGTTGATCGCCGAGCCGCTGATGCCTCGCGCCTCGCCGTCGACGATCGGCGGACGGTCATCGCGGGGCTCGCCGATGCCGTTGAAGACGCGACCGAGCAGTCCCGGACTGACGGTCAGCGTCAGCGGCCGGTCGAGGAACCGCACCCAGGTGTTGTGGAGGTCAATGTCCTCGGTTCCCTCGAAGACCTGTATCAGCGTCTCGCCCTCGGTGGAGACGATGACCTGGCCGTTGCGGCGGCGCCCGAGGTGGTCACGGATCCGCACCCGGTCCCCGAAGGCGACCTTGTCCACCCCACGGACGATGAGCAGGCCGCCCTGTGCGGCCTCTGCCCGACGGTACTCGACGTCGCTCATTCGGCGCCCTCCTCGTTCGAAGCATATTCGCTGCGCAATGCACCGAGGGCCTGATAGACCTCGCTCGCGAACGCCGCAAGTTCCTCGCTCTCTTCGCTGCGCCACGTGGACTTGGCGCGCCGTATGCGCGCGATGATCGGATGCTCGGCGAGTTCCTGGACGGGCGCCCCGAGCGTGATCAGTTCCTGGCCGCGATCGAATACCTGCATCACCAGCTCGAGTAGCTCGAACTGCTTGCGCGGCGAGCAGTAGCTGTCGGCTTCGTCGAGTGCACTTTGCTGCAGCACCGCCTCCTTGACCAGTGAGGCGCCTTCAAGCTCCCAGCGTTGCGCCGCGGACAATGCCTCGGGCCCGACCAGGTTTACGATGCGCGACAATTCGGCATCGCGGGCCAGCAGCGCAAGTGCCTCGGTGCGCCGTTTGCTCCACGCACCGCTGATGTGCTGCGCCCACCAGCCGGCGGCGACCGGTACATCCTGGGAAAAACTGTCTACCCAGTCCACCGAAGGATAGTGGCGTGCGTCGGCCAGTTCCTTGGACAACGCCCAGAAGGTCTGGATGATTTCCTTGGTGTGACTGGTGACAGGCTCGGAGAAGTCCCCGCCGGGTGGCGATACCGCACCGATCAGGGTTACCGAACCGCGCTCGCCGTCCAGTGTCTGGACACGCCCCGCGCGCTCGTAGATCGCCGCCAGGCGAGAACCCAGATAGGCCGGGTAGCCTTCTTCGACCGGCATATGGCCGAGGCGGCCGGCCACTTCGCGCAACGCCTCCGCCCAGCGCGACGTCGAATCGGCGAGCATCACGACATCGTAGCCCTGATCGCGGAAGTACTCGGCCATGGTCATGCCCACATAGATCGAGGCCTCGCGGGCCACCACCGGCATGTTCGAGGTATTCGCGACCAGCAGCGTACGCTCCATCATGCCGCGCCCGGTGTGCGGATCCTCGAGCTGCGGAAAGCTTTCCAGCACATCCACCAGCTCGTTGCCGCGCTCGCCGCACCCGACGTATATCACGATGTCTGCGTTCGACCAGCGTGCGACCTGTTGCTGCACCATGGTCTTGCCGGCCCCGAACGGCCCGGGTACCGCCCCTTTTCCCCCCTTCAGCAGCGGAAAGAAGGTGTCGAGAATACGCTGCCCGGTGATCAGTGGCTCAACGCCATGGTCGCGTTTGTTGTAAGGTCGCGGCCGGCGTACCGGCCAGCGGTGGTAGAGCTTCAGCTTGTGCACCTGGCCGGCATCGTCGCGCACCCTGGCGATGGTCTTGTCCAGCGTGTAGCTGCCGGCCGGCGCAAGGTCGATGAGGTCGCCGTCGATGTCCGGTGGCACCAGGATGCGGTGTTCGATGGTTTCGGTCTCCTGCACTGTGCCCAGGCGCGTGCCCGCGGTAACCGTCCGGCCGCATTCCAGTTCGTCGCTTGGGCTGAACGCCCAGGTGCGCTCGCGATTCAGCGAATCGATGCGTAGGCCGCGCGGGATGTTGTCGCCGGCCCGGTCGGCGATCTCCTGCAGTGGGCGCTGCACCCCGTCGAAGATGCCCTGCAACAGCCCGGGGCCGAGTTCGACTGTCAACGGGTGGCCGAGCCCCTCGACTGATTCGCCCGGTCGCAGGCCGTCGGTCGATTCGTAGGCCTGGACGATCGCGTCGTCGCCCTCGAGCGCGATGATCTCGCCGATGATGTCGAGTGAGCCGATACGCACCTGTTCGCCATTGCGCCCGCCCGGCAGGTGGACGCGCAGGATCGGTCCATTGATCTCGCGGATGTGGCCGCCGCGTGCCTCGCTCATAGTGGGCCTCCGCTGCGCGCACTGGCGTTCATGTCGGTCGGGAGCAGTTGCTGCAGGATAACGCGCTGGATATCGGCCTCGAGACGCGCCAGGCGTCCCTCGAAGCGATTGTCGACCTGGGCGCGATTGTCTTGTGTGCGCAGCTTGACGCCGCCGCTGCCCCAGGTCGGCTTCTCGGACAGCGTGATGCTGCGCGCCGGCGCCGCCTCGCTCAGCAGCGCTGGCCATTCGGTGCGCAGCCATTCCAGGTCGTCTGAATTGACCTCGGCGGTCAGCTCGCCTGGGGGCAGCAGACGGGCCGCGTCCCGCACCATCACGACCAACCAGGCCCGATAGCCGTCGCGGTCGGCACACAGCGCCCGCATGCGCTGTCCGAGGCGGCCCTGCACGACCTGCACCAGTTCCCAGCGTAACTGGTCGAGGCGCGCCTGCATCTTGAGCTCGCTGGCCTGGGTCACGCGGCGGAAGTGCCGTTCGGCCTCGGCCTTGGCGATCAGCACCTCGCGTTCTTCCGCCAGGTGCAGACGCTGCGCGACGTCGCGCAGGATGGTGTCACGCTGACGGCTGGCTTTGTCGTGGACCTCCTGCGCCAGGTCCTCGGCACGCGTCATGATCGCCCGCTCCAGCGCGTGCAGTTGGTTCTCTGTTGACTGGCTCATGTCGCATCCCCGTCCAGACCGAGCAGCTGTTGGATGCGGTCGTCGATCGCGCTGCGCATGTCACCGGGCCGGAAAAGCGGCGGTACCTGGGTCAGCAGGATTCGCCCGCCCTCGCGCCGCACCTGCTCCAGGCGCTGGCTACCGGATTCTGCCAGTGGCTGGTCTATCACGACGAAAGCGGGGGTGCGTGATGCCAGCAGATGGTCCAGCGTGCGTTCCAGCTCCGCGACGTCGGCATCCGGGTAGACCTCGAAGCCGGCCAGGCGGAACCCGGTGGCCAGCGATGCGTCGCCAAGAAACAATTGACGGTTCTGATCCATGCGGCTGCCTCAGACCCGGTTCAGCAGCAGGATCGACAGCACCAGACCATAGATTGCGATGCCTTCGGCCAGTCCCAGATAGACCAGGGTGCGCCCGAACATCTCGGGCTTCTCGGACACCGCGGCCAGCGACGCCGCGCCGATCGGGCCAACGGCGATACCGGCGGCGATCGTACTGAAGGCCGTCGGCAGCGCGATACCGATGAAAGCCAGACCCATGCCGGTACTGATCGCGCCCGGTCCCGCCGCCGCATCGGCGACCTCCGACGCGGCCAGGGCGTCGCTTACGCCCAGGAACGCAGCGGCGAGTTGTGCGCCGAAAAAAAGCACGATGTTCGTGGCGATGGTCGGCATGAACAGACGCCGTGCCCGGCCCGCTTCCATTGGTCGGAAGTGCAGGTAGGTGCCAGCCACGATCATGCCCAGCAGGGCAACGGTGAGGAGGGCGATAATGGTCGTCATGGGTACTCCTGAATCAGCGGGTGAGAGTGTTCTGCCGGCGGCCCACGCGCAGTGGTTTGAACGGGGTGCCGTCGCCATAGAAGTAGCGCGAGAAGCCTTCGTAGTACTCGAGTCGGAGCGTCTGTATTGCCACGATGATGCCTTCCAGCACGATCACGAACAGATTGCCGAGTATCAGTGTGATCCAGTGGCCGACCGTGCCCATGCTGTTGGCCAGTGTGAAGACGGCGAGCGAGAGTGCCACGTGGTTCAGGCTGAACGCCGCGACGCGCAGGAACGACAGCGAGCTCGCGACATAACTGTTGACGATCTCGAA
>CBFCWF010000257.1:0-5592 GCA_965601425.1 uncultured Chromatiaceae bacterium | reverse complement strand
GCGACAGCTGCCACCATACGCACAAGGCGGGCGAGCCGATCAAGCGATGCTCCGAATGCCACAAGAAGAAAAAGGCGGCGGTCGAGGGCTTCTCGGTCCTGGCGCCGAAGAACCAAAAGGCGTACCACACCAAGTGCAAGGGCTGCCA
This sequence comes from uncultured Chromatiaceae bacterium, assembly GCA_965601425.1. GTDB lineage: Bacteria > Pseudomonadota > Gammaproteobacteria > Chromatiales > Chromatiaceae > Thiosocius. Next base: position 5,444 of record CBFCWF010000257.1, on the reverse strand, counting down.
CAAGTACACGCTGGAGGAACTCGAAAAGCCGGCCGGCCCGACCAAGTGCAAGCTCTGCCATATCAAGGGCTGAGACCGTCGCACGCGCACTGAGCGGAACGCGGACACCCCCCGGGTCGCAACATGGCGCGGCCCGGCGCTGACCGCGCCACGGCTAGCCGCCGCTTTGGTCGGACTCCTGTTCCAGGCGCCGCTGCAGCTGCTTCGGTGAGCCGGTGCGGCGCGCCAGCAGATCATAGGCGACCGGCACGATGAACAAGGTGAACACCGTCGCCGCGAGTACCCCGTAAAGAATCACCGTGCCGATCACGGAACGGGTCTCGGCACCCGCCCCGCTCGACAACAGCAACGGCAGCGACCCGGCCGCGGTCGTGATGCCGGTCATCACGATGGGCCGAAAGCGCACCCGGGTTGCCTCGAGCAGCGCGGCATCGAACGCCTGCCCCGCGTCGCGCAACTGGTTGGCGAACTCGACGATCAGGATGCCGTTCTTCGCAGACAGGCCGACCAGCATGATCAGCCCGATCTGGCTGTAGATGTTGAGGCTGTAACCCCCCAGGTGCAGCCCCAGCAGCGCCCCAGCCATCGCGAGCGGCACCGTCAACATGATCACCAGCGGGTGCACCCAGCTCTCGAATTGCGCCGCCAGCACCAGAAACACGACCAAGCCGCCGAGCAGCAGCACGAACAGGATGGACTCGGCACTCGCCTTGTAGTCCTGCGACTGCCCCTTGTAGTCGATGATCACCTTGCCGGGCAAGTTGTCCCGGACCAGACCCTCGAGATAGTCCAGTGCGTCGCCGAGCGCAAGCTCGTCCGCAAGGTTCGCAGAGATCGTGATCGCGCGCACTCGATTGTAGCGATTGAGCTTGATCGAATCGGCCACCTCCTCCAGCTGCACGAGGTTGGACAGCGGGATCAACCGGCCACTGCGTTGCGAACGCACATACAGGTTCGCCAGGTCGCCCGGCGTGCGCTGATCCAGCCGCTCGCCTTCGAGGATCACGTCGTACTCCTCACCGTCATCGATGTAGGTCGTGACACGCCGCGAACCCAACATCGTCTCGAGCGTGCGGCCGATGTCACCGACCGTCACGCCCAGATCGGCGGCACGATCGTAGTCGATCAGGACCTGGAGCTGCGGCTTGGTCTCCTTGTAGTCCCAGTCGACGCCGTCGAGCCCCGGATTGGATTCGTCGATCCGCTCGAGCAGCATGTCGCGCCACTCAGTGAGCTCCGCGTAAGTCCCGCCACCGATCACGAACTGCACGGGTTTCTGGATGCGCTTGCCGAAGCCTTGTCGCATGACCGGAAATGCACGCACCCCGGGGAGGTCGGACAACCGTTGGCGCACGTCATCCATGATCTCCCAGGCGCTGCGCCGGCGGTCCCAATCGTCCAGCACATTGATCACGATGCCGCTGTTGAAGATCGCAAAGTTGCTGAAGGTCCGCGGTGCACGCACCAGCAGCCGGGTGATCTCCCCCGCCTCGACCAACGGCATCAGACGTCGCTCGATCTCGTCCATGTACGCCTTCATATAGTCGTAAGAGGCGCCTTCGGGCCCATTGACCAGCACGAAGAAGGCCCCGCGGTCCTCTTTCGGCGCGTATTCATCGGGTATCTGCTGCAGCAGCCAATGGCTGCCACCCAATATCCCGAGAAAGACCAGGCCCATGACCCAGCTGCGCCGCAGCGCGCCGCGCAGCAACCAGAGGTAGCCGTTGCGTACCCTGTCGAACGCGTGGTCGACTGCACGTGCGAGCGGGGCCTTGCCGGCATGCTGGGGAAGCACCTGCGAGGCCAGCATCGGCGACAGCGACAGCGCGACGAAACTGGAGAACGTGACCGCCGCCGCCATGGTCAGGGCGAATTCCGAGAACAGCCGGCCGACGTCTCCCTGCAGGAATGCGATCGGCACAAACACCGCGACCAGCACGACGGTCGTCGCGATCACCGCAAACGCGACCTGGCGTGTACCCCGGAAGGCCGCGACCAGGGGCGTCTCGCCGTACTGTTCCATTCGCCGGTGAATGTTCTCGAGGACCACGATCGCGTCGTCGACCACCAGACCGATCGCCAGCACCAGCGCCAGCAGGGTCAGGATGTTGATCGAGAACCCCAGTATCCAGAGGACAAAGAAGGTCGCAACGAGCGACACCGGCACCGAGACCGCCGGCACGAGCGTCGCGCGCGCACTGCCGAGAAAGACGAAGATCACCAGCACGACCAGCAGGATCGCGATGCCCAGGGTCTTGTACACCTCGGCGATTGCGCCCTTGACGAACACCGAGGTGTCGTAGCTCTGTTTGATCTGCATTCCCTCGGGCAGGCTGCTGTTGATCCGGGCCATCTCGGCCTTCGCCGCATCGGCCACGGCGATGGTATTGGCGGTGGACTGCTTGATGATGCCAATGCCCACCATCGGCACCCCGTTGCCGCGGAAAAAGGTGCGTGTCTCGGCGGCGCCCTTCTCGACACGTGCGACATCGCCGAGGCGCACGAGGTAACCCTGCGCACCGCGCGCCAGTACGAGCTGGGCGAAATCTTCCGCTGTCCGGAAGTTGCGCGCGACACGCACCGTGAACTGGCGGTCCACCGAATCCAGGCTGCCGGCCGGCAACTCCAGGTTCTCGGCACGCAGCGCATCCTCGACGTCGCCGACCGAGAGCTCGCGCGCTGCGAGCTCCCTGCGGTCCAGCCAGACCCGCATCGCAAATGTCTGCCCGCCGCCGACGCGCACCCGCGCGACGCCGTCGAGCACTGAGAAGCGATCGACCAGGTAGCGGCGTGCGTAATCCGACAGTTCGGGGACGCTCATGCGGTCGCTGACCAGATTCAGCCACATGATCACGTCTTCGTTGCTGTCCACCTTCTGTATCTCCGGCGGCTCCGCCTCGTCAGGCAGGTCGTCGAGTACGGTCGAGACCCGGTCGCGTATATCGTTCGCCGCGCCATCGATATCGCGATCGACGTCGAACTGCACCGTGATGGCCGAGCGCCCGTCTTCGCTGACCGACTCGACGAAGCGGATGCCCTCGACACCCGCTATCCGGTCTTCGATCACCTGCGTGATCCGGCTTTCGACCACATTCGCGGCTGCACCGCGATACAGTGTCTCGACAGACACGACCGGTGGATCGATATCCGGGTACTCGCGCAGCGGCAGCCGGTCGAACGAGACAAGGCCGAATGCGATCAGCAGCAGCGAGAGCACCGTGGCGAAGACCGGACGGGTGATCGAGATGTCAGAGAGGATCACCGGCGATCACCGCGCTCGACCGCTGTCGGTTTCGTCGCCAACAGCTCGGCGAGTGACCGGTCGCCGGCGTCGCTGGCCCTTATCTGCACCGTCTGGCCCGGCCGCACCCGCATGTTCCCGTGGGTGATCACCAGCTCGCCAACGGCCAGGCCCTGCAGCACCTCGACTTCACCGGGGCGACGCGCCCCCACCGTGACCGCGCGCCGCTCGACCTGGTGCCCCTCGTCCCCGGGTGTCGCAATCAGCACGAACTGTTCACGGCCCACGGGCATCAATGCCGCTTCCGGGATCAGCAGCGCCTGGCGCGGGTTTTTTCGCAACGTCACTTGCATCAGCAGGCCGGGTTTGAGCAGACGATCCGGATTGGGCAGCAGCACACGCACGACCACCGACCGGGTGACAGGGTCTATCCGGCTGTCGACGCTCCGCACCTCGCCGCTGAACTCGTGATCGCCGAACACGCGGGTCTTCGCCGCGATGGGCAGTCCCGGTGTCAGGCTCGAGAGGTAGACACTCGGGACGGACAGGTCGAGCTTCATCGCGCTGTCGTCATCGAGCGTGGTAATCAAATCGCCGGGCTCGACCAACGCACCGACACTGATGTCGCGCAAACCCACGACACCGGCGAACGGGGCCTTGATGAGCCGGTCGGAGAGTCGGGACTCGATCGCCGTGAGGCGCGCGCGTGCGGTCTCCCATTCGCGGCTGCGTTCGTCGCGTAGTGACTTCGATGCGGTGCCCTGGGTGGCCAGTGAGCGGACCCGCTGAAACTGCCGTTCCGCCTCGTTGGCCAACGCGAGCGCCTCGGTCAGCTGGGCATGCTCCTCGGCACTCGTCATCTCGACCAGGACCTGGCCCGCATCGACCCGGTCACCGTCGTCGAAATGCAGCGCACTGACCGTCTCCGTGACCGAGGCGGTCAGTGCGACGGATTCGTTGGCCCGCAGCGTGCCGAGCGCCTCGATTTTGTCCTCGAAAGGTGACTGGGCGGCCGGCGTGACGATGACCGGCACGGGCGGCGCCGACGCCGCCAAACCCGGCAGCAGACCACCCGCCAGGATCGCCCCGACCAGCCAAGAGCCGCATGTTCGCAATGCCCGTCTCATAACACCTCGCCTTTCGTTGTTTCATCCGGCATCTGTGGCAACCGTTTTCGCGGGTGCCATCGCAACCCCGTTTCGACACCGCAGCGGCGACTATCGTTCAACGGGAGACGGGCCCGGGCCGCTGCCCCCTCAGCGATCGGGGACCCGGCGTAACGGGCGCGGTCCGACCCGCCGGTCGATCGACAGCCGGTCGGTGACGGCCGGACCGACCGGCTCGTCAATGACGTGCCGTCGACGGCGAGGCCCCTGGGCTGCCTCGACCCGCGCGCCGGGCACCGCCCGGACGACGGCCTGCGACTCGGCCGACCCAGGGAACCAGGCGCTACTGGACGGTTATCGTGATCCTGTCCGAGACGACCGGTGGCTCGTGCGGTACGTGGTTGTGATCGCCCATCAGCAACTGCAGCGTGTGTTCCCCGGGCGCGAGCTCGACCGTGGTTTCGGTCTGCCCGCCACCGAAGTGTTTGTGATGATCGTCCGCCGGCAGCGGCATGCCGGGCGCCGGCAGTTCCGACAGATCGATGAGCAAATGATGATGGCCGGTGTCCGCCTTTTCGACGCCAGCCGGCGCGACACCCATGCCACTCAGACCAAACTGCACGGTCACCGGACTGCTGACGACGGCACCGTCACTCGGCGTAATGAAATACACGCGCGCATCGGCGGGGGCCGGCGACGCAGCAGAGACAGAGGAAACGAAGCCGCCCGCCCATAGGGCGACCATTAGCAGGGTGATTATTCTCGACACGTTGCACCTCCAATCGGGTTAAGGTTCAACGCCGCGACGCGGCGTTCATTACCGGGTGCAGGGGATCCGGTTCGCTGACCCGGCGCGCCGGTCCGCACCCGCTGACCTGCGAGTCTAGGGGAACCCGTCAACGCAATGGGCCCGCAAAGCGCCCGGAATCCATCGAATGCCCACCGGCAGCACGTCATCGTTTCTAGAATCGACATTAAAAACTATATATATCTTACTGTTATAAAAATTATTTGTTAGTATTTCGCATCGTTTCACGATCCGATATCGGGAAGACCGGATGGTCGGCCGCCTGCCCGGGCCAGGGATGCGGTGCTAG
>CBFCWF010000256.1:0-5629 GCA_965601425.1 uncultured Chromatiaceae bacterium | reverse complement strand
TAGATCGGATCGGACATGGGCGCGATCCACGCCGGATGCACCCAGTGTTCGACACCGAAGATGCTACCGTATAGCCAGCCGAACAGCATCGCGGATGCGCCGGCCAGCACGAACAGGTAGGTGAACCCGCGCAGACGCCGACGCAGCAGCAGGCCGGTCAGCACGATCACTGCGCCGTGTCCGATATCGCCGAACATCATGCCGAACATTGCAGCGAAAGTGATCGCGAACAGGATCGTCGGGTCGAACTCGCCGAAGCGCGGCACGCCATACTGGCGCACCAGGGCGGCAAACGGCTGGAGCAGACCGCGTTCTCTCACCGGTACCGGAACCAGGTGGCGCTCATTGGCGCGCGGCGGGCGCGACTCGAGCAGGAAGGGAAGGCTCAGCTCCTCGTTCAGCTGCGCCTCGACTTTGGCCAGGCGGCTGGCGGGGATCCAGCCTTGCATCGCGGCGAGCGGTCCGCGGCTGCGCGCGGCACCCTGCAGGCTCACATAGGGTTCGGCCGCCTCAAGCAGCTGCCGGGCGCGCAACAACTGACGCCGATTGGTGCTCGACCAGTTGGCGAGTCTGCTGTGCAATCGCTTGCAGTCTTTCTCGAGCTTCTGGCGGCGCGCCCCCAGTTCGTCGCGCAGTGCGCTGGGGTTGTCGTTGAAGCTTTCCGGGATCGTGAGGGGTTGATAGGCCGCTGCATGCAGCACACTGTCGAGTATTGCCTCATCCTCGCGGCGCCCGGCGATCAGGACCCGTCGCGTGTCGCCGTCGCCGGCGACATTCAGGATCAAATGGTTCGACAGCGCGAGGACATCGCGCAGGCGCGACAGATTGGCTGCCGGCAGCGTGCCGATGCGCATATCCAGATGCTCATGCGTGCCCTGCAGGCGACCCAGGTCGACATCCAGGTCCGCGAGGTCCTCGAGGGATTTTTCCATTTGATGCAAATCGCGGAACTCTTCCTCGATGCGATGCAATGCCTCGTCACAGGGGGAGCACTGCTGCCAGGCCTCGGTCAACCATTGGTCGATTTCGATGAGCTGACCCCGGCGCAGGACCAGCAACGGCGTATCCTGGCCATCCGGCGGCAGCTCGCCGAGCAGGCCGACCAGTCGGTCGAGGTGGCCCCAGGCACGGCGGATACGTGTCCGGAAAGTTGCGCCGGGTATCTCCGGCAGTTCGGACTCGAGCAGCGGGCGGTCATCGGGGGCGAAGGCCTCCATTTCAGCCAATACCAGGCTTGCGCGCGGCAGGTCCTCGCGCATCAGCTTCAGCGTGATGTGCCGCATGTCGTAGCCAGCCCGGATCATGAGGCCGCCTCGGTGAGCGGTTCGATTGCGGCACGTAGCAAATCGTTGCTGACGCCGCGCACGCGCGCATGGACGATCGCATAGAGTCTGGTGATCTCACCGTAGCGCAGTACCAGATAGGCGAGTACGCTGGTCAGCGCCGAGGGGCTGCGGCGCATCGCACGTCGCGCGTGGGCGAACAGGTCGTTACGCAGCGCGGCCTCGATCAACGTGATCTGCCCCGGCATGTCGCCTTCGCTCAGCAGATTCGACGGGAGAGTCCGCAGCGCATCCTCCAGCGTTTCGCCTTGCAGTATCTGCTGCAGCACGGCGCGATTCAGCACTCGGCCGCCGTCGATGGCGAGGTACAGGATTTCGCTCGGCTGCAGCCGGTAGTTGAAGCGATAACGCAGACTCCAGACCAGGTTGTGGCGGTCGACGATGCGGCCGATCAGGTCCAGCGTCTCGCTGCGATCATGGCCAGACAGCTGCTGCGCACGGTTGATCAGATCGCTATAGAACTGCTGGTCCAGCGTGGCGTCGAGCAGGAACGGATCCGGGCGCTCTTCGTACTGGCGCAATGCCTGGTCGGCGAGGCGCTGATAGCGCGTCTTCTGCAAGTGACGCAAAAGCTCGGGGACGCTATCGGTGTTCAGCAGCTCGTCGTGACTGAGGCTCAGGAAGCCCGGCAGCTCGAACAGGCTGCGCTCGATCTCCTCGTTCGGGAGCTGCCCGATCTTGCCGCGCACCAGGGCCTTGATATTGAGCAGTTCGTAGCGACTGGCCCACTGGGTGAGCAGGCGCCGCGCAGGGCCCGCCAAGGGGCGCAGCAGTGCACTCAGCTCGTCCAGCCAGGTCTGCATCAACGCACGCTCGAAGGCGGCGAGACGCAACGCCTCGTTGCCGCCCGTCACCTCCGCATAGCCGGTGGTGGCGGCCAACTCATCCAGCGGGAGTTCCAGCAGTTGGTCGAGTCGGTCGCGCCCGAGCAGATTGGCGGTCATGATCGCCAGGCGGGTGCGCAGGTAGGCCTGGTCGGCGAGCCGGCTCACGGCTGTCTGGCGTCGTTCTGGCCGAGCAGTGTGCGAAACGCGGCCTCGAGCGCGGCCTCTTCGTGGGTTTCCGCGGCATCCCGCAGTTGGCCGAGCCGCTCCTGGAAGCGCCGTTCCATCTCGGCCACGGTCTGTTGGGCGCGCTGGTCCGACTTTTCGAGGAACGCCGCGTGCAGTTCCGGCACGCGTGCCTCGAAGCGTTCTTCTTGCTGGCGGGCTTCGTGAAGCGTCGTTTGCACCAGGCGTTCGCTGTCTGCCTGTGCCTTTTCTGCCAACTCACTGGCAGCGGATTCGGCCGCCAGCAGGCGTTTCAGGGTGTCTTCCACGGTGGGTTTCGCTCATGTACTTCTTAAGCAGGAAGGCTATTAGTGTAGTCGGCCGGATCGTCGCACGTCACGCCGATAGGACCTTCAGTTGACCTGCATCATGGCCGGACCCAACGGTCAGTCGACATCGGGCGACAGCAGCAGTGCGAGCGCTGCCCGGCGGTCCTCGGCGAGCAGGATGTTGTAGGTGCGGCAGGCGGCCGCATTGTCCATGACCTCGAAGCCGATGCCGAGATCCATCAGGCCCGTGAAGGCCGCCGGGTCTGGGAATACCTGCGTCTCGCCGGTGCCGACGATCAGTACCTCCGGCCGATGTTCTAGGATCGGATCGAGATCGGCCGTGCGCAGTGCGTGCACGTTCTCCGGATGCCAGTCGGCGATCAGTCGGTGGGGCAGTACGATCAGGCTGCGGGTGAACGATCGCTCCTTGATCTGCACCCTGCCGGGCTCGTAGCGCTTGATGGTGTTGACGCCGCTGGCGTTGTCGAGGGCCATTTTCATCGGCACTGTCCTGGGTTGGGTCAGCGCCGAGCGGGAGTCGGCGTTGACAAGCTAATCGATTAATTTCATTGACATTTTAAACATCATTCCTGTAGCTTACGACGTCTGATTTTCGTCCCGTCCCGCGCCCGAGGTCCACCCGTGTCGTCCCCCGAAATGGAAGATTTCCCCAGAATCAAACGCTTGCCGCCGTATGTGTTCGCGATCGTGAACGATTTGAAGGCGGCGGCACGGGCACGTGGCGAGGACATCATCGACTTCGGCATGGGCAACCCAGACCAGCCAACGCCGAAGCACATCGTCGACAAGCTGGTCGAGGCGGCCCAGCGCAACGGGACTCACCGCTACTCGGTGTCGCGCGGTATCCCGCGCCTGCGGCGGGCGATCTGCAACTGGTACAGGGAACAGTACGATGTGAGTCTGGACCCGGATACGCAGGCCATCGTCACGATCGGCTCCAAGGAGGGCCTGGCGCATCTGGCGCTCGCCTGCATGGGGCCCGGCGACTCGGTTCTGGTACCCAACCCCGCATACCCGATCCACCCTTACGGCTTCATCATCGCCGGCGCGGATGTGCGCCACGTGCCGATGACGCCGGAACACGATTTCTTCGAAGAACTGCACAAGGCGATTGAGGAATCCTGGCCGCGACCCAAGATGCTCGTGGTCAACTTCCCGAGCAACCCGACGGCCGAGTGCGTCGATCTGGATTTCTTCGAGCGGATTATCGAGATCGCGCGCACCAACAACATCTGGGTGATCCACGATCTGGCATACGCTGCGATTTCCTTCGATGGCTACAAGGCGCCCTCGATACTCCAGGTGCGTGGCGCTGAAGATATCGCGGTCGAGTTCTACTCGATGTCGAAGACCTACAGCATGCCGGGCTGGCGGGTGGGTTTCATGGTGGGAAACAAGACACTGGTGGCGGCGCTGGCCAAGATAAAGTCGTATCTCGACTATGGCATGTTCACGCCGATCCAGGTCGCCGCGATTGCCGCGCTCGAAGGGCCCCAGGAGTGTGTGAGCGAGATCCGCGACAGGTACCAGCGGCGACGCGACGTGCTGTGCGACGGTCTCAACGCGATGGGTTGGACGGTTAAGAAACCGAAGGCGACGATGTTCGTCTGGGCACCGATACCGGAACCTTATCGGCAGATGGGATCCCTGGAGTTTTCGAAAAAGCTGTTGCGCGACGCGAAGGTCGCCGCAGCGCCCGGGATCGGGTTCGGCTCCTACGGTGACGATCATGTGCGTTTCGGGCTGATCGAAAACGAACACCGCACGCGCCAGGCGCTGCGCGGTATCAAGGAAATGTTCCGCCGCGATGGCGCGATCAATCTGCCGGAATGAGGGTGCGGTCCGGCTGGCTAAATCATTGGGAGACTGCTAGGTGAATCCTGTCAAAGTCGGCCTGTTGGGCCTCGGTACCGTGGGTGGGGGCACCCTGAACGTACTGGTGAGAAACGCGGCGGAGATCGCACGCCGCGCCGGTCGCGGGATCGTCGTCGCGCACGCTGCGGCACGTGCCTACGACGCCGCGGGGCTCGTCGGGCTGGATGCGCTGGAGGTGGCCGAAGACGCCTTCGACGTGGTGGACAATCCTGAGATCGATATTGTCGTGGAATTGATCGGGGGCTACTCGCCTGCCCGTGAGCTGGTGCTCAAGGCCATTGAGAACGGCAAGCACGTGGTCACCGCCAACAAGGCGCTGATCGCGCTGCATGGCAACGAGATATTCGAGGCCGCACAGAGAAGGGGCGTGACCGTCGCGTTCGAGGCGGCCGTCGCCGGCGGCATTCCGATCATCAAGTCCTTGCGCGAGGGACTGGCGGCGAACCACATCGAGTGGATTGCCGGCATCATCAACGGCACAGGCAATTTCATCCTGACCGAGATGAAGGACAAGGGCCGTGACTTTGCCGATGTGCTGGCCGAGGCGCAGGCGCTCGGCTATGCGGAGGCCGATCCGACATTCGACGTCGAGGGTATCGATGCCGCACACAAGTTGACCATCCTGGCGTCGCTGGCGTTCGGCATCCCGCTGCAGTTCGACAGGTGTTACACGGAAGGGATCAGCCGCATCGAACCGCTGGACGTCACCTACGCCGAGCAGTTTGGCTATCGCATAAAGCACCTGGGGGTGACGCGGCGCACGGACCGGGGCATCGAGTTGCGTGTACATCCGACCCTGGTCCCGAAACGTCGACTGCTCGCGAACGTCGATGGGGTCATGAACGCGGTGCTGGTCAAGGGCGATGCGGTGGGGCCCACGTTGTACTACGGGGCCGGCGCAGGGTCGTTGCCCACCGCTTCGGCAGTGGTCGCCGACATCATCGACGTGACGCGCACGCTGACCACTGACCCCGAGAACCGGGTGCCCCACCTCGCATTCCAGCCCGGCGAGCTGTCGGACCTTCCGGTATTGCCGATGGACGAGGTCGAGACGGCGTACTATCTGCGCATG